>JAZJZQ010000648.1:0-3335 GCA_040389625.1 Pseudomonadota bacterium | reverse complement strand
CACCGGAGTAAGCCGTTTCCTTGGCTTGCTTGGTGGCCGCGCCCGAATAGGCCACAGTCTGGGCACCGGAGTAAGCCGTTTCCTTGGCTTGCTTGGTGGCAGCGCCAGAATAGGCTACGGTCTGGGCGCCGGAGTAGGCCGTTTCCTTGGCTTGCTTGGTGGCCGCACCCGAGTACGCTACCGTTTGCGCGCCCGAATACGCCGTTTCCTCGCCCGCCGCCTGGACGGCCGCGCCCGAGTAGGCCGGGCGGGCGCTGCGGTCATAGCTCTCGCCGAAGGTGGCTTCATACAGTTCGCGCATGCGCTCGCCGACGCGGTGGTGGACTTGCTCGTCGTCTTCGCCGCGCAGGCCGATGTAGGGGAAGTGGTGCAGGAAGTAGCCGAACACGGCTTCGCAGTCGGCCGCATACTTCATCGTATCCAGGATGTGGTAGTGCCAGAAGATATCGACATCCATCAGCGGTGCCGTCTGCTCGTGGGGGAAGGTCTTCATCAGGTACAGGAAACGGCGGTATTCAAATTCGACCGCGTTGACCTGGTCCAGCGACCATCCTTCGCCCGATTCCTCGTGCATCAGTTTGACCTTGATCGGTTCCAGGTCCAGGTCGGCAATTGCTTGAAAGCTGTCATGTGAAATCATGGATGAAATCCCTTTGCCTTGAATGAGTGAAAAACGAAATGTCTATCGTCGCGGCGGTGTTTCGGCTGGATGTGGTAGCGTTGGCCGGCAGTCGGCGTGGTGTCGCCTGGGCCGACGCTGCTACGAGGGTCTGGTAGCAGTTAGTTGATGCATGTCAACAGTCCTAGTATATTCGGCGTGCCGCCGATTTCAACATGAAATTTGAAAATTTGTCGGTAATTTGCACTATGAAGATGACTTGCAAAATGACAGTAAGTCGGACTCTGCAGTAGCCTGCGCCGCGGCGCCCCTGGCACGACATTCACGCCTTGCCGGAATGAAGAATTCTTTCTTAAAGGCAATCCATCGTTATTGATTTTGCGCAAACTATCGGCAAATTTCCGGCACCAGCTTGGCCGGGTGGCAGCGGATTTATACGGCCAGCTCTTGCCCGGCGCAGGAGCTGGCTTCACCATCGTCAGCGCCACCGTCGACCGGCACCGACACGGTGACCGTGGTGCCGGCAGCCGGCCCGCCGCTGATCGTGCAACGCCCGCCCAGGATGCCGATGCGTTCCTCGATGCCGACCAGGCCGAACGAGCCATGCTTGTGGCGCTGCCTGGGCACTATGCCCACGCCGTTGTCGCTGACCGTCATGCTCAGCACGCCGTCCTGCTGGCGCAACTCCACCCGCACGGCGCTGGCGCGCGCATGCTGCAGGATATTGCTCAGTGACTCTTGTAACACACGGAAGAAAGCCGTGGCGCACAGATCGTCGACCGTGATCTCGGCCTCGCCTTCGACCAGTTCACACACCATGCCCGAGCGCTGGCGGAACTGGTCGATCTGCCATTCGACGGCCGCGCTCAAGCCCAGGTCCAGCACGGCCGGGCGCAAGTCGTTGATGATGTGGCGCACGCTGCGGATGGTGCGGTCGATCTGGCCCAGCGTGGTGCGGGCGCGCGCGTGCAGGCGCGGATGGCGCTGGCGGGTGCGCGAGGCCAGCAGGTCGGCCTCGATGCGCAGCACCAGCAGGTTCTGGCCCAGGTCGTCATGGATTTCACGGGCGATGCGCTTGCGCTCCAGTTCCTTGATCTGGTCGGCGTGGGCCGCCAGCCCGCGCAGCTTGTGGTGCGACTGCTGCAGCCGGGCCTGGCTGTCGCGCAGCTCGCGCGTCATGGCCTTGGCCATGCGGATGGCGTGCCGGCGCGACGCGGCCAGCGTGTGGAACAGCACATACAGCAACAGCGTGACGACGCTGCCCGTGGCCAGCGCCAGATAGGGCAGGTAGCCGTCCACGGGCGAGCGCCAGGCCGCCTTGGGGCCGCTGAAGCGGGCTTGCCACTGGCGCCCGCCAAACTCTACCGGCAAGTTCGTGGCAAAGAGATCGTCCGTTTGTTCGGCGCCGGTGGCGGGCAGGCTGTCGAACAGCAGCACTGCGTCCGCCGGGCGGGGGCGCGGTTCGTCCAGTTCGCCGCTGTCGTACAGCGACAAGCGCAGGTTGCGTCCCGCGCTTTCGTCCAGCGCCGCCTGCACCAGGCGGTGCACGCTGAAGCCGATGCCGACCGAGCCCAGATAGGCGGCGCGGCGCCGGGCCACGCTGTCGAGCGCCGCGTCCTTGCGGTAGACGGGCATGCGCATGGCCAACCCGGTGCGCTGCGGCTGCTCGAGCAGGGCGATGGTCTGGCCGGAGGTGGCCGGCGCGCCCGTGTCGCGCGATTGCGCCAGGACGCGGGCCACGGGGGCGCGGGCGGCGATGTCCATGCCCAGCTTTTCGCTGAACTGCTCGACCGGCTCGATCAGGGTGATGACGGCATAGTCGGCCCGCCGGCCCGGCGGCTGGATGGCGAACGGCGGATAGCCGTCCAGCGCCCTTCCGCTGGCACGCACGGCCTGCTCGAAGCGCGCGCGCTGGCTGTCGGTCAGGTACTGGGCAAAATTGACATTGTCGATGGCGGCGAACTGTTGCGGCAGGTTCAGGCCGCTGACATAGCGGTGGAAGCTGGCGCGGTCGACCTTGTCGGCCGCCTGGAAGAAGCTGGCCGCGCCGCGCAGCACGTCCGTATAGGCGCGCACGCGGGCGGCGAGGGCATACTGGGCGTTGCGGGCCTGGTTCAGGAAGCGCTGGTGCGCGTCATGCTCGATGGAGCGGGCCGTGACCACATACAGGGCCAGCCCCACGGTGAGCGACAACAGGAGCCCAGTCCACCACACGGACGCCGCAACGGAGAACCAATTCTTTTGCGCTGGGACGGTGGGCATCGGGTATCGCGCGGAACAGTTCCTGGTTCGTGGGGTGGGACCCGGGTATGGCGCAGCGGCCTTAACGGCGGGCAAAGTTGCCTGATTTATAAACGGGTTCTGACCGCACAGTCAAGTGATTTTGTTAAATTGTCATTTGTCTTATGCAAACGACTTGCGCCGATGCCTGGCTTTCCTCAAACGACGGCGCACGGCAAAGAAAAATGGGGACGTAACACGGTTTTTTCAAAAAATGGGGACGTAACACGGTTTTCTCGCGGTTTTCTCGTATTGGCTGGAACGCCGGAAAACTGTGTTACGTCCCCCATTTTTCTAAACCGTGTTACGTCCCCCATTTTTCTGGCTTGGCGCGGCACAAAAAAACCGCCCGGAGGCGGTTGGGCGGGAGCGGCGCCGGCTTACTTGGCGGTCCAGCTGTCTTTCAGGGTGACGATGCGGTTGAACACGGGCTTGC
>JAZJZQ010000647.1:0-2256 GCA_040389625.1 Pseudomonadota bacterium | reverse complement strand
TTATCCATCACGCCGCCGCTGACGCCGGTGGTGTTGTGGGTTTGCAGGAACGACAGGCCCAGGGTGGCGCTGAAGAACAGGATGGCGGCGATGCCGGTCGACTTGGACATGAAGTTCGACGAGCCGGTGGCGCCGAACAGGCTGCCCGAAGCACCGGAACCGAAGGCGGCGCCCATATCGGCGCCCTTACCATGCTGCATCAACACCAGGCCGATAATGGCCAGGGCCGACAGGACTTGCACCACAACGATCAGATTGAACAAAGTGTTCATGTTATTCCATTCTCAGTTTAAATAAGTTCTCAGCCTCTGCCCTGCCCCGCCACCCACACGCTCAGTGCGCGTGGATGATGGCCAGGAAATCGGCTGCCTTCAATGCCGCGCCACCGATCAGGCCACCATCGATGTCCGGCATGGACAGCAATTCCTTGGCGTTGTCCGGCTTCATGCTGCCGCCGTACAGGATGTGTACGCCAGCGGCCGCTGCCGCATCCTTGCCGGCCAGCTGGGCACGCAGCACCTGGTGCACGTCCTGCGCCATTTGCGGCGTGGCCGTCTTGCCGGTGCCGATGGCCCATACGGGCTCGTAAGCGACGACGATCTTCGCCACGTCGCCGGCGCCGATGGCCGCCAGCACGGCGCCCAGCTGCTCGCCGACAACGGCGTCGGTACGGCCCGCTTCGCGCTCGGCCAGGGTTTCACCCACGCACACGACGGGAGTCAAACCGGCGGCCAGCGCGGCCACGGTCTTCTGCGCCACCAGCGCATCGCTTTCGTGGTGGTAGGCGCGGCGTTCCGAGTGGCCGATCAGCACATAGCGGCAAGCGAAATCGGCCAGCATGGCGGCCGATACTTCGCCCGTATAGGCGCCGGAAGCATGGGACGATACGTCCTGCGCACCCCAGGCGATGGCCGTGCCTTGCAGCACAGCCTGGCACTGGGCCAGATAAGGCGCCGGCACGCAGACCGCGCATACCGCGCCAGAGGAGGTCAAGCCAGCCGTGATACCAGACAACAATTCCGCATTGCCGGCACGGCTGCCGTTCATTTTCCAATTACCGATGACGAGTTTGCGTCGCATAGTAGCCTAATTTTCAATAACCCGCTATTTTAACGTGAGGCCCGAAGGCCGGTCAAACCAGCGGCACGCACCGCTGGGCCCGAGTCGGCGAAAATGATACAAACGACCATCATCGCCGTCAAAAACGTATCAAATTACCTGCAACATGATTTTTCCCACATGGGTGCTGCGTTCCATCAACGCATGCGCCTCGGCCGCCTGCTCCAGCGGGAAGACTTCATAGATGACGGGCTTGATCTTGCCCGCCTCGAACATCGGCCACACGCGCTTGTTCAACTGGGCCGCGATGGCGGCCTTGAACGCGACGGAACGTGGCCGCAGGGTCGAGCCCGTGATGGTCAGGCGGCGGCGCAGCACCTGGCCCAGGTCCACCGTCGCCTTGGCGCCGCCCAGCAAGGCGATCAGGGCGATGCGGCCGTCGTCGGCCAGGCAGCCGATTTCGCGCGGCAGATAGTCGCCACCCACCATGTCCAGGATCACGTCGACGCCGCGCTCGTTGGTGAGCGACTTGGCCAGGGCGGCGAAATCCTCGGTCTTGTAATTGATGCCCCGCTCGGCGCCCAGCGTTTCGCAGGCGCGCGCCTTGTCGTCGCTGCCGGCTGTGGCGAACACGCGGTGGCCCATGGCGGCGGCCAGCTGGATGGCCGTCACGCCGATGCCGGAAGTGCCGCCCTGCACCAGCAGCGTCTCGCCGCCGCGCAGGTGGGCGCGGTCGAACACATTGCTCCAGACGGTAAAGTAGTTTTCCGGCAGCGAAGCGGCCTCCAGGGCCGACAGGCCGCGCGGCACGGACAGGCATTGCTGGGCGGGCGCCACGCAGTACTCGGCATACCCGCCGCCCTGCACCAGCGCGCACACCATGTCGCCCCGTTTGAACTCGCTGCCAGCCAGGTCGCCGTCCACGATCTCACCGGCCACTTCCAGGCCCGGCAGGTCGGACGCGCCCGGCGGCGGCGCGTAGCTGCCCTGGCGCTGGAACACGTCGGGACGGTTGATGCCGGCCGCATGCACCTTGATCAGCACCTCGCCCGCCTTGACGGCCGGCACCGGACGTTCACACAGCTTCAGCACATCAGCCGGACCCGGCTTGGTGATCTCGATCGCGCGCATCACGCTTCCCCTTCCAACGCAAAGGGAAGATTGTACTTCAGGGCGGCGTTGCGCGCAGGCGGGAGG
>JAZJZQ010000646.1:0-4156 GCA_040389625.1 Pseudomonadota bacterium | reverse complement strand
GCACACTTCCCTGTTGCCGGAGTTCACGCTGGGCTTTCACGCAACGTCGGCCGGCACCTTGCGCACCGACGATGACGAGGACATGCCCCTGCGTGCCGAGCTGTTCAGCGCAGCCCAGATGGCGGCCCATGGCCGCGCGCTGGCGTCGCACCACGCGCCCAGCCCCGGCGGCGGCCGCGACCGCCTGCTGTCCCGTCTGGCCGACAACGCGGCCGTCATCGCTTCCACCTGCGATGGCCTGACGGAAGCCATCCAGGCCGGCCGCCAGGTCACGCCCGCCTCCGAATGGCTGCTCGACAATTACTACCTGATCGAAGACCAGATCCGCACCGCGCGCCGCCACCTGCCCAAGAACTACAGCCGGCAGCTGCCGCGCCTGGGCGGCGAGGCGGCCAACGGCTGTCCGCGCGTCTACAAGATCGCGCTGGAAATCATTGCCCATGGCGATGGCCGGGTCGATCCGGAAAGCCTGTGCCGCTTCGTCGACGCCTACCAGGAAGTGGCCACGCTGCAGCTGGGCGAACTGTGGGCCATCCCCATCATGCTGCGCCTGGCCCTGATCGAGAACCTGCGCCGGGTGGCCGCGCGGGTGGCCGACAACCGCGCCCAGCGCGACCAGGCCACCGAGTGGGCCGAGCGCATGGTGGAGGTGGCCGACCGCAATCCCAGCGGCCTGATCCTGCTGGTGGCCGACATGGCCCGTTCCAACCCGCCCATCACGAGTGCCTTCGTGGCCGAGCTGGCGCGCCGCCTGCAGGGCCAGAGTCCGGCCCTGACGCTGGCCCTGACGTGGCTGTCGCACCGGCTGGCCGAGTCGGGCCAGACCATCGAGCAGCTGATCCAGGCCGAAATCCAGCTGCAGGCGGCCGAGCAGGTGTCGATCGCCAACAGCATCGGCAGCCTGCGCTTCCTGGGCACCATGGACTGGCAGGAATTCGTCGAGAGCATGAGCGCCGTCGAGCGCGTCTTGCGGCAGGACCCGGCCGGCATCTACGCCGGCATGGACTTCGCCACCCGCGACCAGTACCGCCACGTGATCGAGATGCTGGCCCGCCACGCGCCGGCCACGGAAGAGCAGGTGGCCGAGCGTGCCGTGCGGCTGGCGCAGGAGGCGGCCGGCGACGGCCAGCTGCGCCACCGTCACGTGGGCTACTACCTGGTGGGGCCCGGTTCGGCCGAGCTGGCCCGCCTGGCCGGGGTGCGCCTGCCGCTGGCGCAGCGCCTGGGCCAGCTGGCGCGGCGCGCGCCGCTGGCCTGCTACCTGGGCGCCATCGGCCTGCTCACGGCCGGCGCCGGCGGCTGGCTGCTGGCGCGCACGGCGCGCGATGGCGTCGACCAGCCGTGGCTGCTGGCCGCGCTGGGCGTGCTGGCGCTGCTGGGCAGCGGCCAGCTGGCGCTGAGCCTGGTGAACTGGGGCGCCACCGTGCTGACCCGGCCCCATCCGTTGCCGCGCATGGATTTCCGGGCCGGCGTGCCGGACGACGCGCGCACGGTGGTGGCCGTGCCCACCCTGGTCTACAGCCGCGACAACGTGGACGAGCTGTGCGAACAGCTGGAAGTGCGCTTCCTGGCCAACCGCGATCCCAATCTCGTGTTCTGCCTGCTGACCGATTTCCCCGACGCCGACGCGGAAACCCTGCCCGACGATGGCGCCCTGCTGGCCCACCTGCAGCAGCGCATGCGCGCCCTCAACGCCCGCTACGAAGGGGCGCCGTTCCTGCTGCTGCACCGCCCCCGCCTGTGGAATCCGCGCCAGGGGGTGTGGATGGCCTGCGAGCGCAAGCGGGGCAAGCTGCACGCCCTGAACCGCTACCTGCGCGGCGGCGCGCGCGACGCGTTCTCGCTGGTGGAAGGCGACAGCGCGCGGCTGCAGGGCATCCGCTACGTCATCACGCTCGACACCGACACCGCGCTGCCGCGCGACACGGCCCGCCAGTGCATCGCCACCATGCGCCATCCGCTCAACCAGCCGCGCTACGACGCCACCCGCGGCCGCGTGGTGGAGGGCTACGGCGTGCTGCAGCCGCGGGTGGCGGCCAGCCTGCCGGGCGAGGCGGCCTCGCGCTACGAGCGCCTGTGCGGCGGCGAACCGGGCATCGACCCCTACACCCGCACCGTGTCGGACGTGTACCAGGACGTGTTCGGCGAAGGCTCGTTCATCGGCAAGGGCATCTACGATGTCGACATGTTCGAGCAGGTGCTGGGCGGGCGCCTGCCCGACGACCTGATCCTGAGCCACGACCTGCTGGAAGGCTGCTATCTGCGCGCCGGCCTGCTGAGCGACGTGCAGCTGTACGAGGCGTGGCCGGCCACCTATGGCGACGACGTCAGCCGCCGCCAGCGCTGGTTGCGCGGCGACTGGCAGCTGTGCGGCTGGCTGGCCGGTCCGGTGGCGGCGCCGGGCGGCCGGCGTGAGCGCAATCCGCTGTCGGCGCTGTCGCGCTGGAAGCTGTTCGACAACCTGCGCCGCAGCCTGACGGCGCCGGCGCTGCTGCTGGCGTTGCTGGTGGCGTGGGGCGCGCTGCCCGACCCGTGGCTGTGGACGGCGGCCGTGCTGACGGTGCCGTTGCTGCCGCCGCTGGTGGGGGCCCTGTACCACGCGCTGCGCCGCCCGCGCGACACGCTGTGGCCCCAGCATCTGTGGGGCGTGCTGCGCGTGGCCGGCATGCATTTCTCGCACGCGCTGCTGGTGCTGGCCTGGCTGCCGTACGAAGCGGCGTTCGCGCTGGACGCCATCGGCCGTGCCCTGTGGCGGCTGCTGGTATCGCGCCAGCGCCTGCTGGAATGGCGCGCCTCGGGCCTGGCGCGGGCCGGGGCCGGCCTGGGCGACTGCTGGCGCGCCATGCGCGGCACATCGCTGCTGGCGGTGGCGGGCGGCGCCGCGCTGGCCCTGTGGCGCCCGGCCGGCATGGCGCCGGCCGCGCCGCTGCTGGCCGCGTGGCTGGCCGCGCCGCTGCTGGCGTGGTGGATCAGCCGGCCCGTGCCGCGTGCGCCGGCCCGCCTCAGCGCGGCCCAGCTGCGCTTCCTGCACCAGCTGGCGCGCCGCACCTGGGGCTATTTCGACCGCTACGTGGGACCGGACGACAACTGGCTGCCGCCCGACAACGTGCAGGAGCATCCGGTGGCCGTGGTGGCGCACCGCACCTCGCCCACCAACATTGGGCTGGCCCTGCTGGCCAACCTGAGCGCGTGGGACTTCGGCTTCCTGCCCACGGGCCAGCTGCTCGAGCGCACCGCCTGCACGCTGGGCGCGATGGAACTGCTGGAACGCCACCAGGGCCATTTCTACAACTGGTACGACACCCGCACCCTCAAGCCGCTGCACCCGATCTACATTTCCACCGTCGACAGCGGCAACCTGGCCGGCCACCTGCTCACGTTGCGGGCCGGCCTGGCCGGCCTGGCCGACCAGCCCCTGCTGGGGCCGCAGTGCGTGGACGGCCTGGCCGCCACCCTGGGCGTGTTGCACGAAGCGCTGGCGGCCATGGCGCCGGCGGCATCGGCGCTGACGGGGGCGCCAGCGCTGCAGGCGCTGGACGCCCTGCTGGCGCCGCCCGGGCGGCCCGACCCGGCCGACCTGGGCGCGCTGCACGGCTGGCTGGCCCAGGCCGGCACCGCCGCCGATACGCTGCAGGAGGCGGCCGCCGCCCATGGCGACGAGGCCGCGCGCGAGTGGAGCACGGCGCTGGCGGCCCAGTGCCGCGCCATGCGCGAGGAACTGGAACTGTACGCGCCCTGGCTGGCGCTGGGGCCCGGCGCCCTGTGCGACAGCCGGCTGGCGCGCATGCCCACGCTGCGCGCGCTGGCCAGCTGGCCCGGCATGGAGGCGGCGCCGTCGGACCTGGCGCCGGACGAGCGCGCGCGCCAGGCGCGCCTGGCCACGCTGGTGGCGCAGGGCAGCGCCCAGGCCCGGGCCCGCATGGCCGCCATCGACACCCTGCTGCTGCGCTGCGGCGCCTGCGCCCAGCCCGACTACAGTTTCCTCTACAACCCCACCACCAAGCTGCTGGCCATCGGCTACAACCTGAGCGAGCGCCGCCTCGACCCCAGCTGCTACGACTTGCTGGCCTCGGAGGTGCGGCTGGCCAGCTTCGTCGCCATCGCCCAGGGCCAGCTGCCGCAGGAGCACTGGTTCGCGCTGGGGCGCCAGCTGTGC
>JAZJZQ010000645.1:0-3795 GCA_040389625.1 Pseudomonadota bacterium | reverse complement strand
CTGGTTCTGGCCGGGCTGGCGGCCCGCTTGCGCCGGCTGCTGCCCGGCCGCTGAGCCCGCACGGACGGCACGCCGGCCGTTGTCCTTACGCAGGCAAGCACTGCGCCAGGCGACGGCGCCTTGCCGGGCGCGCCAGGCCACCGCTGGACGGAATTTGGAACAACGGCTCGCCTCATGCGCAGGAAACCGTCGCGCCGGGGCCGGCGGCATCGCCTGCCGGCCGCCTTTGGACGGAACCTGCTGCCGTTGTCACTGTCAAATCCATAGGCGGCAGCCGGCCGAAAGGAGCGGGCGCATATGGCGCCGACCAGGCCGCCGCAGTGGGAGCATGCCATGGACACGCTGGAAGCTAGACTAGGATTGGCGCTGGATGCAGCGCAGATGACCATCTGGGATTCGGAGTTACACGACGGCAGCGTGCTGGACAGCACCGTCAATTGGGTCGCGCCCGGCGCGGCACTGCTGGGGCTGGCGCCGGACGACCTGGCCCAGCCCTTCTCCGACTTTCTCGCCACCGTACACCCGGCCGACCGTGACGCCGTGCTGCGCACCATGCAAGCCGGGGTGGACCGGGGCGACGGGTATGAACTGGAATTTCGCGTCGTATGGCCGGACGCCACCCAGCACTGGCTGGCCGCCAAGGCCAAGATCACCTTCACGCCAGGGCACCACGCGCGCGGCACGCTGGGCATGATGTGGGACATCTCGCGCCGCAAGTCCGAGGCGCGGCGCACGGCGCGCCAGCGCGAACTGGCCGAGGTCACGCTGCGCTCGATCGGCGAGGGCGTCATCACGACCGACGCCCACGGCCACACCCTGTACCTGAACCGGGTGGCCGAACAGTTGACGGGCTGGACCAGCGAACAGGCCCAGGGCGTGGACATCGGCACCACCTTGCGCCTGGTGGACGAGGAGCAGGGTGCCGTCGGCGAGCACGTGGCGCTGAAATGCCTGCGGCTGCGCCAGACTGTCAGCGTGACGTCCAACAGCCAGCTCGTCACGCGCGAAGGGCGCCACATCGCCGTCGAGGAATCGGCCGCCCCCATCTGGTCGGACGAGAACGAACTGCTGGGCGCCGTGGTCGTGTTCCGCGACGTGAGCCACGAACGGCGGCTGAGCCGCCAGCTCAGCTGGCAGGCCACGCACGACGCCTTGACCGGCCTCATCAACCGCAGCGAGTTCGAATCCCAGGTGGCCGCCGCCCTGCGCAGCGCCAAGGAGGAGGGCCACGTGCACGCCCTGCTGTACCTGGACCTGGACCAGTTCAAGGTGGTCAACGACACCTGCGGCCACGGCGCCGGCGACCTGCTGCTGCAACTGCTGGCCAAGCTGCTGCAGACCCAGATGCGCGATTCCGACATCCTGGCCCGGCTCGGCGGCGACGAACTGGGCGTGCTGCTGCCCCACTGTCCGCCGTCCCAGGCCATGCACGTGGCGGAAGACTTGCGCCAGTCCGTCAAGGGCTTTCGCTTCGTGTGGGAAAACCGCAGCTTCGAGCTGGGCGTGAGCATCGGCGTGGTGGAAGTGAACGAGAACAGCAAGTCCCTGAGCGAACTGCTGGTGGCAGCCGACCAGGCTTGCTACCTGGCCAAGGAGCGGGGCCGCAACCGGGTCCACCAGTACCAGGAATCGGATTTGCGGCTGACCCAGCGCCACGGCGAAATGCTGTGGGTGTCGCGCCTGAGCGAGGCGTTCGAGCAGCAGCGCTTCCGCCTGTACGCCCAGCCCATCGTCAGCCTGACGGCCGAAGGCAAGCCGCACGACGAGGTGCTGATCCGCATCCTGGGCCCCAAGGGCGACCTGATCCTGCCCGGCGCCTTCATCCCGGCCGCCGAACGCTACGACATGATGCTCGACATCGACCGCTGGGTGATACGTTCCGTGTGCCGCCACATCCAGAGCCTGCGCGACAGCCTGGACTTGCCCCAGGCTTACATCGACAGCCACCAGCGCCACCCGGCCCAGTACGCCATCAACCTGTCGGGTACCTCGCTCGGCGACGACGCGCTGCACGACTACATCGTCGAGCAATTCAGCCAGTACGACATCGCGCCGGAACAGATCTGCTTCGAGATCACGGAAACGGCGGCCATCGGCAATTTGCCGAAAGCGCAAGATTTCATGCACAAGCTCAAGCGGCTGGGCTGCTGCTTCTCGCTCGACGATTTCGGCAGCGGCCTGTCCTCGTTCGCCTACCTGAAAGCCTTGCCGGTGGACTTCCTGAAAATCGACGGCATCTTCGTGCGCGACCTGGCCACCAACGCCATCAACCGCGCCATGGTCAAGGCCATCAACGAGGTAGGGCACGTGATGGGCATCCGCACGGTGGCCGAATATGTGGAAAATGACCTCATCCTCGCGCAAGTACGCGACATCGGCGTCGATTATGCCCAAGGTTACGCGGTCGGCCAGCTGCGCCCGCTGCTGGCCGGCAGCGACTGAGCGGACGGGGCGCCCGCCCCGGCCCGGATTACTCCCTGAAAACATGGCGCGCCCCGCATGACGGCAGGGCCGGCGGCCCGTCGGCGGGGGTACCGGCTACCCCATCCCAATCTGGAGATTTTTGATCTATATCAATAAATTTGCGAGTCCGACTCCGTACACTTGACGTCATACCTTGCGATAGAGCAAGAATAGACTTTTTTCCTTGGAGATAGCCGTCATGCGCACCAACCTGCCCGTCACCGACCGCGAACAGGAAGTCCTGGACGACCACGCCATCGTGTCCAAGACAGATTTGGACGGCAACATCACCTACGTCAACCCGTATTTCTGCGAAGTGAGCGGCTACACCGCCGAGGAACTGGTCGGTTCGCCGCAAAACATCGTGCGCCACCCGGACATGCCGCCCGAAGCGTTCGCCGACCTGTGGCGCGCCATCAAGGCCGGCTATCCATGGACCGGCCTGGTCAAGAACCGCTGCAAGAATGGCGACTACTACTGGGTCAAGGCCAACATCACCCCCATCCGCGACGCCGGCCGCACCATCGGCTACATGTCGGTGCGGGTGCGCGCCGAGCAGGGCCAGGTGGCCAAGGCGGAACAGGCCTACCGCGCCATCCGCCAGCAGCCCAAGGACCAGCCCGGCCTCACGATACGCCACGGCGAGGTGGTGCAGCCCGGCCTGCGCGGCCTGCTGGCCCGTTTGAGCCATGTGTCGCTGGCCATGCGCATCTGGGCCTGCACCAGTCTCGTCAACACGCTGCTGGCCGGCGTCTGCCTGGCCAGCCTGATGGGCTCGGACGGCCGTAACACCGTCCTCAGCTACGGCATCTTCGGCGCCACCTTCATCGGCCTGCTGATCAACGTGTTCCTGTGGTACACCCTGCGCACCGGCATGCTGCAACCGCTGAACCGGGCCCTGCAGGGCGCCCGCGCCATCGCCGCCGGCGACCTGTCGGCCCGTTTCGACACCAAGTCCACCGACGAGGTGGGCCAGCTGCTGCGCGCCCTGCAGCAAATGAACAGCAACCTGATCGCCACCATCCGCGACGTGCGCATGAATGTGGAAACGATGGCCGTGGCCACGCGCCAGATCGCGGCCGGCAATGCCGACCTGTCGGGCCGCACGGAAGCCCAGGCCGCCAGCCTGGAGGAGACGGCGTCCAGCGTCGAGCAGTTCGCCGCCACCGTCAAGCAGAACGCCGACAATTCGGTGGAAGCGAACGCGCTGGCCGTCAACGCCTCCAACGTGGCCCAGGAAGGCGGCGTGATCGTGGCCGACGTGATCGCCACCATGGACGACATCAACAGCTCGTCCAAGAAGATCGTCGACATCATCAGCCTGATCGAGGG
>JAZJZQ010000644.1:0-6706 GCA_040389625.1 Pseudomonadota bacterium | reverse complement strand
TGGGGTCGCGCGACGGGTCCAGGTTGGTGCAGCCGCCGCCGGGGCCGCCGTTCGAGCCGCCGCAGGCAGCCAGCAGCAGGGCCAGCAGGCAGGCCAGCAGCAGTCCGGCAGGAGTACGTTTCAGTGTGATGAGCATGAGCCACCTCTAGTTGTTTTAAAAATGTGTGCCGTTCTGGTCAGCGCGTCGTATCGACGGCCGCGAAGCGCGCGCCATCCTGCAGTTGTTCGGCCTGGGCCAGTTGCGAGGGCGCATCCTTGCCCAGCAGCAGACGCACATCGGCATGGTTCAGCGAGGCCGACTGCTGCAGGTACGTGCGGCCGGGCAGGGCGCTTTGCAGGCTGGCGGCCTGGGCGGCGAAGCCGGGGCGGTACTGGATTACGCTGGCCTGCTGGTGGAACGGGCGCGCGTTGCTGATGCGCGAGGCCAGGATGCCCAGCTTGCCCAGCACGGAACGATAGCGCTTGGCCAGGCCCGTGACACCGTTGCCGTTGCTGATTTCCAGGCGCGGCGTGGTGGTGGCCGGGACGGTGGTCGGTGCCAGTGCCAGTACCGGCGCCATGGCGGCCGGCTTGGCCACGACGGCCGGAGCGGGCGCTGCGGCGTAAGTAGCAGGCTTGGGCGCTGCTGCCGGGGCCGGCGCAGCGGCGACTGCCACCGGTTGCGGCGCAGGTACAGGAGCGGGGGCCGGGGCGACGGTCACCGGATCGGCCGTTGCCGCCAGGGCCGGCGCAACGGCGACTGCCAGCGGTTGCGGCGCAGGTACAGGAGCGGGATCCGTGGTGTCGGTCACCGGCTCGGCTGTTGCCGCCCGGGCCGGCGCAGCGGCGACTGCCACCGGTTGCGGCGCTGGTGCAGGAGCGGGGGCCGGGGCGACGGTCACCGGCTCGGTCGTTGCCATCAGGGCCGGCGCAGCGGCGATTGCCACCGGTTGGGGCGCTGGTGCAGGAACGGCGGCCGGGACGACGGAAACTGGCTTGGCCGCTGCTGCCGGGGCCGGCGCAGCCGCAATGGCTACCGGATGCGGCGCCGGTTCAGGCGCCGCGGGCGGGATGACGGTAGCCGGCCGGGCCGTTACGGCCGGGGCGGGCGCAATCGCAACCGCTTGTGGTGTGAGTGCAGGAGCCGGGGCGACGGCCACTGGCTTGGCCGCTAATGCCGGTGTCGGTGTCGGTGCCGCGGCAAGCGCTACTGGTGTCGCCGCTGCTGCCGGCGCCACGACTGCTTGTACTGCCGCTGCCGGCGCTGGCGCGACGGTCACTGCCTTGGCCATGGCTGTCTGGGCCGGCACGGTGGCGACCACTGTTGGTTGCACCGCTGCTGCCGGCGCGGGGGCGGCCGCGAGCGCGACGGGCTTGGCCGCCGGCGCCGCGGCGGGCAAGGCGGCCACTGTCATCGTCTGGGGGGGCGCAACGGGCGCGGCCACGGCCGCTGGCGCGATGCGCACCGGCGGCACGACCAGCGGCGCTGCGGCCGGCAGGGACGGCACGGCGGCGATGGCCTGGCTGGGGCGCAGCTTGAGTTCCAGCACGTTGGGTGCCAGTTCCACCAGCTCCATGCGCGAAGGCGATGCCTCTGTCGCGGCTGGTGCAGCGCGCTCGGCCATGGCACCGGCCGGCACCGGGGCCGGGGCCGCGCCGGCCAGCAAGGCGCCGGCCGGTGTGCCGTCGCGGGCCGCCGTCTGGGCCTGCACCAGGTTGTAGTAGGCGCGGCCGTTCGGATCGAGCGCCACCGCGCGCGTCAAGGTGGCGATGGCGGACGGATAGTCGCCCATCAGGTAGTACACGTAACCGAGGTTGTTCAGGGGCTGGGCTTCGCCGGGATAATCGTCGGCCAGGCGCTTGAGGGCGTCGCGCGCGTCGGCCAGGCGGCCCTGCTGGGCATCGATGGCGGCCACGGCGTTGCGGGCGTCGAGCTGGCCCGCGTCCAGCGCCAGCGACTGCGCGTAGGCGCCCAGCGCCAGGCTCAGTTGCCCCCGTTGCTGGTGATATTTGCCCAGCCGGTACCAGCTGGCCGCGCTCTGTTCCGTGCTTTGGTTGACCCGTTGCACGCCCTGCACCTGCAACGGCTGGCGTACGGCGGGACTGCTGCAGGCGGCCAGCATGGCCGCACCGGCGACCGCGATGACGATGGGTTTCAAGTTGGACATGATGTGCTCCTTCGATTAGTTTGAGCCGCCTATGCCAGGCAACAGCACACGGTAAATCTGGATGAACGCGGGCCCCATCAACACCACCAGCAATGAGGGGAAAATGAAGAAAATCAGGGGAAACAGCAGTTTCAGGGCGATCTTGGCGGCCATTTCCTCGGCCCGCTGGCGGCGCTTGGTGCGCAGCTGTTCCGATTGCACCCGCAGCGAGTCCGCCACGCTGGTGCCGAACCGTTCGGCCTGGATCAGCATGGCCACCAGCGCGTCCACATCTTCCACCCCGGTGCGCAGGGCCAGGTTGCGCAAGGCCCGCTCTTTGGTGTTGCCGGCCCGCAGTTCCAGGGTGACCAGGTTCAGTTCGTCGGCCAGCAGCGGGCTCTTCAGGCCGATCTCGTGCGCCACCCGGCCCAGCGCCGCGTCCATGCCCAGGCCGGCCTCCACGCACACCGTCATCAGGTCCAGCGCGTCGGGGAAGCCGTTGAAGATTTCGCGCTGGCGGGTCTGGATGCGCTGGCTCAGCAGCAGGTTGGGCAGGTAATAGCCGAGCGCCGCCGCCACCAGCAGCCAAAACAGCAGCGTGTTGCCGCTGTAGTGGGTGCGGGTCGTGTTCAGCACGACGTAGGTGATGAAGGGCAGGACCACGGCCAGCCCCGTCTTGGCGCCGAAGAACAGCGTGGGCGCGTTCGGATTGCGCAGCCCGGCCGTCATGAAGCGGGTGCGCAGGGGCGACTTTTCCCACTCGCCCTCGGGCACGGACAGCTTGGCCAGCGGCCCCGTCAGCCGGATCAGGCGGGTCAGCCATGGCCCCTGGCTGGGGGCGCCCCGGCTGGCGCCGTCGGGCTGGCCGGGGCCGCTCAGTTGGTCCAGGCGCTGCTGGACCGGGTTGGCGGCAAAGCGTGCCAGCACCACCATGGCCACGCCGAACACGGCCAGGAACAGCAGCAGTAATATTCCCAGTTGGAGTATGGACATGTCGGCTCTCCTCAGACGCGGATGCGGATGATGCGGCGCATGACGTACAGGCCGATCAACATCATCGTGAGCGCGCCGGCCAGCATCTTGCGGCCGCCCGGGTCGGTGTACAGCACGGCCAGGAACTGCGGGCTGGTCAGGTGGATCATGGCCGCCGCCGCGAACGGCAGCAGGCCCAGCACCCAGGCCGACATCTTGCCCTCGGCCGACAGCACGCGGATCTGGCCCATCAGCTTCATGCGGGCCCGGATGATGGCGCTGATGTTGTCGAGCAGCTCGGCCAGGTTGCCGCCCGTCTCGCGCTGGATGGTGACGGCGATCACGAAGTAGCGCAAGTCGGTGCTGGGCACGCGGGTGGCCAGGTTGAGCAGCGCGTCCTGCATCGAGATGCCGAAGTTGACCTCGTCGAAGGCGGCCGCGAATTCGCCGGCCAGCGGTTCGCGCATCTCGTCGCCCACCATGGCCAACGCCGTGGGGAAGGCGTGGCCGGCCCGTACGGCGCGCCCGATCAGGTCCAGCGCGTCGGGTAATTGTTCGTCGATGCGGGCCAGGCGCTGGTCCTTGGCGCGCAGCGCATACAGCAGCGGCAGGCCGGCGGCGCCGGCCGCCAGTACCAGCACCAGCAGCCACGGCAGGCCCATCCACAGGGCGCCGATCAGCATCACCATGAAGCACAGCAGCTGCACTCCCATCAACTCGGCCACGCTCCAGGACAGGCCGCTTTGCTCGAGCAAGCGGTCCACCTGGCTGATACGGGGCAGTTCCAGCAGCAAGCGCTGCAGGGCCGGCGACTCGCTCAACAGGCGCTGCTTGATCATGGAATTGCTTTGCTGGCCCAGGTGGGCGCCGGCCGACATGGTGCGCAGGCGGCGCGCCACCCGTTCCGCCTCCGGCCCCTTGGTGCCGTTCCAGGCCAGGTACAGCGCCTCGATGCCGAGCACCACGGCCACGAAGATCAGGATGCCGAAGATGTAGTAGAGGGTGTCCATGGCGTTCAGCTCAGTTCACGGTTGGGGTCGAACATGGTGTCGTCCAGGGCCACGCCGAAGTGGCGCAGCCGGTCGCAGAAGCGGGGCCGCACGCCGCTGGCCTTGAAGCTGCCCAGCACGGTGCCGATGGGGTCCAGTCCGGTCTGGCGGAAGGCGAAGATTTCCTGCATGGTGATCATGTCGCCCTCCATGCCCGTCACTTCGGAAATGGAGGTGATCTTGCGCTTGCCGTCCGTCAGGCGCGCCACCTGCACCACCACCCCGATGGCCGAGCTGATCTGCTGGCGCATGGCCTTGCTGGGCAGGTTGGCCGCCACCATGTTGATCATGTTCTCGAGCCGGGTCAGGGCGTCGCGCGGGGTGTTGGCGTGGATGGTGGCCATCGAGCCCTCGTGGCCCGTGTTCATGGCCTGCAGCATGTCGAGCGCCTCGCCGCCGCGCACCTCGCCCAGGATGATGCGGTCGGGCCGCATGCGCAGCGCGTTGCGCACCAGGGCCCGCTGCGACACTTCGCCCTTGCCCTCGATGTTGGGCGGGCGCGTCTCGAGCCGCACGATGTGCGGTTGCTGCAGCTGCAGCTCGGCCGCGTCTTCCACCGTCACGATGCGCTCGCTGTGCGAGATGAAGCCGGAGATCACGTTGAGCAGCGTAGTCTTGCCGGAACCGGTACCGCCCGAGATCAGGATGTTGACCTTGGCCTTGCCCAAGCCCTGCAGCAGCGTGCCCATGCTGCCTGTCAGGCTCTTGTAGTCGACCAGGTCGGCCAGCCGCAGCGGGGTGGCGGAAAAGCGCCGGATCGACATGATGGGGCCGTCGATCGCCAGCGGCGGGATGATGGCGTTCACGCGCGAGCCGTCCGGCAGGCGCGCGTCCACCATGGGGCTCGATTCGTCGATGCGGCGGCCCACCCGGGCCACGATCTTGTCGATGATCTTCATCAGGTGGGCGTCATCGGTGAAGGTGACGTCGGTCAGCTCGAGGCGGCCGTGGCGTTCCACATACACTTGCTTGTGGGTGTTGACGAGGATGTCGGACACGCTGGGGTCGGCCAGCAGCGGCTCGAGCGGGCCGAAGCCGAGCACCTCGTACTGGATGTCGCGCGTGAGGCTCTTGCGCTCGGCATCGTTGATGACCATGGTGCCTTCGTCGAGCAGGCGCTCGACGAGGATGCGCAGCTCGTCGCGGATCTCGCTCTGCGACAGGCGCTGCATGCCCTCCAGGTCGACCCGGTCCAGCAGGGCCTGGTGGATGCGGTGCTTGAGGTCCTGGTAGCTGCGGGTGTCGATCGAGCTGGCGCCGGGCAGCACATAGGGTGCCGGGCCGAGGGCCGTGCCGCCGCTGTTGAGACGTTCCCGGATGGATGGGGGCTGGGTGGACATGGTGATTCTCCTGGTGGAACGACGGCCTTAGGCCCGTTTCAATATTTTGGACAGCCAGCTGCGGGTTTCCTCGCCCGGCTCGCCGGCCAGCGTGCGGGCCAGCTCCTGCAAGGCCTTGGACACGGGGCTGGCCTTGGCCAGCTGCAAGATGGGCACGCCCTGGTTGACGGAGGCAGCCGCCGCTTCATAGTGGTTGGGCACGGTCTTGAACATGCGGGTGCCGAAGGCGTCCTCGCAGTCGCTCAGGCGGATCTCGCCGCCCGGCGCGTAGCGGTTGACGATCAAGTGGATCTTGTCCTTGCGGTAGTCGAGCGAGCGGAACACGCCCAGCAGGCGCTTGCCGTCGCGGATGTAGGGCAAGGTCAGCTGCAGGATGGGGAAGATCATGTCGGCCTGGTCCAGCGCCCGCACGGACACGGCGTCCAGGCTGCGGCCGATGTCGAGCAGCACATAGTCATAGTGCTGGCGGGCCAGCTGCAGCAGCTGGCTGATGTGTTCGGGCTTGACGTCGTTGGCGTGGGCCGGGTCTTCCGGCGCGGCCAGCACGCCGTAGTTGGGCGACACTTGCACCATGCTGGCGGCCAGGAACGACGGGTCGAGCCGGTGGATCTGCTGGGCCACCTGGGCCAGCGTGGCCGGCGGCTTGTGGTCCGACACGAACAGCGAGGCGTCGCCGAACTGCAGGTTGAGGTCGAACAGGGCCACCTTCTTGTTTTCCTGGGTGGCCAGCGCGTAACCGAGGTTGGTGGCGATGAAGGTGGCGCCGCTGCCGCCCTTGCAGGAAATGAAGGCCAGCACCTTGCCCAGCGGGCGCACCCGGTTCTGCAGCTTTTCCTCGATGCGGCGCACGGCCGGCAGCAGCTGTTCCGGGTCGGCCGGGCTGGCCAGCACTTCGCGCACGCCGCTGCGCATGGCTTGCATGAGGAAATCCGGGTCCTGCTGCTGGCAGATGACGATCACGGCCAGCGTGGGGTAGCCGGTGCTCAGGCGCTCGAGCTGGTCCAGGTCGGCCTCGTCCAGCGTGGGCTGGTCCAGCAGCAGCAGGTTGCTGTCGACCGGTTCCTGCAGGCGTTGCATCTTGCCCAGGATGGCGTCGATTTCGTCGGCCCCGTTGCGCTCGCGGAGCAGGCGCGACAGTTCCAGCAGTTGCTTCTCGGTTCTGGAAACGACGGTGATTTTCACGATGACTCCTGTAAATGATTAAGCGGTAGGGCGTTCA
>JAZJZQ010000643.1:0-5241 GCA_040389625.1 Pseudomonadota bacterium | reverse complement strand
TCGGCCCCAAGTCGGCCCAGCGCATGGCCTTCCACCTGCTGCAGCACGACCGCGAAGGGGCGGACATGCTGTCGCGCGCCCTGCACCAGGCGGTGGAGGCGGTGCACCACTGCGCCCTGTGCAACACTTTCACGGAAGAGGAAGTGTGCGACATGTGCGACGACGAGGGGCGCGACCGCCGCCTGCTGTGCGTGGTGGAAACGCCGGCCGACCAGCTGATGATAGAGCAGACCCTGACCTACAAGGGCCTGTACTTCGTGCTGATGGGCCGGCTCTCGCCGCTGGATGGCATCGGTCCCAAGGACATCCACCTGGAAAAGCTGGTGGCGCGGGCCAACGACGGTGTCGTCAGCGAAGTGGTGCTGGCCACCAATTTCACCAATGAAGGCGAGGCGACGGCGCACTACATCAGCGAAATGCTGAAGGCGCGCGGCCTCAAAGTGAGCCGGCTGGCCCGAGGCGTGCCCGTCGGCGGAGAACTGGAGTACGTCGACGCGGGCACCATCGCCCGCGCGATGCTCGACCGCCGCAGTACCTGATCTCACCTGACCCTATGACGACATCCGCAAGCAACCTGGCCGGGCCGCTGGCCGGCATCAAAGTCCTGGAACTGGGCACCCTGATCGCAGGACCGTTCTGCGCCCGCATGCTGGCCGAATTCGGCGCCGAGGTGATCAAGATCGAAGCGCCCGAAGGGGGCGACCCGATCCGCCAGTGGCGCGTGCTCAAGGATGGCACGTCGCTGTGGTGGTCGGTGCAGGCCCGCAACAAGAAGAGCGTCACGCTCAACATGAAGGATGAGCGGGGCCGCGCCATCGCCCGCCAGCTGGCGCTGGAAGCGGACATCATCATCGAGAACTACCGGCCCGGCGTGCTGGAAAAGTGGGACCTGGGCTACGAGCAACTGAAGGCCGTCAATCCGGCCACCATCATGGTGCGCCTGTCCGGCTTTGGCCAGACCGGGCCCATGAAGGACTTGCCCGGCTTTGGCGCCGTGGGCGAATCGATGGGCGGGCTGCGCTATGTGTCCGGCTTCCCGGACCGGCCGCCGCTGCGGGTGGGCATTTCGATCGGCGATTCCGTGGCCGCGCTGCACGGCGTGATCGGCGCCATGATGGCGCTGCGCCACCGCGACGCCACGGGCGGGCGTGAACATGGCCAGGGCCAGATGGTGGACGTGGCCCTGTACGAATCGGTGTTCAACCTGATGGAATCGCTGGTGCCCGAATACGACCACGCGGGCGTGGTGCGCGAGCGCACGGGCGGCGCGCTGCCCGGCATCGTGCCGTCCAATACCTACACCACGCGCGACGGCGACAACATCGTCATCGCCGGCAATGGCGACGCCATCTTCAAGCGGCTGATGCTGGCCATCGGCCGCATCGACCTGGCCGGCGATCCGCAACTGGCCCGCAACGATGGCCGCGTGCCGCGCACGGCCGAGATCGACCATGCCATCCAGTCCTGGTGCGACACCCAGGACATCGACGCCGCACTGGCCGTGCTGAAGGCGGCCGATGTCCCGTCGAGCAAGATCTATTCGGTGCGCGACATGATGAGCGACCCGCAGTTCCTCGCGCGCGACATGTTCGAGCAGCACCAGTTCCCGGACGGCACGCCCGTCAAGCTGCCGGCCATCTCGCCCAAGCTGTCGGCCACCCCCGGCCATACCAAGTGGATGGGGCCGGCCCTGGGCCAGCATAACGATGAAGTGCTGGCCGCGCTGGGCTACAGCGCGCAGGAGATCGCGACCTTCAGGCAGGATAAGGTACTGTAACGGCGGCGGACGCGCTAGCTGGCGGCCAGTTCCGTGAGCAGGGCCGTGGCGCGGGCGTGGTCCAGCGGCTGGCTCAGGGCCGGATTGGCTAGCTCATGCATGATGCCGGTGAGTTGATGCTCGACGGCAGGATCGGTTGCAATATCGTCCCGGCCTTCCACACCGTTGGCCCACGTTTCAATATCCGTTCGCGACAGCCTGCCTGCCAGATAGCGGCGCAACACGGCCGCGATTTGCTCCGCCGTCAACTGGACTGGCAGGCCGTCGTAATCCCAGTCCATGGCGCCCAGCGCCGACAGGGTCGACTGGAGCGGCATGGCACAGGCCAGCAGACGCCGCACCAACTCCAGTCGTTCATTCTCCACTGCAATCATGGGACTACCCCTCCGTGGATCTTGTCCTTGACGTTGATGATAGTCCCAAACGGGTCATAGGTGGTTTTCGTAAATTGGACGGAATTGCCATTCTCGTCGATCTGTTTTTCGTAGACGGCGAACGACCCCGTCACACGTCCGGCTGACGTGGCCTGGGCGGCGATGCCGCCGTTGGGCAGCGGCCGGAACTGCATGGTCGACCTGGCATTGGCAGGCAGCTTGCCCGCGAAGCGAGCGATATTGGCGGCCTGCGCCAACCGGTTCATGATATCGCAGGACTGGCCAAAGCATACTGGTTGCTCAGCATGAGGGTGATGGATTCGGGCGGCGACGGGTGGCCCAGGTAGTAGCCCTGGGCCAGGTCGCAGCCGTACTGCTCCAGCAGCACCAATTGCTCGTCCGTTTCCACCCCTTCCGCCACCACGGCCATCTTCAGCCCGTGCGCCATGGCGATGATGGCGCGCGTGATGGCGGCGTTTTCCGAATCCTGCGGCAGGCCGCTGATGAAGCTCTTGTCGATCTTGAGCGCGCGCACGTCGAAGCGTTTGAGGTAGTTCATCGACGAGTAGCCGGTGCCGAAATCGTCGATCGACAGGTAGACGCCGATGCCGCGTAGCTGGTCCAGCGTGATGATGGTGGCGCGCGCATCGTCCATCAGCGTGCCTTCCGTCAATTCCAGCTCCAGCAGGCGCGGCGCCAGGCCCGTTTCCTGCAGGGCCGACAGGACCACCTGGGTCAGGTTGTCGTCCTTGAACTGCTTGGCCGACAGGTTGACGGCCATGCGTATCGGCTGCGGGCCCATGTCGGCCCAGACGCGGGCCTGGGCGCAGGCCGTGCGCAGCACCCATTCGCCGATCGGCACGATGAGGCCGGTCTCCTCGGCCAGCGGGATGAACTCGGTGGGCGAGATGATGCCCCGTTCCGGGTGGCGCCAGCGCACCAGCGCTTCCACCCCCACGATCTGGCCGCTGGGCACGTCGATCTGGGGCTGGTACAGCAGGTACAGCTCGTTGTTCTGCAAGGCGCGCCGCAAGCCCACTTCCAGCTTGACGTGGCTCATGATCTGCATGGTCAGCGACGAGCTGTACAGCTTGGCGTTGTTCTTGCCGCAGTTCTTGGCGTGGTACATGGCCGTGTCGGCGTACTTGAGCAGGGAGTTGCAGTCTTCCCCATCCTCCGGGTAGAGCGAGATGCCGATGCTGGCCGTGACGAAGATTTCGTGGGCGTCGATCAGGAACGGCCGGCGCATCGCTTCCTTGACCCGGTGCGCCACGTTGAGCGCGTTTTCCACCCGCTCCAGGTCGGGGATCAGGATGGTGAATTCGTCGCCGCCCAGGCGCGCCAGGTTGTTGCCGTGCTGCTCGGCGCGCGACACCAGGTCGCTGGGCCGTATCGTTTCGCGCAGCCGCTCCGAGACCGCTTTCAGCAGATGGTCGCCCACGTTGTGGCCCAGCGTGTCGTTGATGCGCTTGAACGAATCGAGGTCCATGAACAGCACGGCGAACTTCTTGCCGCCGTGGCGCGAGCGGACCAGTTCGCGCTCCAGCGTTTCCAGGAACGCCTGGCGGTTGGGGATGCCCGTCAGGCTGTCGCAGTAGGCCAGGCGCCGGATCTGCTCTTCCGTGCGCTTGCGTTCGCTGATGTCGCGCACCAGGCCCAGCACCTCGTCGGGGCCGGTGGCCACCAGGCGCGCTTCGAAATGGTGGATGGCGTCGTGCCGCACCAGTTCGTAGTCGACCGAGCGGATATGCTGGTTGGCCAGCACGGCCTGGGCCTGTTCCAGCAGGCGCCGGGCGATGTCCTCCGGCAGCACTTCGCTCAGGTGGCGGCCCGCGCACTGTTCCAGGGCGAACGCGGCGTTGGCGTCGTGGCCCTGTTCGTAGTCGAGGTAATAGCCGTCCTTGTTGAGGCGGAAGAAGGTATCCGGGATGGCGGCCAGCACGGCCCGGTTGTGGGCGTCGGCGATGCGCAGGCGGGCGATGGCGTCGCTGGCGCGCAGCACGTACAGCACGCGGTGGCCGAGGATGGGCCAGTTGATGGGCTTGGAGACGAAGTCCGTGGCGCCCTCCTCGTAGGCGAGGGTGACGGCCTCCAGTTCGTCGCTGCCCGTGACCATGATGATGGGGGCGGTGACGTGGGTTTCCTCAGCGCGGATCGCGCGGCACACGGCGTAGCCATCCATGGCCGGCATGTCCACATCCAGCAGCACCAGGTCGGGCGCCATGCTGCGGTAGCAGGCCAGCGCCTGGGCGCCGTCCTCCGCTTCCAGCGTGTCGAGGCCGACCTGGTCCAGCATTTCCCGCATCAGCAGACGCATGACGGGATCGTCGTCCGCGACCAGGACCAGGCCGCGTTTGGGGGAGAGGGGCGATGCCATGTCAGGTTTCCTTTTCCAGGATGGTATTGAGCGACTGGCGTACGGCCTGGAATTCCCGCTCCATGCCAGCCAGCATGTTGGCGGCGCCTTCCGTGCTGTCGTTACGGCCCAGCTGTTCCATTTCCTTGCACATCTGCGCCAACGCGTCGGCGCCCACGTTGGCGCTGCTGGACTTGAGACTGTGGGCCGCCTTGCGCAGGGCGTTGGGATCGGCCGCGGCGACGGCCAGGCGCAGCGTTTGCAAGTGCGTGGGCGTGTCTTTGACGTAGGCCTGCAGCACGCGTTCGAGCAGGGCGTTGCCGTTGGCGGGACTGAGGGCGCGGATGTTTTCCAGCGCCTGGCGGTTGATGATGTCGCGCGGCGCGGCGGCAACTGGCGCGGTTGTCGTCGCCGTGGCGGGCGTGGGCGCAATCGCAGTCACCGTCGCCGGTGCGGATGTGGGGGCAGGTGCGAGCGCGGTCGCAGGCGCACGTGCAGGCGCATTTTTAGTTGCGGTCGCAATTGTCGTCGCGCTTGCCGTTGTCGTTGACGTTGCGGGAGCGGCGACCGGTGTCGGTGCCGGTGGGCGCGCCGGTGTTGTCGTCGCTGCTGTCGCTGCCGTTGCCGCCAGCGCGGCGGCCCGGGCCGGCGCCGTCCCTGCCAGCGGCGGTTGCAGGGCGGCGCGCGGCAGCTTGAGCCAGCGCGCGATGGTCTGTCCCAGTGCCAGCTGGGTG
>JAZJZQ010000642.1:20875-23693 GCA_040389625.1 Pseudomonadota bacterium | reverse complement strand
TTTTCCTTGAAGCTGACGATGCGCTGGCCGTCGATGTCGATGGCGCCGAAGCGGCCCGGCGGCAGCACGGCCGACATGGTGGCCAGCTTGCCGTGGGCCCGGTGGAAGGCGATCGAGGCGCCGATGTCGATGTCGGCCACGCCGTCGCCGTAGGTGAAGCAGAACGCATCTTCATCCTGGAGGTGGGCGCGCACGCGCTTGAGGCGGCCGCCCGTCATGCTGTCGGCGCCGGTGTCGATCAGGGTCACGCGCCAGGGCTCGGCGTGGCGCTCGTGCACTTCCATGCTGTTGCGCTGCAGGTCGAAGGTGACGTCCGAGGTGTGCAGGAAGTAGTTGGCGAAAAATTCCTTGATGATGTAGCCGCGGTAGCCGCAACAGATGACGAAGTCGTTGATGCCGTGCGCCGAGTAGCTCTTCATGATATGCCACAGGATCGGCTTGCCGCCGATCTCGACCATCGGCTTGGGCTTGACGGTGGTTTCTTCGCTGAGCCGTGTGCCGAGGCCGCCTGCCAAAATCACTGCTTTCATGCTGTCTCCGGTATGAGGATGAGTGTGCTCGCAGACTGCATTGTCAGCCATCGCCGTCGTATTTTAAACGAAAAGAACAGTGCTTTTGGCCCCTCAGCACGGCGGATCACACTTTTCCTGGAGAAATTTTTCAGGGCCGGGCGCAACGGTGACGGCGCGTCCCGCGGCGGCGCCTAGCGGGCCGGCGGCGCGGCCACGGTCACTTCCTCGTCCGTCAGCGGTATGCTGCGCGGCAGCGTAAACAGGGGCTGGCCGACGCGTGACGGCAGCGGCGTGGCACCGCCGTCGTAAGCCAGGCGCGCGTACTCGGCCACCAGCGCGGCGGTGGCCTCGGGCACCGGTTCACTGTCGAGCACGGCCTCCATGATGCGCAGCATGATCCAGGGGTCGACGTCCTCGCGCCGGCTGGCCGCATCGTGCGGCGCCACGGTCTTGACGCGGAAGTGGAAGTGCCCCAGCCGCAGCATCTGGCGCGCGATGGCGCCGATCTCGGCGGCGTCGGCGCGCGGCGCGCGGGGGCGCACGAAGTTGAAGGTGGGCAGCGCCGTGCGCGCAAACTCCGGCAGCAGCAGCGCCTGCCACACGTCGTTCGGATACTGGCTGCAGGGATGGCGCGGATCGTAGCGCTCGCGCATGCGTTCGAGCGCGTCGCGCGAGAACAGCGTGCTGGCGCCGCTGGTGAAGGTCAGGCCGGCCAGCTCGGCCGGGCCGGTCAGGCGCGCCATCGGCCCGGCATAGCAGCCGCTGGCCGGCAGCCGGTCCAGCACCAGGCTCAGGACGCGGAAGTCGACCACCGAGGTCAACGTCAGGTGGTGGAAGAAGAACGGCGCGCGGCGGGTGCGCAGCAGGTAGTCCTGCACCAGCATCTGGCGGTAGATGAAGCGGGCGTTCTCGCTGCCGGACCAGACCCCGGTGCTGGCATAGCCCACCTCGCCCCGCATGTCGTCGCCGATGCCGACCAGCAGGTCGTAGCCGTTGTGCACCACCTCGCCCGGGCGCAGCTTGCTGTCCCAGCGCGTGAACAGGATCTCGATGCGGGGGAAGTGCGCCGCGTAGAACTGCCACAGGGCGCGGGCGTGCCGGTAGACGGGCAGTTCGTCGCCGTAGCCGATCATGACGATCAGGTCGGGACGTTCGGTGGCGGCGATGCGCGCGAGCTGGCTGGACATGGCGGCGGCGGGCTGGTGGCGGGAACGGCCATTGTAGCGGCCTTAGGGCGGCGGCGGTGCCAGCAGCAGCGCATAGCCTTCGCACAGGGCCTGCTGGACGGCGTCGTTGTGCTGGCGGTCGCCGCCGGCCAGCGCGCCGTGGCGCTCGCCCACCAGCGCCGCCAGCGCGCCCAGCCGCTGCGCCAGCAGGGATTTGAAGCGCGTGGCGTCGGCCAGGAAGTGCAGGCGGGTGTGGGGTTCATACAACAGTTGCAGCTGTTCCAGCGCCAGTTCCAGCGCGTCGGCGGCCGCCGGCGGCGGCGGCGAGCCGCTGCACAGGGGCGCCGGCAGGTAGGCGCACTGGCGGCCGGCCAGCATGGCCAGCGCCGTCGCCACCCCGGCCAGGTGGCGGTAGCGTTTGCCCTGGTAGTGGCCGAAGGCCGGCCCCAGGTCGGCGCGCCGCAACAGCAGGCAGGCCGGCTGGCACAGGGCGTCGCCGGCGCCGCCCGCGCTGTCCAGCAGCACGCCGGCCAGCGAGGCGCCGCCCACGGCCGTCTCCACCGGCAGCAGGGGCGCGCCCGGCACGGGCAGGCCGCCGCTGTCGACGCCCTGGCGCCAGCAGGCCACCAGGCCGATGGCCGGGTAGGCCTGGTAGAAATGCATCATGCGGCCGATCTTGTCCGGCTGCAGCAGGTCGCCGGCCGGGGCCACGGCCACGTAGTCGCCCAGGGCCAGCGCCAGGCAGTGGTCGAGGTTGTCCCCGGCCTCGAGCGCGGGGGCGCGGCTGTAGCGCAGCCGCGGATGGGCGGCCAGCAGGGCGGCCAGCGCGCGGCGGCGGGTGTCGCCGCCGCCGCTGTCGCTGACGATGACCTCGCAGCAGCCGTATTGCTGGGCCAGCGCGCTGCGCACCGTGCCGGCCAGCGCCGCCGCGCTGTCGCCGTCGCCGGTGGGGACCAGGATGCTCACCAGCGGCAGGCCGGCGGCGGGCACCTCCCCGGCGGCCGGCCCGTGGCGCAGGGCGCCGCGCGCCACCTGCAGGTACAGCTGCTCGAGGTGGCGCACCAGCGCCGGCGTGTCGAACAGGGGCGCGCGGTCGCGGTTGCGGGCCAGGCGGCGCCGCAGCCGCGCCAGTTGCGGCGG
>JAZJZQ010000642.1:0-20865 GCA_040389625.1 Pseudomonadota bacterium | reverse complement strand
TGGCCGGCCAGCCGCACGGCCAGCTGTTCGTAGCGGCGGGCGTGGCGCGCCACCAGTTCCGGCAGGCCGATGGCGTGCAGCATGCTGCCGCCCAGCCGGCCCGCATAGCTGCGCCCGGCTTCGCTCAGCATGGGCACGCCGGCCCACAGCGCGTCGGCCGCGGCGGCGCCGCCGCTGCACGGCAGGGTGTCCAGGCACAGGTCCGCCAGCTGCAGGCGCGCCAGGTGCTCGGCCTGCGGCACGCGGGGCGCGAACACCAGGCGCGCGCTGGCCACGCCGTGGCGCAGCGCGGCCACGCGCAGGTGGTCGCGCACCGGCTCGTCGTGGGCGGCCAGCCACAGCACGCTGCCCGGCACCCGCTGCAGGATGCGCATCCAGAGGGCGAACCGGGCCGGCGCCAGCTTGCGGGGGCTGCTGAAGCTGCAGAACACGAAGCCGTCGGGCGGCAGGCCGCAGGCGGCGCGGCCGGGGGCGGGGCCGACGGCGTGGCGGCGCGCGTGGCGCTGCCCGCAATCGGGCAGGTACAGGGGGCGCTCGGTGAACGCGGCCGTCAGGGCCGGCGGCAGCACGAAGGCGTCGGCCAGCACGTAGTCGACGGCCGGCATGGCGCTGCTGCCGGGGTGGCCCGGCCAGGCGATCTGCACCGGGGCGGCGCGCTGCGCCACGATGCCGGGGCGGCCATCGGCGCCCAGCCCGTGCAGGTCGACCAGGATGTCGATCTCGTGGGCGCGGATGGTTTGCGCCGCCTGCAGGTCGCTCATCGCCGCCAGGCTGATGTGGTGGTCCAGCCGCGCCGCGCCGGGGACACACGGGCCGCCGCCGTCCTGCACGCGCCAGCTGAAGCCGTAGACGGCAAACTGCGCGCGCCGGTGCAGGCCGTACAGCTCGGCCGCCAGGGGGGCTACCTGGCGGCCGAAATCGGCCGCCAGGTAGCCGATGCGCAGCCGGGGGTGCAGATAGCCCTGGCTGTCGGCCAGCGGGGCCGGCGTGGGCGCGCGGTTGACGGGGTGGCGCGCGGCGGCGGCCAGCTGGGCGGCCGGGTCGTCGCTCAGGCACAGCATGGCGGCGGCCGTGGCGCTGTGTTCCAGCTCGGCCTCGGCCAGGCCGGGCAGGGGCGCGCACACGGGCCACGCACATTGCCGCTGGCGCAGCTCTATCCACTGGGCCGCCACGTCCGGCTGGCGGGGATCGAGCAGCAGGCTGCGGGCGCAGGCGTCCTCCGCTTCGGCCGCGTGCCCGGCGCACGCGGCCACGCGGGCCATGCTGTTGAGCGCCTGGATCTGGCGCGCCCGGCTGGCCGGCTGCTCGGGATCGATGCTGGCCAGGACCGCGCGCCAGCAGGCCAGCGCGGCGCCGTGCTGGCCCAGCCGCTCCTGCACGGTTCCCAGGGCCATGCGGGCGTCGAGGAAATCGGGTTTGATGGTCAGCGCCGCGCGCAGCGACTGCCCGGCCTCCTGCGGTTCATCGGCCTGGATCTGCAGCACGCCCAGGTTGTACCAGGCCGCATACAGCAGCGGCGACTCGGTGCAGCGCAGCCACAGGTGGTACAGCTCGGCGGCGCGGGCGGCCTGGCCGGCGTGCGCCATCAGCCCGGCCAGGCCGATCAGTTGCATGATGGGCAAGGCACCGCGCCGGGCCAGCGCGAAGGCCACCCCGGTCGCTTGCGCCAGCGCGTTGGCGGCCAGGGCACGGGTCAGTTCCTGCAGTTGCGCTGCATCGCTGGGGCGGTTGGAGCTCATGCGCCATTGTCGGCCGAATCGGGCCGCGATTCAACCGCCGCTCAGAACGCGACCCGGGCGCCGTCCGGCAGGAACTTGCGGTACTGGCGCAGGGCGCCGAGGATGGCCGCGTTGCTCATCTCGTAGTGGTATTCCGTGTCGAGCTCGGCCACCTGGACGGCGCCCAAGCGCAGGTGGAAGCTGATCACGCCGTCATTGCCCTTGCTGACCTGGAAGTGCGCGCGCCGGAAGCCCAGCTGCAGGGCGAAGTCGTAGATGATCAGCGCCGATTCCACGCCGAAGCCGGCGGGCGCATCGTCGCTCTTGATCCACGAGCCCCAGCAGAACGAATCGCCCTGCTGGTCGTACAGGCGCACGGTGCCCACCGGCTGGCCGTCGAGCGTGCAGATGATGAAGTAGATCTGGCTGGCGTCGGCCCCGTAGCGGCCCAGCCAGTCGCGCTGCTGTTGCACGTCCGACGAGGTGGCCGACAGGTAGCGGTTCTTGCTGGCGTCGGTGCGCAGCGACAGGATGAACTCGGCGTCGGCCACGGTGGCGTCGCGGAACATCAGCCTGTGGCCGTACACGGCCTTCGGCTTGACCAGGCGCGGCACGCTCATGCCTCCTCCAGCGCGGCCACGGCGGCGCGCACGGCGGCCACCACCTGGTGCGCCTGGTCCGGCGTCATGGTCGGGCCCATCGGCAGGCTCAGCACCTCGCGGTGGATGGCTTCCGCGATGGGGAAGCTGCCGTCGGCCAGGCCCATGTCGGCGTAGGCCGGCTGCAGGTGCGGCGGCAGCGGGTAGTGCACCAGCGTGCCGACGCCGGCCGCGGCCAGCCTGGCCGCCAGCGCGTCGCGCCGGGCGTGCCGCACCACGTACAGATGCCACACCGGCGCCGCCCACGGCGCCACTTCCGGCAGGCGCAGGCCGGCGATGCCGGCCAGGCCCGCGTCATAGATGGCGGCGATGGCCGCGCGCGCCGCGTTCTGGCCATCGAGCACCGGCAGCTTGACCGACAGCACGGCCGCCTGCAGCTCGTCGAGCCGCGAGTTGAAGCCGGCCAGTTCGTTGTGGTACTTCTTCTGCGAACCGTAGTTGCGCAGCGTGCGCAGCTTGTGCGCCAGCGCGTCGTCGTCGGTGGTGATGGCGCCCGCGTCGCCCAGCGCGCCCAGGTTCTTGCCCGGATAGAAACTGAAGGCGGCCGCGTGTCCCAGCGCGCCGGCCTTGCGGCCGCGGTACCGTGCGCCGTGCGCCTGGGCGCCATCCTCGATCACGTGCAGCCGGTGTTCGCGCGCCAGCGCCATCAGCGGGTCCATGTCGGCCGCCTGGCCGTACAGGTGGACCGGAATGATGGCGCGGGTGCGCGCCGTGATGGCGGCCGCCACCTGCCGCGGGTCGAGGTTGTAGGTGCCCTCCACCGGCTCCACCGGCACCGGCGTGGCGCCGCAGTGCGTCACGGCCAGCCAGGTGGCGATGTAGGTGTTGCTCGGCACGATGACCTGGTCGCCGGGGCCCACGCCATATGCCTTCAGGGTCAGGAAGATGGCGTCCAGGCCGTTGGCCACGCCGATCGCGTGCCGGGTGCCGCAATAGGCGGCGAAGGCTTGCTCGAACGCCTCGACTTCCTTGCCCAGCACGTACCAGCCGGAGTGGAGCACGCGCCGCATGGCTTGCTCGAGCTCGTCCTGCTGGGTGAGGTTGATGGCCTTCAGGTCCAGAAAGGGGATGGTCATGCTGGCTCCTGGGAGAGGGCGGCGCGCTTCTCGGCGACGAACACGTCGTAGTCGCGGATATAGTCGTCGGCCGCGTAGTAATGGGAAGCGAATACCAGCAGCACGGCATCGCTGGAATACTTGTACTGGATGCCCCATGTCATGGGCGGCAGGTAGACCCCGACGTCGGGCGCGTCGAGCTGCACCTCGCAGCGCTGCTCGAGGTCATCGACCACCACCGCGCAGCTGCCTTTCACGCAGATCAGGAACTGGTGGCAGGCGCGGTGGGCGTGCTCGCCGCGCGTCTTGTCGCTGGGGACATTCAGCACCAGGAAGTAGCGCTTGGGCAGGAACGGGATCTCCTTTTCGAACTCGCCCACCGACAGGTCGCCGCGCGGGTCCTGCAGGAACTTGAAGCGGTGCAGCGTGACGCCGCCCACGCCCAGCGGCACCACCGATGGCTGGTCGGGAAAATCGGCGCGCTGGTGGCGGTCCATGGCCGGCGCGCCGCTGGCGTTCTGCACGTAATCGGTGATGCGGGCCGGCGTGCCGCTGACGATGGCGTAGGGCGGCACGTTCTGCGCCACCACGGCGCCGGGCGCCACCACGGCGCCCTGGCCCAGGCGCACGCCGCGGCAGATCAGGGCGCCGGCGCCCACGCGCGCGCCGGGACCGATGACGATGCCGTCCGCGGCGCCCGCCTCCGGCGCTTCCAGCGTCACGCCGGGCCCCAGTTCGGCGCCCGCTTCCAGGCGCACGCCGGGCCACAGCTGGGTATAGCCGCGCACGCGGCAGTGCGCGCCCACTTCGGCGCCCCGATAGACGACCACGAAGTCGCCCAGGACGGCGCTGGCGGCGACGGCGGCGCCGTCATGCACGCGGGCTGATTCGGAATGGGCCATGTTCGCTCCTGCGGTCAGGGATTTCACAGCAGCTTGCCGCGGTAGGCGGTGTAGCGGGCGTAGGCCTCGCCCATCTGGGGGAACACGCCGCCCAGGCGCTGGCTCACCGAAGTCAGCGTCTCGTGCATGCCCAGCAGCTCGGCATCGGTGATGGCGCCCGTCTCGTGGGCCGACACGGCCAGGTCGATGTAGTCGGAGAAGTTGTAGCCGAAGTGCGGGTTGGCATGGGCGTTCGAGTTCGACTGCAGGCGCTGGTCGTGGCGGAAGTAGCTCAGTTCCTCGTCCACATAGAACACGGCGCCGTGCTCGGTGAAGTTGATGTAGCTGGCGATGTCGGCCAGGCCCTTGGTGAAATCGTGGCTGCCGCGCTTGAACAGCTGGTGCCAGCCCAGTTCCCACAGGCGGGCGCGGCGGAACATGACGGTGGTCAGCTCGCCGATATGGTTGCGCAGGTTGAGCACCATGAAGCGGTGCATGTCGAGCCCGCTCATCATGCCGCTGGCCTCGAACGGGCGGCGCGTCTCGACCCGCATGTTGGCGATGTCGATCACTTGCGAGGCCGAGAACACCAGTTCGATTTCCGGCGAGGACTGGCAGGCGGCCACCATGCGCTCGATGCAGAACGGGTGCAGCAGGTCGTCGTCATACAGGGGCTTGATGAACTCGCCCTTGCCGGAGTAGAAGGCCGACAGCACGTTCTGTTCGCGCATGGCCGTCGAGCGCTGGTAGATCACGCCGGGGAAGCGCTGGCAGATGGTGCGGATTTCCTCGGTGGGACAATTGTCGCTGACCAGGATCTCGGTGTGCGGATAGCTCTGGCCGATGGCCGAGCGCAGGCACATCTCGAAGTGCGCCGGCTTGTACGAAGGAATGACGATGCTGACTAATGGAAGACTCATGGACGGACAAGCTCCTGATGGATTAAGCGGCGACGGCAGTGACGATGTACTGCCATGGCAGCGCGTCCTCGACGGCCACCACCGGGTCGATGCCGCTGGCGCCGGCCATCATGCGGATCGCCGGCAGGTATTTTTCGCGGGCCGGCTCGTCGATGATGCGGGCGCTGCCGCCGCTGATCTGGAAGCCGGCCAGCTGGAACATCTCGAGCATGGCGCCGCGCGTGAAGATGCGCTTGCGCTCCAGTTCCAGGCCCTGCGAGCCGTAGCGCAGGTCGCCCGCGTTCAGGCGCGCCTGCAGGCTCCAGTGCTGGAAATTGCGGATGGTGGCGACGATCTTGCCGCCCGGGGCGATATTGGTGCGGATCTTTTGCAGCATGCTCCACGGGTTGTCCATGCGCTCGAAGGCCTCGTCCAGCACCCAGGTGTCGGCGTTGCGCACGTCGTCCCAGAAGTCCGGGCCGGCGTGTTCGAGGTCGTTGTTGAACACGAAGTCGCAGTGCGGACGGGCGGCCTGCGCCTGCGCCGGGTCCGCTTCGATGCCGGTGTAGTTGCAGATCGGGTTGCGCTGCTTGTAGGCCTTGGCGAAGGCGCCGTCGCGGCAACCCACTTCGACGATCTTGCGCGCCTGCGGCGGCATGAAGTGCAGCAGGTCGGTGTTGACGGCGGTGGCGCTGGGCAGGTCGTAGTGGTAGCCGCCGGTGCGGCGCACCGTGCCCTGCCACGGGTGCTTGATGAAGTGCGGCGTCTTGTCGCCCTCGAAGTCGTCGCGCACCCACTGGATATGCTTGAACAGGGCGGTGTTGCCGCTGTGGTTCAGGGCCAGCATGGTGTGGATCATCGGCGCGCCATGCTTGATCGGCAGCGGCCACTGGCGCACCACGTCGATGTTGGTCAGCATGCAGGCCGGGTGCAGGTAGCTGATGGCGCCGTCCGGACGGTCGTAGCCCTGTTCGTTGACGGGCTGGGTGCTGCCCACGCCGTACATGCCGGGCCGCAGCTGCTCGTGCAGCGCTTCCAGGAAGCCGGCCTTGACGATCTCGACGTCCGAGTCGAGGAACAGCACCTCGCCCGACAGGCCCAGGTGGTTGATGGCCCAGGTCATGCCGGGGCCGTGGTGGATGTTGTAGCCGAACGGGATGAACTCGACGTTGTCGTGGCGCTCCGTGATGGCGCGGATCTTCTCGGCCACGTCCGGGTTCGAGCCGTCGATGATGTAGACCCGGTTGCGGTAGAACTGGCGCAGCGTGCGCAGCAGCGCCTCGATCAGGTCGGGCGCGTTGTAGGACACGGTGACGATGGGGATCTGGTCGATGCGCACCGGCTCCACCGGGGCCGACGGTTCCTGCGGGCGCACCGCGTGTTCCGGCGCCCCCAGGCGCGGCGCGGCCGGCTTGGCCACCTTGCGCAGCGCCGCCTCCATGTTGCGCACGAAGCGCGGGCTGTCGAACAGGGCGCAGGTGAGGCGGTTGGCCACCAGCTGGCGCTTCATGGCGGCGATGCGCTGCGGGTTGTTGGCCAGTTCCACCGCCTTCTCTTCGTAGTCGGCGAAGTTGAAGGTGATCAGCTGCGGCAGGTCGACCGCGCGCAGCAGGCTGCCGGCCATGCGCGAGGAGAAGGTCTGGCCGGCGCAGGTCAGCAGCGGCAGGCCGGCCCACAGGGCGTCGCTGGCGGTGGTGCCGGCGTTGAACGGGAAGGTGTCGAGGAACAGGTCGGCCAGCTGGTAGCGCGCCAGGTATTCGGCCGGCACCGCCCGGCTGTTGAAGATGATGCGCTGGCGGTCGATGCCGGCCTGCTCGGCGTAGCGGTACAGGTTCTCGCGCACTTCCGGGTAGTCGGCCACCAGCCACAGCACCGAATGGGGCACGCGGCGCAGGATGTTCATCCACACCGCGAACAGGTCCGGCGTGAACTTGAAGTTGTTGTTGAACGAGCAGAACACGAAGGCGTCGTCGGGCAGGTTGACCGAGGCCCGGGACGGCGTGGGCGCGATGGCGCGCTGGCGGTCGTTGATCTGGAACGTGTCGGGCAGGTACAGCGGCTGTTCCGTGAAGTACGCCGTCATTTCCGGCGTGATCAGGAATTCGTCGGCGATCACGTAGTCGACCCCGGGCAGGCCGGTGCTGCCGGGGAAGCCCAGGTAGGTCAGCTGCACCGGCGCCGGGCGGTAGGCCAGGATCTGCGGGCGCGCGCCCAGCGTCAGGCCGTGCAGGTCGACCAGGATGTCGATTTCGTGGGCGCGGATGGTGCGCGCGGCCTGCTCGTCGCTGAGCTGGTCGATGCGGATGTAGTGGTCCATGGCCTTGACCACGCGGGCGCGGATCGGCGAGCCGTCCTCGCGGCTCCAGCTGAAGGCATACACCTCGAACTTGCTGCGGTCGTGCAGCTCGTACAGTTCGGCCGTCAGGATTGACACGGCGTGCGAGCAGAAGTCCGACGACAGGTAGCCGATGCGCAGGCGCGGGTGGTCGTAGCCGTGCTGGCCCGTCAGCGGCGCCACGGCCGCGTTGATCCGCTCGTTGACGAAGCGGCGCGCGGCGGCCAGCTGCATGGCCGGGTCGGCCGAGGCGCTGAGCATGGCCAGCGCCGAGGTGCCCTCCATCATGGTCGCCAGCGAGATGTGCTCCAGCCCCGCGTACACGGGCCATTCGCACTGCTTCTGGCGCAGGTGGACCCAGTGCGTCATCACGTTGGCCTGCTGGGGATCGACGCGCAGGCTGGTGGCCAGCATGGCCTCGGCCTGCGGGTAGCGCTTCTGGATTTCCAGCAGCCGGCCCAGGTTGTTGAGGGTCTGCACGTACAGCGTCTGGTTGGACTTGATGTCCGGTTCGAGCCGGTCGTCGAGGATGGACTGCCACATGGCCAGCGCCTCGTCCGGACGGCGGGTGCGTTCCAGCAGCGTGCCCAGGTTGAGGCGCGCTTCGACGAAGTTGGGATTGAGCGCCATGGCCTGGCGCAGCACGGCCTCGGCGCCGGCGTCGTCGCCGGCGCTCGACAGCACCACGGCCAGGTTGAAGCAGGCCGCGTACACCAGCGGCGACGGCGTGTGCTCGATCCAGCCGCGGTACAGGCCGATGGCGGCCTGCAGCTGGCCGCTCTCCTGCAACACGGCGGCGGCGCCGAACAGGTCGCCAATGGACAGCTGGCCCTTGACGGCCATGGCCATCACGGTGCCCAGCGGGCTGTTATCGGCGGGAGCGGGTGCGGCAGGTACTTGAGTGGTCATGGCGGGGCGTAGAGTTGTATCGGTCCGGCCTTATGATACCTTTTGTCGCAGGGTAAGGGGCAACTTTTGGCCCCGGAGCAAGACCCGAAAACGACGCTTGCTCAAAGGATGGGCAGAATGGCCGGCGTGCCCGCGCCGGCCCCTGGGGGCGCCGGCGCGGGCCGCCCCCATGACTGCGCCGGCGCCGGCGCCGTCAGCGTTGCGGCACGCCGAACCAGAGGCCGGCCGGCGCGTCCTGCGGCCGCTTGCCCGTCAGCGCGGCGCCGGCCCCTTGCAGGCCCTGGGCGGCGCGGTAGTGCTGCAGCGCGTCGGCCAGGGCCAGCGCCGGCGCCAGCGTCGCCGCCCCGGCCGTGGCCGGCGTCAGCGACGGCGGCGGGGCCGCTGCCGCGGGGGCGCTGCCGTAGCTGCCGATGGCGTCGCTGAGGGCGCTCACCTGCTGTGGCAGCGAGGCCGTGGACGTTGCCGCTTGCGCCAGGAACCAGGCGTCGGCGCTCTGGTGCACGCTGCCGTCGGTGCCGGTGTAGCTGGCCGTCAGGCCGATCAGGTTGCCGTTCTGCTGCGTCAGCGCGTGGCGGGCGCCGGTGCCGATGGCGGCGATGTCCAGCTGCGCCAGCGTGTGCAGCTCGCCGGCCTGGCTGATGCCGTCCGAGTTGCGGTCCACCCACACGCGCAGCGCGCCGTAGGCGGCGTCGGCATTGGTGATCTGGCCGTCGCCGTTGCTGTCGAGCGCGCCCAGGGCGGCGTAGCCATCGCGCGCCTTGCTGCCGTCGGCCAGCGTGGTGGCGCTGCCGAACAGTTCGCTGCCGTCGTTGATGCGGCCGTCGCCGTTGCGGTCCAGGGCCAGCAGGCCGTCGTGGGCGTCGACCCAGCCGGTGTCGACCCGATGGCCGTCGCCGCGGATATCGAAGCGCACGCCGGCCGTGATGCTCAGCGTCTGCACGCCGTTGCCGTCGAGGTCGAGGATCAGCGGGGTCGCGTAGTTGAGCGAGGCAGCGTTCAGGGCCATGGTCTGGGTGAGCGACATGGCCGCCACCTGGGTGGCCGTGAGCGCGTCCGCCTGGGCCACGCTCAGCGCACCGAGCTGGAGCGTGCCCAGGGCCGGCATCTGCACCGCCGTGAAGCTCTTGACCTGGTTGTTGCTGAAGGCGGCCAGCTGGCTCGTCTTCAGGCCGGCGACCTGGCTGGTGGTCAGGCCGGCGATCTGGTCGGTGGACAGGTAGCCGATCTGGGCCGTCGTCAGCGCGCCGAGCTGGCTGGTGCTCCAGGCGTCGATCTGGTCGGTGCCAAAGCCGTACAGCTGGGTCGCGTCGAGCGCCGCGATCTGGGCGTTCTTCAGGGCCGCCATCTGGGTCGTGCTCAGGGCGCCCGATTGCACGCTGGTCAGGGCCGTCAGCTGGGTGGCCGACAGGGTCTGGATTTGCGCCGTGGTCAGTGCCCGCAGCTGGTCCGAGCCGAGCACGCCGACCTGGTCGATGGTGAGCGCGGGCAGCTGGCTGAGCTTGATCGAGGCCAGCTGGTCGGTGGTCAGGGCCAGCACTTGCGTGTTCGACAGCGCCGCCAGCTGGCCGGTGCCCAGGTAGCCGATCTGGGCGGTACGCAGTGCCGCGATCTGGCCGGTGCTGAAGGCGAACAGCTGGTCGGCCGTCAAGGCGCCCAGCTGGGCGCTGGTGAGCGCCTGCACCTGGCTGGTGTTGAGGCCGGCCAGCTGGCTGGCGCCGATGGCGGCGATCTGCAGCGTGCCCAGCGCGGCCACGTCGGCCGTGCTCAGCGCGCCCAGCTGGGCGCTCGACAAGGCCGCCACCGCCGTCACGCTCAGCGCGCCGGCCTGCTGGGTGCTCAGCGCCTGCAGCTGGTCGCTGCCCAAGGCGCCCAGCTGCACGCTGCCGATGGCGGCGACCTGCGCCGTCTTCAGCGCGTGCACCTGGCTGGTGGTCAGCGCCGCCGTCTGGTCGGTCGACAGGCCGGCGAACTGGCCGGCATCCAGCGCCGCCATGTCCTGGGTGTCGAGCGCGGCGATCTGGGCGGTGCTGAACGCGGCCAGCTGGTCGGCCGTCAGGGCCGGCATTTGCGCCGTGGTCAGGCCCGTCATCTGGGCCGTCAGCAGGGCCGCCACCTGGACCGTGCCCAGGGCGCTGGCCTGCGCCGTGGTCAGGGCGGCGATCTGGGCCGTGCGCAGCGCTTGCAGCTGATCGGTGGTCAAGGCCGCCAGGTCGTCCAGCGTCAGGCCATAGGCCAGCTGGGCGGTCGTGAGGGCGGCGATGTGGTCGGTGTCGAGCGCGGCCAGCTGGCTGGTGGCCAGGCCGTTGGCCAGCTGGCTGGTGCTCAGGGCCACCAGCTGCGCGCTGCTCAGCGCGTTGAGCTGCTGCGTACCCAGCGCGCCCAGCTGGGCGGCGCTCAGGGCCGTCAGCTGGCGCGTGGCGAGCGCGGCCACATCCTGCGTTTCCAGGGCGGCCAGCTGGTCGCTGGTGAGCGCGGCGATCTGCGCCGTGGCGAGCGCGGCCGTTTGCGCCGTGCCCAGCGCCACCACCTGGTCGGTCGTCAGCGCCTGCACTTGTTGCGTACCCAGCGCGGCCACCTGGGCCGTGCGCAGGGCGGCGATCTGCTCGGTGCGCAGGGCCGCGATGTCGTCCGTGCTCAAGCCATAGGCCAGCTGCGCCGTGGTCAGGGCGCCCAGGTGGGCGCTGTCGAGCGCGGCCAGCTGGTCGGTGCCCAGGCCGGCGCTCAGCTGGCTGGTGGTCAGCGCGGCCAGGCCGGCCGTGCCCAGGCCGTTCAGCTGGTCGCTGCCCAGCGCAGCCAGCTGGTCGGTCGTCAGCGCCACCATCTGGCGCGTGCTGAAGGCGGCCAGCTCGGCCGTCACCAGCGCGGCCACCTGGCCGGTGGTGAGCGCGGCCACCTGCGCGGTGGCCAGCGCGGCGGCCTGGGCCGTCGTGAGCGCCGCGATCTGGCTGGTGTCCAGGCCGGCGCTGAGCTGGTCGGTGCCCAGCGCGGCGATCTGCGCCGTCGACAGCGTGGCCAGCTGGTCGGTCAGCAGCGCGCGCAACTGGTCGGTGGCCAGCAGCTTGACCTGGGCCGTCGTCAGCGCCGCCAGGTCCGCCGTTTCCAGCGCGGCCAGCTGGTCGCTCGCCAGCGCGTTCAGTTGCGTGCTGGTCAGCGCCCGCATCTGCTGGGTGCTCAGGGCCACCACCTGGTCGGTCGACAGGGCGCCGATCTGGTCGGACTGCAGGCTGCGGATGGCGTTGGTGCCGAGCGCGCTGAACTGGTCGGTGTCGAGCGCCGCCAGCTGGCCCGTGCTCAGGGCCAGCGCCTGGGCCGACGTCAGGGCGCCGATCTGGGCCGTGCTCAGGTGGGCGAACTGGACGGTGGTCAGCGCGCCCAGCATGGCGCTGGTCAGCGCCGTGAAGGCACTGGTCGACAGGGCGTTGAGCTGGTCGCTCGTGAGCGCGGCCAATTGCACCGTGCTGAGCGCGGCCAGCTGGGCGCTGCGCAGGGCGACGAAGTCGTCGGTGCCCAGCGCGCCGAGCTGGTCGGTACTGAGGGCGGCCAGCTGCGCCGAGCCCAGCGTGGTGAGCTGGGCGCTGCTGAGGGCGGCGACGTGGTCCGTTTGCAGGGCGGCGATCTGGTCGCTGCCCAGGCTGGCCACTTGCGCCGTGGTCAGCGCGCGCACCAGGTCGGTGCCCAGGGCGGCGATGTCGGCCGTCGTGATGGCGGCCATCTGCCCCGTTTTGAGCGCGGCAAAGTCGGCCGTTTCCAGCGCGTCGAGCTGGTCGCTGGTCAGCGCGGCGATTTGCGCCGTGGCCAGCGCGGCGGCCTGGGTGCTGGTCAGCGCCACCATCTGGTCGGTGGTGATGGCGCCGAACTGGGCCGCGTTGAGCGCCCCGATCTGGGCGCTCGACAGGGTGCTGAAGCAGGCGCTGCTGATGGCGGCGATCTGGCCGCTGCTCAGCGCATTGAGGGCGCGCGTGCTGAGGCTGTCGATCTGCTGCGAGGTCAGCAAGCCGATCTGGTCGCTCGTCAGGGCCCGCGCCTGGGCCGAACCGAGCGCCTCCATCTGGTCGCTGGTCAAGTGCTGCAGCTGGTCCGGCGTCAACGCCACCAGCTGGGCGGTGCTCAGCCCGCCGATCTGGGCCGTCTTCAGCGCCTGCAGGGCGTCCGTGCCGATGGCCTGGACCTGGTCCGTGGCGAGCGCGGCCAGCTGGGCGGTGGCCAGCGCCTGCAGTTGCAGCGTGGTCAGCGCGGCGATGCGCTCGACGCTCAGCGATTGCAGCTGGGTCGCGCCGAGCGCCAGGATTTGCGCCGTATTGAGCGCAGCCAGGTCGTCCAGTTCGATGGCGCCCAGCTGGACGGTGGTCAGCAGCGCGATCTGCGCGCTGGTCAGCAGGCCGTACTGTTGCGTGGTCAGCGCGATGATCTGGTCGCTGCCCAGCGCTTGCAGCTGGTCGCTGCCCAGCGCGTCCAGCTGCGGCTGGCCCAGGCTTTGCAGCTGGCCGGCCTGCAGCGTGTTGAGCTGGTCGGTGCCCAGGGCGGCGATCTGGGCCGTCTTGAGCGCGGTCAGGTCGTCCGTGCTCAGGGCCTGCAACTGGTCCGAGCCCAGCGCCCGCAGCTGGTTGCCGGTCAGCCCTTGCACTTGCGCCGTGGTCAGCGCGGCGATGCGGTCCGGCGCCAGCGCGCGCAGCTGGTCGGTGCCCAGGGCGGCGATCTGTGCGCTGCGCAGCGCGGCCAGCTCGTCCAGCGTCAGCGCGTCGAGCTGGCGCGTGGTCAGTGCCGCCAGCTGGCTGGTCGCCAGGCTGCTGACCTGGTCCGTCGTCAGGGCGGCGATCTGGTCGGTGCTCAGCGCCTGCAGCTGGTTGCTGCCCAGCGCCGTGATCCGGCCCGGCGCCACGCTTTGCAGCTGGTCCGCCGTCAGGGCCGCCACCTGGGCCGTGCCCAGGGCGGCCAGCTGCGCCGACTTGAGCGCGGCCACGTCGTCCGTGTTGATGGCTTGCACCTGGGCCGTGCCCAGCGCGGCCAGCTGGGCCGTGGTCAGGGCGCCGGCCTGGGCGGTGGTGAGGGCGCCGATCTGGTCGCTGTTCAGGGTTGGCAGCTGCCGCGTCGTCAGGGCCGCCAGCTGGGCCGTTCCCAGCGCTTGCAGGTCTTCCGTCTCCAGCGCCGTCAGCTGGACCGTCGTCAAGAGCGCCACCTGGGCCGTGGCCAGGCCGGCGGCCTGGGCCGTCGTCAGGGCCACGATCTGGGCCGTCGTCAACGCCTGCAGCTGGGTGCTGCCGAACGCGGCGATCTGGACCGGGGTCAGGCTTTGCAGCTGGTCGGTGCCGATGGCATCGAGCTGGTCGGTGCGCAGGGCGGCCAGTTGCGCCGTCTTCAGCGTGGCCAGCTGGTCGGTGCGCAAGGCCTGGATCTGCGCCGTGCCCAGCGCCGCGAGCTGGGCGGTGGTGAGGGCGCCCGTCTGCAGCGTCGTCAGCGCCGCGATCTGGTCGGTGGCAAGGGCGTTCAGCTGGTGCGTGCCCAGGGCGGCCACCTGGGCCGTCTTGAGGGCGGCCAGGTCGTCCGTCGTCAGGGCCGCCAACTGCATGGTGGCCAGCGCGGCGGCCTGGGCCGTGGTGAGGGCGGCCGCCTGGGCCGTGGTCAGGGCGGCGATCTGGTCCGTACTCAAGCCGGCCAGCTGGCCGCTGCCCAGCGCGGCGATCTGGGCCGTTCCCATGCCTTGCAGCTGGTCGGTCGACAGGGCGCCGATCTGCGCCGTGCCGAGGGCGGCCACCTGGGCCGTCTTGAAGGCGGACAGGTCGTCCGTTTCCAGCGCGCGCACCTGGGCCGTCGTCAGCGCCGCCACCTGGGCCGTTGCCAGGGCGCCCGCCTGCAGCGTGGTCAGGGCCACGATCTGGTCGGTGTTCAAACTGGCCAGCTGGGTGCTGCCGAGGGCGGCGATCTGGGCCGTTTTCAGGGCCGCCACATCGTCCGTGCCGAGGACGGCCAGCTGGGCCGTCTCCAGTGCGGCCACCTGGGCCGTCGTCAGGCCGGCGGCCTGGGCCGTGGTGAGGGCGGCCAGCTGGTCGCTGCGCAGCGCGCGCAGCTGGGTGCTGGACAGGGCGGCCACCTGGGCCGTCGTCAGGCTGGCGAACTGGTCTGTGCTGAGCGAGGCCAGCTGGGCCGTGCCCAGGGCGGCCAGCTGGGCCGTCTTGAGGGCGTCCAGGTCGCCGTTTTCCAGGGCCTGGAGCTGGCTGGTCGTCAGGGCCGCCACTTGCTGCGAGCTCAGGGCGCCGGCCTGCAGCGTGGTCAGGGCCACGATCTGGGCCGTGGTCAGCGCGGCCGTGGCATTGCTGCCGAGGACCGTGATCTGGGCCGTTCTGAGGGCGGCGATGTCGTCGGTGGTCAGGGCGGCCACCTGGGCCGTGCCCAGGGCGGCCACTTGGGCCGTCGTCAGACCGGCGGCCTGGGCCGTGGTGAGGACGGCGATCTGGCCGCTGCCCAGGCTGGCGAGCTGGGACGTGGCCAGGGCGGCGATCTGGGCCGTGACCATGCTTTGCAGCTGGTCGCTGCCCAGCGCGGCCAGCTGGTCCGAACCGAGGGCTGTCAGCTGGGCGCTCTTGAGGGCGTCCAGCTCGGCCAGGGCCAGGGCCTGGATCTGCTGCGTGGTCAGGGCGGCCACCAGGGCCGTGCGCAGCGATGACGCCTGCAGCGTGGTCAGGGCCGCGACCTGGCCCGTGGCCAGGCTGGCCAGGGCGGCCGTGCCGAGCGCGTTGAGCTGGGCCGTCTTGAGGGCCGCCAGCTGGTCGGTACTGAACGCGGCCAGCTGGGCCGTGGCCAGGGCGGCCACCTGGGCCGTCGTCAGGCTGGCGGCCTGGGCTGTGGTGAGGGCGGCGATCTGGTCGCTGCCGAACGCCGGCAACTGGGCCGTGCCCAGCGCGCTCAGCTGGGCCGTGGCCAGGCTTTGCAACTGGGCCGTTTGCAGGGCCGCCAGCTGGCCGGTGGACAGGGCCTGCAGCTGGCTGCTGCGCAAGGCCGCCAGTGCCGTGGTCAGCAAGGCTTGCACCTGGGCCGTCGTCAGGGCGGCCAGTTGGCGCGTCCCCAGGTTGCTCACCTGGGACGTGGTGAGGGCGTCCAGCTGGTCGCTGCCCAGTACGCCGATCTGCTGCGCCGCCAGGGCGTTGAGCTGGCTGCTCTTCAGGGCTGCCAGGTCCGCCGTTTCCAGCGCGCCGAGCTGGACCGTTTGCAGGGCGGCCATCTGGGCCGTCGTCAGACTGGCGGCCTGGGTGGTCGTGAGGGCCACGATCAAGTCCGTGCTCAGGACGGCGATCTGGGCCGTCGACAGGGCGGCGATCTGGGCCGTTGTCATCGCTTGCAGCTGGGCCGTGCTCAGCATGCCCAGCAGGGCCGTGCCCAGCGCGGCCAGCTGGGTGGACGAGAGGGCGGCCAGGTCGGCCGACGTCAAGGCCGCCACCTGGTTGGAACCGAGGGCCAGCAACTGGCCCGTGCCCAGGGCCCGCACCTGGGCCGTCGTCAGGGCCGCGATCTGGTCCGTGCTCAGCACGCTCACTTCGGCCGTCGTCAGCGCCGTGACCTGGCTGGTCTTCAAGGCGGCCAGGTCGGCCGTCTCCAGGGCGGCCAGCTGGGCGCTGGTCAGGGCGGCCACCTGGGCCGTCGTCAGGCCGGCGGCCTGGGCCGTGGTGAGGGCGGCGATCTGGTCGCTGCCCAGTCCCAGCAGCTGGTCGGTCGACAGCGCCGCGATCTGGGCCGTGCCCAGCGCCTGCAGCTGGCCCGTGGCCAATGCGGCCAACTGGCCCGTGCTCAGGGCGCGCAGCTGATTGCTGCGCAGCGCCGCCAGTTCCGCCGTGCTCAGGGACGGCATCTGGTCGGTCGTCAGGGCCGCCAGCTGGCGCGTGCCCAGGTTGCTCATCTGCAGGGTGGACAGGGCGCCCAGCTGGGCGCTGCCCAGCAGGCTGACCTGGGCGCTGGTGAGGGCGCCCAGCTGGGCCGTCTGCAGGGCGGCCATGTCGTCCGTGCCCAGCACGGCCAGCTGGTCGCTGGTGAGGGCGGCGATCTGTGCCGTGGCCAGCTTGCTCAGTTGCAGCGCGCTGAGGACGGCCAGGTCGGCCGTGCCCAGGGCCTGGAACTGGGCCGTGTTCAAGCTGCTCAGCTGGGCCGTGGTGAAGGCTTGCACCTGGGCCGTGCCCAGGGCGGCGATGTCGTCCGAGCTGAAGCTGCGCAGCTGGGCCGTGCCCAGCGCGGCCAGGTCGGCCGTGGTCAGCGCCGCCAGCTGGTCGGTGCTCAGGGCCGCCAGCAGGCGCGTGGCCAGGCCGGCCGCCTGCTGGGTCGTCAGGGCGGCCACCTGGGCCGTGCCCAGCAGGGCAGCCTGGGCCGTGCCCAGGGCGTTGAGCTGGGCCGTCCTCAGGCTGGCCAGGTCGGCCGTTTCCAGGGCCGCCAGCTGGTCGCTGCCGAGCGAGGCCACCTGGGCCGTCGTCAGGGCCGCCGCCTGGGCCGTGGTCAGGGCCGCGATCTGGGCGCTGCCGAGCGCGCCCAGCTGGCGCGTCGTCATGGCCGCCGTTTGCAGCGTGCTCAGGGCAGCCACCTGGGCCGTGCCCAGCAGCGCGACCTGGTCCGTCGTCAGGGCCGCCACCTGGGCCGACTGCAGGGCCGCGAGGTCGGTCGCGTCCAGCATGGCCAGCTGGTCGCTGGTGAGGGCGGCGATCTGCAGCGTGGCCAGTTTGCTCAGCTGCAGGGAACTGAGCGTGGCCAGCTGGGCCGTGGACAGGGCCTGGAACTGGGCCGTGTTGAGCGTGCTGAGCTGGGCGGTGTTCATGGCCCGCAGCTGGGCCGTGCCCAGCGCGGCGATGTCGTCCGTGCTCAAGCCGCGCCACTGGGCCGTGCCCAGGGCGGCCACGTCGGCCGTGGTCAGGGCGGCCACCTGGTCCGTCGTCAGGGCCGCCAGCAGGCGCGTGGCCAGGCCGGCCGCTTGCTGGGTCGTCAGGGCCGCCACTTGCGCCGTACTCAGCAGGGCAGCCTGGGCCGTGCCCAGCGCGTTGAGCTGGGACGTCTTGAGGCTGGCCAGGTCGGTCGTTTCCAGCGCGGCCAGCTGGTCGCTGGCGAGGGCGGCCAGCTGGGCCGTGAGCAGGCTGCTGGCCTGCAGCGTGGTCAGGGCCGCGATCTGGCCGCTGGTCAGCGCTTGCAGCTGGCTGGTGTTCAATGCGTCGATCTGGGCCGTGGACAGGGCCTGGATCTGGGCCGTGCCGAGGGCGGCCACGCTGGCCGTGCCGAGGCTGCCGATCTGTGCCGTCAGCAGCGACGCCAGGTTGGCCGTGTCGAGCACGAGCAGCTGGGCACTGCCCAGGGCGTTGAGCTGGGCCGAACTCAAGGCGGCCGCCTGGGCCGTCGTCAGGGCCGCCACTTGCGCCGTGCCGAGCAGGGCCACTTCATCGGTCGTCAAGGCCCGGACCTGGGCTGTCTTGAGGGCGGCCAGGTCGGCCGTTTCCAGCGCGGCCAGCTGGTCGCTGGTGAGGGCGGCCAGCTGTCTCGTGCCGAGGTTGCTGGCCTGGGCCGTCGTCAAGGCCACGATCTGCGCCGTGCCCAGCGCCTGCAGCTGGGCCGTGCCCAGCGCGGCCAGCTGGGCCGTTGTCAGGGCCTGCAACTGGGCCGTGCTGAGGATGGTGACGTTGTCCGTGCCCAGGCTGGCCACCTGGGCCGTGCGCAGGGCGGCCAGCGTGGCGGTGGGCAAAGCGGCAAATTGGGTGGCGGACAGGCTGGCCACCTGCAGCGTCGACAGCGAAGCGGCCTGGCCGGTCGTGAGGGCCAGCACCTGGCCCGTCGTCACGGCGGCCAGCTGGCCCGTGCCCAGCGCGGCCAGCTGGCCCGTGCCCAAGGCGGCCCAGTCGCGCGTTGGCAGGGCGGCGACCTGGTCGCTGCCCAGGCTGGCGATCTGGCGCGTGGTCAGGGCCGCCGCCTGGGCCGTGCTGAGGACGGCGAGCTGGTCCGAGTTCAGGACGGCGACCTGGTCCGTGCTCAGCTGGGCGATCTGGGCCGTCTTCAGGGCCGCCACCTGGCCGGTGCTGAGGGCCGCGATGGCGGCCGTGCCCAGCCCCAGCAGCTGGGACGATTGCAGCACGGCATAGTCGGCCGCGCTGAGCGCGGCCAGCTGGTCCGTGCTGAGGGCGCGCAGCTGCTGCGTGCTCAGGGCCACGGCCTGGGCCGTGCCGAGGGCGGCGATCAGGACCGTGCCCAGGGCGCTGACCTGGGCCGTCGTCAGGGCCGTCAGCTGGCCGCTTTTGAGGGCGGCCCAGTCCACCGTTTCCAGCGCATTGAGCTGGTCGGTGGAGAGGGCGGCCAGCTGGCGCGTGGTCAGGGCGGCGGCCTGGGCCGTGCCCAGCGCCACCACCTGGGCGCTGCCCAGCGCGGCGATCTGGGCTGTGCTCATGGCGGCCAGCTGTTGCGTGGCCAGGGCGGCGAACTGGCCCGTCTGCAAGGCGGCCACGGCATCGGTGTTGAGGGCGGCCACCTGCACGGTCTGCAGGGCGCGCAGGGCGGCCGTGGCCAGGGCGGCGACCTGGTCCGAGCGCAGGGCGGCCAGTTGCTGGCTGCCCAGGCCGGCCACTTGCTGGCTCTTCAGGGCGGCGAGCTGGGCCGTCGTGACGGCGCCCAGCTGCAGCGTCGACAGGGCGGCCAGTTGCTGGGTTTTCAGGCTGGCCCAGTCGGCCGTCTCCAGCGCGGCCAGCTGGTCGGTGGTGAGCGCGGCCAGCTGGCGCGTGCCCAGGTTGCTGGCCTGGTTGCTGCCAAGGGCGACGATCTGGTCGCTACCCAGGGCCGCCATCTGAGCGCTGGACAGGGCGTTGAGCTGGGCCGTGCCCAGGGCGGCGGCCTGGGCCGCGCTGAGGGCGGCCACGTTGGCCGTGGCCAGGCCGGCCAGCGCCGTGGTGGCCAGGGCGGCCAGGTCCACCGTTTGCAGGGCGGCCAGTTGGTCCGAACCGAGGGCGGCCAGTTGTTGCGACGACAGGGCCAGGGCCTGCGCCGTCCGCAGCGCGACGATCTGGTCGGTGGTGAGGGTGGCGAACAGGGCGCTGCCCAGGGCGGCGATCTGGGCCGTTTTCAGGCTGGCCACGCTGGCCGTGCCCAGCGCGTCCAGTTGCAGCGACGTCAGGGCGGCGATCTGGGCCGTGCCCAGGGCGCTGGCCTGGGCCGTGCCGAGCATGGCGATCTGGTCGCTGCCCAGGGCCGCGATCTGCTGGGTGAGCAGGGCGGCCAGTTGCTGCGAGCCGAGCGCGGCCACCTGGTCGCTGCGCAGGGCGGCTACGCCGGCCGTGCTCAGCGCCGTCACTTGCTGGGTGCGCAGGGCGGCCACGTCGGCCGTCTGCAGGGCGGCCAGCTGGTCGGAACCGAGGGCGCGCAGCTGCGCCGTGCCCAGGCCGATGACCTGGGCCGTGCGCAGGGCGGCCATGTCGGCCGTGCCCAGCAGGGCCAGCTGGGTCGCCGACAGCGCGCCCAGTTGGGCCGTGCTCAGGGCGGCGAACTGGTCGGAATTGAGGCCATACACCAGCTGGGCCGTCGTCAGCAGGGGCAGCTGTTGCGTGCTCAGGGCCTGGACCTGCCGGGTGCCGAAGCCATTGGCCAGCTGTGCCGTGCTGAGCGCCTGCAAGTCCTGGGTGGTCAGGGCGCGCACCTGGTCGCTGCCGAAGACGGCCAACTGGTCCGTCGTGAACGCCGTCATCTGGGCCGTCGACAGCAAACTGATTTCAGTGGTGGTCAACAGGCCAATTTGATTGGTCAGCAGCTGAGCGATCTGGTCAGTGCTTAGTTCTTGAATAAAAGACGGCATAGTTGGGTATCTCCTGGCAGAAAGATATAGTAGCGCCAATCGGTCTGAAATTGAGAGGAAGCAAGTAAATCCCCCGCAAATCTTGGTATGAAAACAAAGACTTAAGGGCACCGAATAAGCAATTTGGAAACACGGTAAGATGCACGCTATCGCATCCTCAGGAATGACCACCCGCCATGCTCCAGACGCCAGCCGCCTTCACGCCCCTGATCCGCCCCCCGTCCCATGCCACGCCCCTGACTTTTCTGTGCCATCGCGGGCAGTTGCTTTTGCGCAACAGCGACCTGTCCCTGCCGCCGGCCGACGTGCTGGCCCGGCTCGACGTCGCGCCCGCGCGCATCCACCCGGTGGGCATGCTCGACGGCCAGTATTACCAGACGGCCTGGCTCGACAGCGACGCCGTGCCGGGGCCGGCATACGGCTGGCACAGCCTGCGGGCCCTGTTCGGTGTGGCCGACGACGGCTTTCTCGGCGTGGCGGGCCGGGCCGTGCAACTGGCCGAATGGGCCCGTAGCCACCGCTACTGCGGCGCCTGCGCCACGCCCATGACGCACCTGGCCGGCGAGCGCTGCTACCAGTGCCCGGCCTGCGGCCTGAGCGCCTATCCGCGCATCT
>JAZJZQ010000641.1:638-2984 GCA_040389625.1 Pseudomonadota bacterium | reverse complement strand
GGTCGTGAGCTGCACGTGGTTCTCAAGACCGATGACGACTTCCCATTCCATATTGGTGTTCTCGCTGATGTATTCGTTATAGGGTGTCTTACACGCCGGCCGGCGCGCGCAGGTGCCAGTCGGTGGCTTGCTGGAACTGGTGCGCCACGTTCAGCAGCTTGGCTTCGCCGAAGTAGTTGCCGATGATCTGCAGGCCCACCGGACGCTTGCCGTTCTTCTCGCCCTGGCCGAAGCCGCAGGGGATGGACATGCCGGGCAGGCCGGCCAGGCTGGTCGACAGGGTGTAGATGTCGGCCAGGTAGGCGGCCACCGGGTCGTCGGACTTGTCGCCCAGGTCCCAGGCCACGGTTGGCGCCACCGGTCCCATGATGACGTCGCACACGGCGTTCGGGCCGTTCAACACAGCCTCGAAGTCCTGCGCGATCAGGCGCCGGATCTTCTGCGCCTTGAGGTAGTAGGCGTCGTAGTAGCCGTGGCACAGCACGTAGGTGCCGACCATGATGCGGCGCTTCACTTCCGCGCCAAAACCTTCGGCGCGGGTCTTCTTGTACATGTCCTGCAGGTCCTTGTAGCCGGCGGCGCGGTGGCCGTAGCGCACGCCGTCAAAGCGCGACAGGTTGGACGACGCTTCGGCCGGCGCGATCATGTAGTAGGCCGGGATAGACAGCGCCGTGTTGGGCAGCGAGATGTCGACCAGCGTGGCGCCCAGCTTGACGAACTGCTCGAGCGCGCCGCGCACGGCCTGTTCGACGTCGGCCGCCAGGCCTTCGCCGAAGTATTCCTTGGGTACGCCGATGCGCAGGCCCGTCAGCGGCTGGTTCAGCGCGCGCGTGAAATCCTCGTCCACGCCGCCCTGTTCCGGGGTCAGGCTGGTCGAATCGCGCTCGTCGAAGCCGGCCATGGCCGACAGCAGCAGGGCGCAGTCCTCGGCCGTCTGCGCCATCGGGCCGCCCTGGTCGAGCGAGGAGGCGAAAGCGATCATGCCGAAGCGCGACACGCGGCCGTAGGTGGGTTTGATGCCGGTGATGCCGCAGAACGAGGCCGGCTGGCGGATCGAGCCGCCCGTATCGGTACCCGTCACGCCTGGCGCCAGGCGCGCGGCCACGGCGGCGGCCGAACCACCCGAGGAGCCGCCCGGCACGGCCGTCTTGTCCCACGGGTTTTTCACGGCGCCGAAGGCCGAGTTTTCATTGGCCGAGCCCATGGCGAATTCGTCGCAATTGAGCTTGCCCAGGGTGACCATGCCGGCCGCGCCCAGTTTTTCCACCACGGTGGCGTTGAACGGGCTCACGTAGTTGGCCAGCATGTTGGAGCCGGCCGTCGAGCGCCAGTCGCGCGTGACGAAGATGTCCTTGTGGGCGATCGGCACGCCCGTCAGCGCGGTGGCGGTGCCGGCGGCGATGCGCGCGTCGGCCGCTGCCGCCTGGGCCAGCGTCAGGGCGCGGTCCACGTGCAGGAAGGCATTGAGGTCGCTCGCTTCGATGCGGTCGAGGAAGTGCTTGGCCAGGTCGGTGGCGGAAATCGCCTTGCTCTGCAGCAGGGCGGACAGCTCTTTAATGGTTTTGGTGTGCATGGCGTTTCAGTCAATTCAGGGCACGTCGTCCGCGCGCAAGCGGGGACCCATGCTCAGGATGGATGCCCGCCTGCGCGGGCATGACGGTACGGCGGTTGTTCGGACGTGGGTGCGCGGCGCGGGAGCCGCTTATTCGATCACTTTCGGCACCAGGTACAGGCCGTCCTCGGTCTTGGGCGCCACGGCCTGGTAGGCCTCGCGGCGATTCGGTTCGGTGGCCGCGTCTTCGCGCAGGCGCAGGGCGATGTTGTTCATGTGGGCCGCCAGCGGATGGCTGAGCGGGGCGACGCCGTCGGTGTCGACCGCCTGCATCTGTTCGGCCAGCGCAAAGATGCCGTTCAGTTGGCCCAGCGCCGTGGCGGACTGCTCTTCGCTCATCTCGAGTTGGGCCAGGTGGGCGATGCGTTTTACGTCGGATAGGGTCAGGGACATGGCGATAGGCGCGGGCAAGCCGCGCGGGTTTAATTGTTATATTGATAAAAAACTGGAATGCACGGCAATCGGTTGCCAAAAGCTTCTGAAAGTCGCTTAAATCGCGGCCTGAAGGGATACACTTTTGACTGGATTTTCGGCAAATCGCATTCAAATTATAAGGTAGAATGGCGGGTTGATGCGTTGCCGGCGCCGAATGAAGCTGCCGCCGCGTCTGAACTGACAGCGCAGCGCCCCGCCGGCGCCCGCTCGGATACTCCCTATAACGGCTTACGCGCACTTTTGAGGCGCCACAGGATACTCATGTTTGGTTTTTTACGCAGGTATATTTCCACCGATCT
>JAZJZQ010000641.1:0-628 GCA_040389625.1 Pseudomonadota bacterium | reverse complement strand
CGACTTCACCGTCACCGAACAGATGCTCAAGCAGTTCATCCGCATGGTGCACGACTCCAAATTCTTCCGTCCTTCGCCGCGCATCATCATCTGCGTGCCGTGCGGCTCGACCCAGGTTGAGCGCCGCGCGATCCGCGAATCGGCGCTGGGCGCCGGCGCTTCGCAGGTCTACCTGATCGAAGAGCCGATGGCGGCGGCGATCGGCGCCGGCCTGCCGGTGTCCGATGCTACCGGTTCGATGGTGGTCGACATCGGCGGCGGCACCACCGAGGTGGGCATCATCTCGCTGGGCGGCATGGTCTACAAAGGTTCGGTGCGCGTGGGCGGCGACAAGTTCGACGAAGCCATCGTCAACTACATCCGCCGCAACTATGGCATGCTGATCGGCGAACAGACCGCGGAAGCGATCAAGAAGGCCATCGGTTCGGCCTTCCCTGGTTCGGAAGTGAAGGAAATGGAAGTCAAGGGCCGCAACCTGTCCGAAGGCATTCCACGCTCGTTCACGATTTCGTCCAACGAGATCCTGGAAGCGCTGACCGACCCGCTGAACAACATCGTTTCGGCCGTGAAGAACGCGCTGGAACAGACGCCGCCGGAACTGGGCGCCGACATCGCCGAAAAGGGCATG
>JAZJZQ010000640.1:4328-6440 GCA_040389625.1 Pseudomonadota bacterium | reverse complement strand
CCCAGGTCGTTGGTGCTGTCGGCGCCTTTGAGCGAGGACAGCAGGGCCACCCGCATCAGGATGGCGAAATTGTCGCGGTCCTGCAGGCTGATGGCGCCCGCGCCGCAATACTGCAGCTTTTCCGGGTCGCCCTGGTCGCGGCTGTCGGCGCTCACCAGCAGCGCGTTGAAGTCGTCCACCCACTCCCAGATCAGGCCATGCATGTCGCGCACGCCGTAAAAGTTCGGCGCGCCGCCGATGGCGGCATGGCTGCCGTTCGACGCCTGCGAGTACCAGGCCAGGATGCGGGCCCGCCAGGCCGGGTCCTGGCGGGCGTCGCGGCGGTGCTCGTCGGCCGCCGCCACGTATTCCCATTCATACCAGCTGGGCAGGCGGGCCTGCTCGCTTTCGCAATAGGCCTGGGCGGCGAACCAGCTGACGTTGGTGACGGGCTGCTGGTCCAGGCCGGCGGCGACGTCGGCCCGGTCGTACTGGCGCAGGTAGTTCGCATCGACGAAGATGGGTGGCGCCGCGCCCCGTTGCCACTCCGGGTGGCTGGCGATGAAGGCCTGGAACTCGCGATTGGTCACCGGCTCCCTGCGCATGGCGAAGCGCCCCACCTTGACGGGCGGATTGCCCGCGTTGCCGCCCGAGAGCACGGTGACCAGGCGGCCGGCCGGCACGGCCACGTAGTCGGCCGCGGCGCACCAGCTGCCCGGCGCCAGCAGCAGGGTCGCCAGCGCCAGGGGCAGAGGCATGGGCAGGGGCGAGGTCGATCGCTGGTTCACGGCGCCATCCGCATCAGTGCGCGGCCGGGCCCTTGGCTACCGGCTTGGCCCGGATGGCCTTGACGTCGCCGGCCTTGACCTGGCCGCCCTTGTTGTCCCAGCTGTTGAGCACATAGGTGAGGATGTTGGCCACTTCGTCGTCGTTCAGCTGGTTCATCGGCGGCATGATGGAGTCGTAGGCCTTGCCGTTGACCTGTACCTTGCCCGTCAGGCCGTGCAGCACGACGCCGATGGCGCGCTTGGGATCGGTGTTCAGGAAGTCGGACTTGGCCAGTGGCGGGAACACGCCGGGCAGGCCGGCGCCGTTGGCCTGGTGGCAGACCGAGCAGGTGCCGGCGAACAGCGATTTGCCGGCGTTGATCTGGTCCTGCACGGTCAGGTTGCCGCTGGCGGCGGCCGCCGTGGCCTTGGTGACGGACTTCATGTCCGGCGCGGCGCGGTCGCCCAGGTAGACGGAATCGACTTCCTTGCCGGAATAGATGGTCTTGTCTTCCGGCCCGTCCACCTTGAGGATGGCCAGCGCGCCCTTGTTGAAGGCGCGGAAGATGGAGTGGTCCACCATGATGTAGCTGCCCGGCACTTTGGTGCTGAATTCCGCGATGGCGGCGCCGCCGGCCGGAATCAGGGTGGTCTGCACGTTGGTCTGGCTGTTGGTGCCGCCCTCGAAGCGCACCCGGTCGAAGATGGCGCCGATCACGTGGAAGCTCGATACGAGGTTGGGGCCGCCGTTGCCGATGAACAGGCGCACCGATTCGTTGGTCTTGGCCTTGATGGCGTTGTCGCCCGTGAGCGCGCCTTCGGCGCCGTTGAACAGCACATAGGTGGGCTTCTCGTCGATGGCCTTTTCCATGTCGAATGCCTGCAAGCCTTTTTCGCGGTATTTGCCGGCGGTGTAGAAGTCGCCCTGCATCACGTAGTACTCGTGGTCCACGGGTGGCAAGCCTTCCGGCGGTTCCACCAGGATCAGGCCGTACATGCCGTTGGCCACGTGCATGCCGACCGGCGCCGTGGCGCAGTGGTAGACATAGATGCCTTCGTTGAGCGCCTTGAAGGTGAATTGCGATTCATGGCCGGGCGCCGTGAAGCTGGAGGCGGCGCCGCCGCCCGGACCCGTCACGCCGTGCAGGTCTATATTGTGCGGCATCTTGCTGTCGGGATGGTTCTTCAGGTGGAATTCCACCGTGTCGCCCTGGCGCACGCGGATGAAGCTGCCGGGCACGGTGCCGCCAAACGTCCAGAACGTGTAGCTGACCCCTTCCGAGATGGGCATCTGTTTTTCCACCACTTCCAGGCTGACGATCACCTTGGCCGGGTAGTTACGGTTGGTGGGCGGCGGCACCATGGG
>JAZJZQ010000640.1:0-4228 GCA_040389625.1 Pseudomonadota bacterium | reverse complement strand
GCCGCTTCCGTTTCCACCCCTTCCGCGATCACCTGGCGGTGGAACACGGCGGCCAGGCCCAGGATGCCTTTGACGATGTCGAGGTCTTCCGCATCGTCGTGCATGGAGCGCACGAAACTGCGGTCTATCTTCAGGGTCTTGACGGGCAGGTGGCGCAGGTAGGCCAGCGAGGAGTAGCCGGTGCCGAAGTCGTCCAGGGCGCAGTCGACGCCGATGCGGTGGCAGGCGTGTATCACTTCCGACACCTTGAACAAGTCCGCCACCGCGCTCGATTCGAGGATCTCCAGCTCCAGCGTGTGGGGACGGAGCGACGGATAGGCCGCCAGCCGCTCGGCCAGGGAGGACACGAAGTTATTCTGCTGCAACTGGTGCGCGCATACGTTGATGCTGACGGGCAGGTGCAGGCCGCCCGCCTGCCAGGCGGCGGCCTGCTGCAGGGCCGCGTCGATGATCCAGCGGCCCAGCTCCAGGCCGACCGCCTGATCGTCGATCATGGCGATGAACTGGGCCGGCTCCAGCAGGCCGCGGCGCGGATGCTGCCAGCGCAGCAGCGCCTCGACGCCGACCAGGGCGCCCGTGCGCAGGTTGACCTTGGGCTGGTAGTACAGCTGGAATTGGCGCTGCGCCACGGCTTGGCGCACTTCCTGCAGGTATTCGAACTGGCTCTTGAGGGCTTCGTCATGCTCGACGTCGAACAGGTGGAAGCGGTTCTTGCCGGCCAGCTTGGCCTGGTACATGGCCTGGTCGGCGTGGCGCAGCAGCTGGTCGGGGCCCGCTTCATCGGCCGGGAACAGGGTGACGCCGATGCTGGCCGTCAGCTGCAAGGTCAGCCCGTCCAGTTCGATCGGCGCCGACACGGCTTGCAGCAAGCGTTCCACCATCGATTCGAACTCGTGGTGATGTTCCAGGTCCACCAGCAGGGCGACGAATTCATCGCCGCCCAGGCGGGCGATGGTGTCCTCCTCGCGCAAGGCCGCCTTCATGCGCGCGGCGCAGGCGATCAGCAGGGCGTCGCCCACGCCATGGCCGTGCTGGTCGTTGACGGCCTTGAAGCCGTCGAGGTCGAGGAAGACGACGGCCAGCGCCCGCTGCTGGCGTTGGCTTTGCGCCAGCGCCTGCTGCAGCCGGTCCAGCAGCAGGACCCGGTTGGGCAGGCCGGTCAAGGCGTCGAAATGGGCGATGTGCTCGAGCGCGTGCTGGCTTTGCTTCAGTTGGGTGATGTCGGTGAAGATGGCGACGTAATTGGTAATGCGGTTGGCGTTGTCGCGCACGGCGCCTATGCCCAGCATGGCCACGTATTCGGAGCCGTCCTTACGCGCGCTACACAACTCGCCGGACCAGTGGGCCTGTTCGGCCACGGCGCGCCACATGGCGTCGTAGCAGGACTGCGTGTTGTGTGCGGATTGCAGGAAGCGGGGATGGCGGCCCAATACTTCGGCCCGGCTGTAGCCGGTGATGCGGGAAAAGGCGTCGTTGACGTCGATCAGGCAGCCTTCCGCGTCGGTGATCATGATGCCTTCGCTGGCGTAGGCGAACACGCTGGCGTCCAGTTGCAGCCGGGCCGTGGCCGACTTCTGTTCCGTGACGTCGACGATGACGGCGCGGCACTCCAATCCGTCCGGCGCCAGCATGGCGTCGATCTGCACGGTACGGGGCAGGCGGCCGGGCTGGGTCAGCTGGACTTCGCACCGTTGTTTGCCGCCGCCGCTGTAGACTTGCGCCAGCATGGCGCCGAATGCGGGGCGGTCGGCCAGGACGATGTAGCTGTCGAAGCGCGTGCCGACCGGGCAGGCGGCGCCGCAGCCCAGCAGTTGCACGCTGGTGGTGTTGATCTGGATGATCTTGCCGTCCTGCCCCAGGCTGACGAAGCCGGTGGGCGAGAAATGGTAGAAGTCGGCATAACGGTCGCGGATGCGCTCCACTTCGCTTTGTGCGCTGCGTAAGGCCTCGTTCTGCGCAACCAACTCTTCCTGGTGCACCTGCAATTCGCTCAACAGGCGGCGCAATTCGGCCTCATCGCGGGCGAGGCCGTTGGTCGCTGCCTTGCCGTGCGCCCGCCGTTGCGGTCCCGCATGCGGACCCGGCAGAGCGTCGCCGGCCGGGCTGGGTTCGTCTTCTGCATGCATGGGCTCGTTCATGGCGCGGATCGAAAACTGGGGAACAGATTCGGTACAGTATTGTGAATATTCACGCGCAGTTCAACAGAAGTTTCGTTGAAACAGGAAAATATTGAGCACGCAGTGCAAGATGGCTGGCCCCCGTGGTGACAGACCAACATGGATATTCAGGCCAGTGATGGCGGGCGCCCGAACGCCGTTGCGGCCTTAGTTCTGCCGCGCCGCGCCCGCGCCATGCGGGGCCAGGCAAATATACAATTTATTACATCTTTCAATTACGACCTCGTCCACCAAACTTCAGTGGGTTTCGTTTAGTCAATAACCAGACCGCAAGTAAGGCATCCGGGCAATATTGCACGGCAGGCCGCAGCTTCCGGACTGGGCATTACAAACAGCCATAACATTTAAGAATGGGAAACGACATGTTAAAAACCAAGAAAATCGCTCTGGCGGCCCTGGCCCTGTGCGCCTCCTTCTCCGCCGTCGCCGCGGATGAAGCGATCAATCCCTCCTGGTACATCCAGCCCAGCGTCAACGCCATGAAGCCGGACGGTGACTTTGGCGTGGACAAGCACGGCTTCGGCGCCGGCCTGAAATTCGGCAAGGCCGTGAGCGACAGCTGGGATGTGCAGATGGGCGCCACCTACGCCCGTTCCCGCGACAATGGCGAACGCTATCAGCAGAACACCTTCGGCGTCGATGGCCTGTACCTGTTCTCCCGTTCCACCTTCCGTCCGTTCGTGCTGGTGGGCGCCGGCGTGGAGCATGACAAGGCCAACCTGAACGCGCTGGGCCAGCTGTCGAAGAACTCGCCTTTCGTCAGCGCCGGCGTCGGTTTCCAGGCATCGCTGAATGACCAGTGGTCGATGCAGGCCGACCTGCGCGACGTGCACGGTTTCATCCGCGGCAACGAATTCCCGACCAGCAAATCGAACAACTACTACCTGACCGTGGGCCTGAACTACGCCTTCGACAAGCCGGCCGCGCGCCCGGCGCCGGTGGCCCAGCCCGTGGTGGCGCCGCAGCCGGTGGTGGAAGTGGCACCGCCGCCGCCAGCCCCGGTGGCGCCGCCGCCACCGGCACCGGCCCGCTTTGAGAAGGTGACCATGTCGGCCACTGAACTGTTCGACTTCGGCAGTGCCAAGCTGCACGATGGCCAGCCCAAGCTGGACGACATGGCCAAGCTGCTCAACGATAATCCGGGCGTGGAGCACGTGGTCGTGACCGGTTACGCCGACCGCCTGGGCAGCAGCAAGTCCAACCACGCGCTGTCGCTGCGCCGTGCCGAAGCCGTCAAGGCCTACCTGGTGGGCAAGGGCGTTGCGGCCAGCCGCATCAACACGGCCGGCAAGGGCGAAGAGCAGCCGGTGGTCAAGTGCGACAACAAGAAGCAGAAGCGCGCCGACCTGATCAAGTGCCTGGAGCCTAACCGCCGCGTGGAGATCGAGCAGATCACCGTGGAACGCCGCGTCAACTAAGCGTCGACCAAGCATCAAGCAAGCATCAAGCAACCCCACCGGCCCGCGCCGCCCCGACTGGCGGCGATCGCGGGCCGGCACCCCGATACAGAATCTGGAGCAAACCATGAACAAGCAATCGATCCTGCTGGCCGCCATGCTGGCCACCGCCTTTATCTCTTCCCACGCTTCGGCGGCCGGGCAGCCTTACGGCCAGGCCGGCAAGGAAGCGGCGGCCCGCTACGCCAGCGACAAGAAGCTGTGCGCCGACGAGAGCGAAGCGTCGCTGCGCATGCAGTGCCTGCGTGACGCCAAGGCCACCTACACCAAGGCCATGGCGAGCGCCAAGGCCAGCTCGCAAGGCAACGGCCACGCCGTCTGCGCCGACTGCGGCCGGGTCACCTCGGTCCACATGACGGAGCAGGCAGGCGAGGGCGGCGCGCTGGGCGTGGTGGCCGGCGGCGTGGCTGGCGCCCTGCTGGGCCACCAGGTGGGCGGCGGTACGGGCCGCGACCTGGCCACCGTGGCCGGTGCGGCCGGCGGCGCCTATGCCGGCAACAAGGTCGAACAGAAAATGAACGCCAAGAAGGTGTGGACCGTGGCGGTGCAGTACGAGAACGGCCACCAGGCCAAGTTCGCCTTCGACCACGACCC
>JAZJZQ010000639.1:0-1625 GCA_040389625.1 Pseudomonadota bacterium | reverse complement strand
AGAAGGTGGCGGCGGCGGTGTCGCCGGCGCCGGGGAACAGGTCGTTGACCACCATTTCCAGCGTTTCGCGGCGGCGCGGGTTGAGGTCCAGGTTGTAGCCGGCGATTTCGGCCATGCCGCCCACGCGGATGCGGTCGTCGAAGCGGGTGACGGCGATCTTGTAGGTCTCGTCCAGGATGGTCGAAGTGGGCGCGGCGGCGCCGTCGACGATGGGCACCGTGATGGAATAGCCCTTGAGCGGGTAGACGGGAATGTCGACCAGGTTCCTGAGCAGCGTGGTCGAATAGGCGCCCAGCGCCACCACGTAGGAGTCGGCCCGCACCATGTCGGCGCCGCATTGCACGCCGGAGATGGCGCCGCCGGCCACGGTCAGGCCCGTGATGTCGACGTTGTAGCGGAACTTGACGCCCAGCTGTTCGGCCATGGCCGTCAGGCGGGTGGTAAATAGCTGGCAGTCGCCCGTCTCGTCGTTGGGCAGGCGCAGGCCGCCCACCAGCTTGTGGCGCGAGGTGGCCAGGCCCGGTTCGGCGCCCACCAGCTGGTCGCGGTCGAGCAGCTGGAACGGCACGCCCGTCTCTTGCAGCACGCGGATATCCTTGGCCGCGTCGTCGAGCTGCTTCTGGGTGCGGAACAGCTGGGTGGTGCCTTGCTGGCGGCCTTCGTATTCGATGCCGGTGGCCGCGCGCAGGGTCTTGAAACAATCGCGGCTGTATTCGGCCAGGCGCACCATGCGTTCCTTGTTGACGGCGTAGCGCTCGGGCGTGCAGTTGCGCAGCATCTGCCACATCCACTGCAGCTGGAACTTGGTACCGTCGGGCGTGATGGACAGCGGCGCGTGGCGCTGCACCATCCATTTCATGGCCTTCAGGGGGATGCCGGGCGCGGCCCAGGGGGACGCGTAGCCGGGCGAGATCTGCCCGGCGTTGGCGAAACTGGTTTCCAGCGCGGGGCCGGGCTGGCGGTCGAGTACCGTGACGTCGTGGCCGGCCTGCGCCAGATAGTAGGCGCTGGTCACGCCGATCACACCACTGCCCAGAATAACGACTTTCATCTACATGTCCCCTTGATTATTGGATTGCGCCAGATATATTGCTATGGTAGTGTCGTTCTTCTAGTAATTGTTACTATATAACGATAGAAATTTGGTGGAAAATCATGCGAACCCAGAAGGAATCCGTCCGCAGCCTGGACAAGCTTGACCGCAAGATATTGCGCATCCTGCAGGACGATGGCCGTATCTCGATGAAGGACTTGAGCGAGCAGGTGGGCTTGTCGATCACGCCGGCCATCGAGCGCGTCAAGCGCATGGAGCGCGACGGCGTCATCACCGGCTACCATGCGCGCATCTCGCCGCCGGCGCTGGGGGCCAAGCTGCTGGTGTTCGTCGAGATCACGCTCAACCAGAAGTCGGCCTCCGTGTTCGAGCAGTTCCGGCGCGAAGTGCTGCGCATCCCGGAAGTGCAGGAGTGCCACCTGGTGTCGGGCGATTTCGATTACCTGATCAAGGCCCGCATTCACGAAATGGCTGAGTACCGCAAGCTGCTGGGCGAGATGCTGCTGCAGCTGCCCGGCGCGGCGCAGTCGAAAAGCTATGTCGTGATGGAAGAGATCAAGGAGACGCTGGT
>JAZJZQ010000638.1:0-16267 GCA_040389625.1 Pseudomonadota bacterium | reverse complement strand
ACTGGCTGTCGCCCAGCACTTCGCCGGCGCCGCGGATTTCCAGGTCGTGCATGGCTAGGTAGAAGCCGCTGCCCAGTTCTTCCATCTGCTGGATCGCGTCCAGCCGGCGCTGCGCCTGCTTGGTCAGGCCCTGCACGTCGTTCACCAGCAGGTAGGCATAGGCCTGGTGGTGCGAACGGCCCACGCGCCCGCGCAGCTGGTGCAGCTGCGCCAGGCCGAACTTGTCGGCGCGGTGCATGATGATGGTGTTGGCCGTGGGGACGTCGATGCCGGTCTCGATGATGGTGGTGCACAGCAGGATGTTGAAGCGCTGCGCCACGAAGTCGCGCATCACCTTTTCCAGGTCGCGTTCGTGCATCTGGCCGTGGGCCACGGCGATACGGGCTTCCGGCAGCAGCTCGGTCAGCATGGCCATGCGGTTCTGGATGGTCTCCACCTCGTTGTGCAGGAAGTAGACCTGGCCGCCCCGTTTCAGCTCGCGCAAACAGGCTTCGCGGATGATGGCCTCGCCCTCGCTGCGCACGAAGGTCTTGATGGCCAGGCGTTTTTGCGGCGCCGTGGCGATCACGGAGAAGTCGCGCAAGCCTTCGAGCGCCATGCCCAGCGTGCGCGGGATGGGGGTGGCCGTCAGCGTCAGCACGTCCACTTCGGCGCGCAGGGCCTTGAGCGTTTCCTTCTGGCGCACGCCGAAGCGGTGTTCCTCGTCGATGATGACCAGGCCCAGGCGGGTGAACTTGACGTCGTCCGACAGCAGCTTGTGGGTGCCGATGACGATGTCGAGCGTGCCGTCGGCCATGCCCTTGATCGCTTGTGTGATCTCCTTGCCGGTGCGGAAGCGCGACATTTCGGCGATGCGCACGGGCCAGTCGGCGAAGCGGTCGGCAAAGGTCTGGGCATGCTGCTCGGCCAGCAGCGTGGTGGGCGCCAGGATGGCGACCTGCTTGCCGCCCATGACGGCGATGAAGGCGGCGCGCAACGCCACTTCCGTCTTGCCGAAGCCGACGTCGCCGCACACCAGGCGGTCCATCGGTTTACCCGAGGTCATGTCCTTGATGACGTTGTTGATGGCTTCGGCCTGGTCGGGCGTCTCGTCGAAGCCGAAGCTGTCGGCAAAGCGCTCGTAGTCGTGGGCCGAATATTCGAAGGCGTGGCCCTGGCGCAGGGCGCGGCGGGCGTACAGGTTGAGCAGCTCGGCGGCCGTGTCGCGCACCTGTTCGGCCGCCTTGCGCTTGGCCTTTTCCCACTGGCCCGAGCCCAGCGTGTGCAGCGGCGCGTCTTCCGGCGAGGCGCCCGAGTAGCGCGAGATCACGTGCAGCTGCGATACCGGCACGTACAGCTTGGTGTCCTTGGCGTATTCCAGGTGCAGGAATTCGGTCTCGCCTTCGCCCAGGTCCATGCTGGTCAGGCCCATGTAGCGCCCGATGCCGTGGTTGATGTGGACCACCGGGTCGCCGATCTTCAGTTCCGACAGGTCGCGCACCATCGATTCGACCTGGGTCACGCCTTCCTGCTTCTTCTTGCCCACGCGGCGGCCGGAGCCGGCGTACAGCTCCGTCTCGGTGATGAAGATCAGGTTTTCATCGGGCGTGGACAGCTCGAAACCGGCGTGCAGCGGGGCCACGCCCAGGGCCAGTTTGGCGCTGGATGCGGCGAAGCCCAGGTAGCCTTCCACCGGCGTCAGGGCCAGGCCGAATTCGGTGAAGTACTGCTGCAGCGTTTCGCGCCGGCCGTTGGACTCGGCGCAGATCATCACGCGCCGGCCAGCCTGCAGCAGGTAGGCACGCAGGTTGGTGAGCGGGTCTTCCGTGTGGCGGTTGACGGCGATGTTGGGCACCGGCGCCGACAGCTCGGAGGCGGGCGCGGTGGCGTCATGCGCGATGGCCAGCCGGCCGAAGGGCTTGGCCAGCGTGTAGAACTGTTCGTCCGACAGGAACAGCGCTTCCGGCGCCAGGATGGGGCGTTCGCGGTCGGCCTTCAGGAAGCGGTAGCGCGAACCGGTGTCGGTCCAGAAGCGCTGGATGGCGCTGTCGATGTCGCCCACCGTGGCCAGCGTGGCGCCTTCTGGCAGGTAGTCGAACAGGGTGGCCGTTTCGTCGAAGAACAGCGGCAGGTAGTATTCGATACCGGCCGAGGCGATGCCGCTGCTGATGTCCTTGTAGACCACGGAGCGCGACGGGTCGCCCTCGAACTGCTCGCGCCAGCGGCTGCGGAAGGTGGTGCGGGCCGCGTCGTCCATCGGGAATTCGCGGCCCGGCAGCAGGCGCACCTGCTTGACCGGGTACAGCGAACGCTGGGTGTCGGCGTCGAAGGTGCGGATCGATTCGATGGTGTCGCCGAACAGGTCGAGCCGGTAGGGCAGGGCCGAACCCATGGGGAACAGGTCGAGCAGGCCGCCGCGCACCGAGTATTCGCCGGGCGACATGACCTGGGCCACGTGGGCATAGCCGGCCAGGGTCAGTTGCGACTTCAGGCGCGCTTCGTCCAGCGTTTCGCCTTGCTGGAAGAAGAAGGTGTAGCCGGCCAGGAACGACGGTGGCGCCATGCGCACCAGCGCCGTGGTGGCGGGAACCAGCATCACGTCGCACTGGCCGGAACTGATTTCGTGCAGCGTGGCCAGGCGCTCGGACACCAGGTCCTGGTGCGGCGAGAAGGCGTCGTAGGGCAGCGTTTCCCAGTCGGGCAGCAGGTGGCAGCGCAGCTGGCCTTCGGCAAACCATGGAATCTCGTCCAGCAGGCGCTGGCCGTCGCTGGCGTTGGCCACCACCACGGCCAGCATGCGGCCCTGGGATTTGAGTTCGAGCGCGCACTGCGCCAGGGCGTAGGCATCGGCCGAACCATGCAGGGCGGGCAGAGCGAAACGGGTGCCGGACTTGGGAAGGGATTTTTTTAAGTCGAAGGACATGCGGGCTGCTACACAATAGTACGGTTAGGCGCACCGCCCACAGTGGCAATGCCGCTGGCCACATTATAGACGATGCCACAAGGGGGCGTCGCCGGCCCGCGCCGGGCCGCACGGAGCGGGCCGCACAGGCCGGATCGAGCAGGCCGGAGCGAACAGGCAGGGCCGGCGTGGCTGGCGCGGCGCGGCGCGCGTCAGTCCGGCTGGCGCAGGTTGGCCACGCCGAACGGCACGTGCACCATCGGTATGGTGCCGCCGGCCGATTTGAGGTGGCTGAGCTGGTCGTCGAAGAAGATATGGGGTTTGAACACTTCCAGCACGCGGGCCTTTTCCATCCCGCCCAGGAAGAAGGTCTCGTTGGCCGACACGCCCCAGCTCTTGAGCGTGGTCACCACCCGTTCGTGCGAGGGCGCGTTGCGGGCCGTGATGATGGCGATGCGCAGGATCTTGCGGTAGCTCGGGTCGCGCCGCAGCTGCTTTTCCTCCATGCGCTGCATCAGGGCCAGCTTCTGGAACAGGTCGGCCAGCGGGCCGGGACGGTGGGGTGTGGCCACGTGGCGCCGTTCGTGGGCGTGGAATTCGTCCACGTCGTTGTTGCGCTTGAAGACGGTCTCGGCCTCGTCGTCGGCGATCACGCCGTCGAAGTCGAAGGCCACCCGCAGTTCGCCGTCGGACTCGTCGTCCTCCGTACGCGAGGGCAGCACCAGCCCGGCCGGATGGTTGGCCGCCAGCGCGCTGCGCACGTCGTCCTCGTTCGCGCTCAGGAACAGGGCCGTGTTAAAGGCGGGCAGGTAGGCGTGGGCCGACTTGCCGGTGACGAAGCAGGCGCGCGTGATGTCGAGTCCGTAGTGGGCGATGGAGTGCATCACGCGCAGGCCCGTTTCCGGCGAATTGCGCGAGAACAGTACCACCTCGACCGGCAGGTGGCGTGCGAACTGCTTGTTAATGTCGAGGAAGCGGCGGATGAAGGGGAAGGCCACCCCCTTGCCGAGGATGGCGTCGTGGTGCTGTTCCTGGTACTTGCGGTAGGCTTCCTCGCCCTGTTCCAGGTAGACCTGGTGCGAGTCGGTCAGGTCGAACAGGGCGCTGGAGGCGATGCCGATGACGAGTTTGTTCTGGATCGGATAAACCATGGAGCTCCGTTAAGCGGTTCTTGGCTGGACGCAGCCGGGGCGGGGCGGTGCGCGCCCAAGCTTGTCGAAAAAGCCAAGTGTAAAGCAGAATCGGTCTGGCGTATCATGGCCGGACAAATTCCCGTCCCGCCATCCCATGAATCCAGGCGCTACCCCATCGCTGCCGGCCAGCATAGGCGGCTATCCCGTGACGGCGCTGCTGTCGGCGCGCGCTGGCCGCGCCACGTTTGCCGGCTACGATCCCGGCAGCGGCCGGCCGCTGCTGCTCAAGCTGGGCAGCCCGTCCGATGCGCTGCTGGCGGGGCTCCACCATCCCCACCTCGTCACGCTGCTGGCCGCGGGCACGGACAACGGCCTGCCTTACTCGGTGCTGGAATGGGTGGCGGGGCGCTCGCTGCGAGCCGTGCTGGCGGAGGGCACGCCGCCTTTGGCGCAGGCGCTGGCCTGGATGGCCCAGTTGCTGGTGGCCCTGGACTACCTGCATGACGCCGGGGTCATCCACTGCGACATCACGCCGGCCAACCTGCTGATCGCGGCGCCGGCGCTGTTGAAGGTGACGGACTTCGGCCTGGCCGCCAGGCAGGGGCAGGGCGGCAGCGCGGCCGGCACCCCGGCCTACATGGCGCCGGAGCGCATGCGCGGCGCGCCGGCCGATGCGCGCGCCGACCTGTACGGGGCCGGGGTGGTGCTGTACCAGCTGCTGACGGGGCGCCTGCCGTTCGAAGGCAACGCCGGTGCCGTGGTGCAGCAGGCGCTGGCGGCGCCGCTGCCGCCGCCATCCCGGCAGCGGCCGGCGCTGGGGCCGCGTTACGATGCCGTGCTGGCGCGCGCGCTGGCGCGCGATCCAGCGCTGCGCTTCCAAAGTGCAAGGCAATTTGCCGCAACCCTGGCGGGCCTGCCGCCGGACTGAGCTTGCTGCGCCGCAGCACGGCGCGGCGGCCCGGCCCGGCAAAACTGCGTGGGCCGCCGGGGCGGCATACCCTGGATGGGGGAGTCACGTTTCTACAACGGTGACACACCACAAAGCGGCCCCGACCTAAAATTATTTTTCCGATATCTATTGGGTTTTCTAGTATAGTCGAACACATTGTTGAAAACTTGACAGGCACCCCAGCCACACCAGTTTCAGCGTTACCCCGCCTTCAAGCTTCATGCTTCAAGCTTCATGCGCCGGCAAGCAGTCCGGCGCAGCGTTCGTATCCGCTTCAGTCTTGCCAGTATCGGTAGTACGGTCTTTGTTTCGCTGCTTCATTCTGAAAGTCTTAACGTCGTCGACGCGAGGTTCTGGATAGATATGGGTATGGTGAATATAGATGCGCTATTGCAGGAGGTGGACCCGGCGTCGCCGTGCGGTCCCAATCTTGAATATGATGCCGGATTCCTTGAGCTCGAGCAGGCCTTGCTCGGCAAGCCCGAAGTCCAGTACGGCGACACCATCACGCCGGCCGTCCCGCCCGAGTGGAAAGTGGTGCAGCGCCTGGCTGGCGAGCTGCTCGAGCGCAGCCGCGACCTGCGGCTGGCCGTGGCCATGCTGCGCGCCCAGCTGGCGCTGCACGGCATGGGCGGCTGCGCCGACGGCCTGCGCCTGATCGAAAGCCTGCTGGTGCAGCGCTGGGACAGCGTCCATCCCCAGCTCGATCCCGACGACGACAACGATCCCATGTTGCGCATCAATTCGCTGGCCGTGCTGGCCGACGGCGCCACCTTGCTGCGCGAATTGAAGGAGGCACCGCTGATCGTGCTGCCGGCGCTGGGCCCCGTCAGCCTGCGCACGCTTGAAATCGCCAGTGGCGAGGTGCCGCCGCCGGAAGGCGAATCCAAGGTCGAACTGTCGTCCATCGAAGCGGCGCTGCGCGATGCCGACCCGGACAAGGTGCAGGCGCTGCGCACGGCCCTGACCCAGGCCCACGAGAGCGCCGTCAATATCGAAACCCTGCTGGTGCGTCAGGTGGGCAGCGCCCAGGCGCTCAACCTGGACCCGCTGGTCCGATACCTGCGCCGCGCGCGCGACTTTGCCAATTCCGGCGCCGCCGAGGCCGTGGAAGCGGACGCGCCGGCCGCCGAGGACGCGGGGAACACCCCCGCCGCGCCGGCCGCAGACGGTGCGGCCCGCGCGCCGGCCGCCATCAGCGGCGAGATCGCCAGCCGGGCCGACGTGGTGCGCATGCTCGACAAGATCATCAAGTACTACGCCCAGAACGAGCCGGCCAGTCCCGTGCCGCTGCTGCTGGGCCGGGCCAGGCGGCTGGTTCCCAAGAATTTCTTCGAGGTGCTGGAAGACCTGGCGCCCGACGGCATCGCGCAATTGCTGGTGGTGAGCGGTCCGCGCGACACGCCGGAGCAGTAGCAGGGCAGCTTGCCGGCGTGCGCCGCGGCGCCGGCGGGAGCGGAACGGAATGCGGGTCAGTGTTTATCAACGTGGAGGAGTCTATCGTGGGCAAAGAAAGTAGCCAGAAATTCATCGCGCGCAACCGCGCGCCGCGCGTGCAGATCGAATACGACGTCGAAGTCTATGGCGCCGAGAAAAGCGTGCAACTGCCCTTCGTGATGGGCGTGCTGGCCGATCTGTCGGGCCAGCCGGCCGATCCGCTGGCGCCGGTGGCGGACCGCAAGTTCCTCGAGATCGACGTCGACAACTTCGACGAGCGCCTCAAGTCCATGAAGCCGCGGGTGGCCGTGCAGGTGCCCAATACGCTCACGGGCGAGGGCAATCTGAGCGTGGACATGACGTTCGAGAGCATGGACGACTTCACGCCGGCCGCCATCGCGCGCAAGGTCGGTTCGCTCAACAAGCTGCTCGAGGCGCGCGGCCAGCTCTCCAACCTGCTGACCTACATGGACGGCAAGACGGGCGCCGAGGAGCTGATCGCCAAGCTGCTCAATGAGCCGGCCCTGATGCAGGCCCTGACGTCGGCGCCCAAGCCCCAAGAATAAAGACCACCAGGAGGATAGACATGGCTGAGACTACAGCAGAATTGCAGCAAGGCGCGACCGGCACGCTCGAGATGAGCGATTTCAGCAGCCTGCTGCAGAAGGAATTCAAACCGCAATCGGACAAGGCCAAGGAAGCGGTGGAAAACGCCGTGCGCACCCTGGCCGAGCAGGCACTGGTGGGCACCAACCTGGTGTCGGGCGACGTGCTGGCCACCATCGAAGGCTTGATCGCGCAGCTCGACAAGAAGCTCACCGAGCAGGTCAACCTGATCCTGCACACGCCCGAGTTCCAGCAGGTGGAAGGGGCCTGGCGCGGCCTGCACCACCTGGTCAACAACACGGAAACGGACGAGATGCTCAAGATCCGCGTGATGAACATCTCCAAGAACGACCTGGCCAAGACGCTCAAGAAGTACAAGGGCACGGCCTGGGACCAGAGCCCCATCTTCAAGAAGATGTACGAGGAGGAGTTCGGCCAGTTCGGCGGCGAACCGTTCGGCTCCATCGTGGCCGACTACTATTTCGACAACTCGGCGCCCGACGTCGAGCTGCTGTCGTCGATGGCCAAGGTGGCCGCCGCCGCCCACGCGCCGTTCATCTCGGCCGCCGCGCCGTCCGTGATGCTGATGGAATCGTGGCAGGAACTGTCCAACCCGCGCGACCTGACCAAGATCTTCCAGACCCCGGAGCACGCCGCCTGGCGCTCGTTCCGCGAGTCCGAGGATGCGCGCTACGTGGGCCTGGCCATGCCGCGCTTCCTGGCGCGCCAGCCCTACGGCGCCAAGACCGACCCGGTGGAAGCGTTCGACTTCGAGGAGGATACCTCGGCCCCCGGCAGCAAGAACTACACCTGGGCCAACGCGGCCTATGCGATGGCGGTCAACATCAACCGCTCGTTCAAGGAATACGGCTGGTGCTCGCGCATCCGCGGCATCGAGTCCGGCGGCGCGGTCGAGGGCTTGCCGGTGCACAGCTTCCCCACCGACGACGGCGGCGTGGCCATGCAGTGCCCGACCGAGATCGCCATCTCGGACCGGCGCGAGGCCGAGCTGGCGGCCAACGGCTTCATGCCGCTGGTGCACAAGAAGAATACGGACTTCGCCGCCTTCATCGGCGCCCAGTCGCTGCACAAGCCGGCCGAATACGACGATCCGGACGCCACCGCCAACGCCAACCTGGCCGCGCGGCTGCCGTACCTGTTTGCCACCTGCCGCTTCGCGCACTACCTCAAGTGCATCGTGCGCGACAAGATCGGCTCCTTCAAGGGGCGCGACGAGATGGAGCGCTGGCTGAGCAACTGGATCAACAAGTATGTGGACGGCGATCCGGCCAACTCCAGCGAAGGCACCAAGGCGCGCAAGCCGCTGGCCGCCGCCGAGGTGGTGCTGGAGGAGGTCGAGGGCAATCCGGGCTACTACACCTCCAAGTTCTTCCTGCGGCCGCACTACCAGCTCGAAGGGCTGACGGTGTCGCTGCGGCTGGTGTCCAAGCTGCCATCGGGTAAGGGCGCCTGACGCCGCCCACATGCATCGCAGGCTGTTGCGCCGGGCGGAGCACCCGCCCGGCATTGTTAGTTCCAACCTATGCCGGTCCGCTGGGCCGGCCACACAAGGAGAGCAAAAATGGCTGTAGACATGTTCCTCAATCTAGGCGACACCATCAAGGGCGAAACCAAGGACTCGGCACAAAAGGCGGCCGGCGACATCGACGTGCTGGCCTGGAGCTGGGGCGCCAGCAACTCCGGCTCGTTCCACATGGGCGGCGGCGGCGGCGCCGGCAAGGCCAGCTTCCAGGACCTGTCGATCACCAAGTATCTCGACAAGTCCTCGCCCGCGCTGCTCAGCGCCCTGGCCAAGGGCTCGCACATCACCACCGCCAAGCTGTTGGTGCGCAAGGCGGGCGAGGGCCAGCAGAAGTACCTGGAAATTACCCTGACCAACGTGCTGGTGACGTCCGTTTCCACCGGCGGCAGCGGCGGCGAGGACCGGCTGACGGAGAACATCTCGCTCAACTTCGCGGAAGTGAAGTTCGAATACTTCCTGCAGAACGATAAGGGCGTGACGGCTTCCGGCGGCGAGTTCCATTACGACATCGCCGGCAACATCACCAAGTAAAAGACGGTTGCGCGGGGGCGGCAGCGCCGGCCCCGTTCCCGCAGCGACCGCGGATCACCAGGCGCCGGAGGAGAGCAGGCATATGGATGCGCAACAGCTGATCGCCGAGGGCAAGCTCGACGCCGCACTGGCGGCCTTGCAGGACCAGGTGCGCAAGGACGCATCGAATGCGAAATACCGGATTTTCCTGTTCCAGCTGCTGGCCGTGATGGGGCAGTGGAACCGCGCCCTGACGCAGCTGAACGTGGCGGCTGAACTGGATGCGGCCGCGCTGCCGATGGCGCAGACCTACCGCGAGGCCATCCAGTGCGAGGCGTTGCGCGGCGAGATCTTCGCCGGCAAACGGGCGCCGCTGGTGTTCGGCCAGCCGCAGCCGTGGCTGGCCCTGCTGCTGGAGGCGCTCAAGCTCGATGGCGAAGGGCAGTACCAGCGCGCCGCCGAGGCGCGCGCGCGGGCCTTCGAGGACGCGCCGGCCGGCGGCGGCACCATCAACGGCGAACCGTTCGCCTGGCTGGCCGACGCCGACCAGCGCCTGGGCCCCGTGCTGGAGGCCATCGTCAACGGCCGCTATTTCTGGATCCCGTTCCAGCGCATCAGCCACTTCGAATGCGACGCTCCGGCCGACCTGCGCGACGCGGTCTGGACCCCGGCCCGCTTCACCTGGGCCAATGGCGCTGCCACCGTGGGCCTGATCCCGACCCGCTATGCCGACACCCGGGCCGGCGCTGACGACGCGCTGCTGCTGGCGCGGCGCACCGAATGGGCCGAACAGGGGCCGCTGTGCGGCTATGGCCTGGGCCAGCGCCTGCTGGCCAGCGACGCCGGCGAATACGCGCTGATGGACGTGCGCAGCGTCGTCTTCGAGGGCAACGACCAGCCGGAAGGCGAGCATGGCTGAACTGGCGCCACGTGAACGGCTGCAGCCCTCGCTGCTGGACCGGCTGACCGACGAGGAGCCGGACAAGACGGTGGAGTCGCGCGAGCGGCGCGTGCTGTCGGTGCGCACGCTGCGCGAGAGCGTGCTGCGCGACCTGGCCTGGCTGCTCAACGCCACCAACCTGTTTTCCGTCACCGAGGGCGGCGGCCTGCCGCATGTGGCCAGCTCCGTCGTCAACTACGGCATGCCCGACATTTCCGGCCTGTCCGTGGCCGGCATGAACCTGTCGGACCTGGAGCGGGGCATCCGCCAGGCCATCTGGGACTTCGAGCCGCGCCTGCTGCGCGCATCGGTGGCGGTGCGCGCCATCGCCTCCCAGTCCGGCAGCAACAAGGTGATGTTCGAGATCGAGGCCGACATGTGGGCCCAGCCCTACCCGGAACGGCTGTACCTGAAGACGGAACTGGACCTGGACCGGGCCACCATCCACCTGAGCGAGACGGGAGCGCCGCGATGAATCCCCGATTCTTGCGCTATTACAGCCAGGAGCTGCAGCACCTGCGCGAAGTGGGCGGCGAGTTCGCCCGTGAATATCCGAAAGTGGCTGGGCGGCTGGGGCTGGAAGGCTTCGAGTGCGCCGACCCCTATGTGGAGCGGCTGCTGGAGGGCTTCAGCTTCCTCACGGCGCGGGTGCAGATGAAGCTGGACGCGGAGTTCCCCCGCTTCACCCAGCACCTGTCGGAGCTGGTCTATCCCCACTTCCTGGCGCCCACGCCGTCGATGGCGGTGGTGCAGCTGCAGCCGGACCTGAGCAACCCCAGTCTCAAGCAGGGCTACATGGTGCCGCGCGGCAGTGCGCTGCGCAGCGTGCTGGGCAAGGGTGACTCCACGGCCTGCGAATACCGCACGGGGCACGAGGTGACATTGTGGCCGCTGGAGCTGACCGAGGCCAGGTTCTACACCCACAGCGGGGTGCAGGCCGGCAGCGACCTGCAGCTGCCGCCCGCCGTCAAGGCCGGGTTGCGGCTGCGCCTGCGCACCAGCGGCGGCGTGCCGTTGCAGGAACTGGGCATGGAAAACCTGGTGCTGCACCTGCGCGGCAGCGACGACATGCCGGTGCGGATCTACGAAAAACTGCTGGCCTGCGTGGAGGGCGTGCTGGTGCAGCCGCCGCAGGGCATGCGGGGCGCGGGCCAGGTGCACACGCTGCTGCCCAAGTCCGTGCTGGCGCCCATGGGCTTCGACGAGGACGAGGCGCTGCTCCCGGCCGGCAAGCGCACCTTCCAGGGCTACCGCCTGCTGCAGGAGTATTTCGCCTTCCCGCAGCGCTTCCTGTTCCTGCAATTGCGTGGCCTGCGCCAGGCCATGGCGCGCTGCGGTGGCGAGGAGTGCGAGGTGGTGATCCTGCTCAACCGGGCCGATCCCCACCTGGAGCAGGTGCTCGACGCTTCCAATTTCGCGCTCAACTGCACGCCGGCCGTCAACCTGTTCCAGCGCCGGGCCGACCGCATCAACGTCTCGGGCGAACAGCTCGAGCATCACGTGCTGGTCGACCGCACCCGGCCCATGGACTACGAGGTGTACCAGATCGAGGAAGTGACGGGCTACGGCACCGGGCCGGACGCCGAGCAGACCTTCCGCGCCTTCTACACGGCGCGCGATATCGGCAGCCTGCACCAGGAGCGGGCGTTCTACCAGGTGCGGCGCGAACCGCGCACCATCTCCCAGCGCCAGCGCCGGGTGGGGCCCCGTTCCAGCTACATCGGCAGCGAGATGTTCATCACCATCGTCGACGCGGCCGAGGCGCCGTACCGCAGCGACCTGCGCCAGCTGGGCCTGTCCGTCTGGTGCACCAACCGTGACCTGCCGCTGTCCATGCCCATCGGCGTGGGCAAGACCGACTTCATCCTCGATTCGGGCGCGCCGGTGACGGCCGTGCGCTGCGTGGCCGGACCGAGCGCGCCCCATCCCTCGTTCGCCGAGGGCAGCGTGACATGGCGCCTGCTCAACCACCTGTCGCTCAATTACCTGTCGCTGGCCGACAGCGATCCCCAGCAGGGCGCCGTGGCGCTGCGCGAGATGCTGGCCTTGTACTGCCACGCGGGCGACCTCAATGCCCAGCGCCAGGTGGAAGGGGTGCGCTCCGTCACGGCCACCCCCGTCACGCGGCGCATGCCGTCGCCTGGGCCCATTACATTCGGCCGCGGATTGCAGGTGACGGTCACGCTGGACGATGCCGCCTTCGAGGGCACCGGCGCCTTCCTGCTGGGCGCCGTGCTCAGCCACTTCTTCACCCAATACGTATCGATCAATTCGTTCACCGAGACCGTGGTCAGGACGCTGGCGCGGGGCGACATCATGCGCTGGCCGGCGGCGGGAGGCGTATGCGCGATCCTGTAGAGGTGGAGCTGCAGCTGGAGGCCCACTCGGCACGCATGGATTTCTTCCAGGTGCTGCGGCTGATCGAGGCGGCGCATCCGGAGCGGCCCCGCATCGGCACCTCGCTGCGCCCGCGCGACGATGCCGTGCGCCTCGGCCAGGACCCGTCGCTGTGCTTCCACGCCACGGCGCTGGGCCGCTTTACGCGCGCCAGCGGCGAGGCGCGGGCGCGGCTGGCCGTCAACTTCTTCGGCCTGCTGGGCGCCAACGGCCCGCTGCCGCTGCACCTGACCGAATACACGCGCGACCGCCTGCGCAACGGCGGCGACGGCACCTTGCTGGCCTTCCTGGACGTGTTCCATCACCGCTTGCTGTCGCTGTTCTACCGGGCCCGGGCCCAGGCCGAGCCGGCCCTGAACCTGGACCGGGCCGACGCCGACCGGTTTGCCGAATTCGTGGGCAGCATGTTCGGCATCGGCGCGCCCGGGCTGCGCGAGCGCGACGCCGTGGGCGACTTCGCCAAGCTGCACTTCGCGGGCCTGCTGGCCAACAATGCGCGGCCCGCGTCCGGCCTGGTGTCCATCCTGCGCGAGTATTTCAAGCTGCCGGTGCGGGTCGAGCAGTTCGTGGGCCACTGGATGAAGCTGCCGCCGGAGGTGCAGTCGCGCCTGGGCGGGCTGGGGGACGGCAACCGGCTCGGCGTGTCGACGGTCCTGGGCAGCAAGGTGTGGGACAGCCAGAACAAGTTTCGCATCGTGATCGGCCCGCTGAACTACGCCGACTACCGGCGCATGCTGCCCGGCGGCGACAGCATGCAGCGGCTGCTGGCATGGGTACGCAATTACGTGGGCGGCGCGCTGGACTGGGACGTGCGCCTGATCCTGGACAAGGGCGAAATCCCGCCCCTGCGGCTGGGGGGCGGCGAGGCGGGCGCGCGGCTGGGCTGGAGTACCTGGCCCATGAGCGCACCGGCCACGCGCCATCCGGACGATCTGCTCATCAACCCCAGTGCCCACCTATAGGACATCATCATGGCAGAAATCAGTCGCGTTGCCTTGTTCGGCAAACTCAATCCCCTGTGCTACCGGGCCATTGAAAGCAGCACGGTGTTCTGCAAGCTGCGCGGCAATCCCTACGTGGAGCTGGCGCACTGGGTCCACCAGATATTGCAACTGCAGGATTCGGACCTGGCCCGCATCATCCGCCAGTACGAGCTGGACCCGGCGGCCCTGGCGCGCGACCTGACGGCGGCGCTGGACCGGCTGCCGCGCGGCTCGACCTCCGTCACCGACCTGTCGTCCCAGCTGGAAGAAGCGGTGGAGCGGGCCTGGGTCTACAGCACGCTGATGTTCGGCGAATCGCAGATCCGCTCCGGCCACCTGGTGGTGGGCATGCTCAAGACGGCCAGCCTGCGCAACGCCCTGTACGGCCTGTCGCGCCAGTTCGAGCGGGTCAAGGTGGAGGATTTGTGCGAGCGTTATGGCACGCTGCTCAAGGACTCGCCCGAATCCATCATGGGCGCCACGGACGGCTTCCAGGCCGCCGGCGCGTCCGGCGCTGCGCCGGGCGAGGCCTCCGGCGCCATCGCCCCGGCGGCCATGGGCAAGCAGGAAGCGCTGAAAAAATTCACGGTCGACCTGACGGCCCAGGCCCGCGCCGGCAAGATGGACCCCATCGTCGGGCGCGACGACGAGATCCGGCAGGTGGTCGATATCCTGATGCGGCGGCGCCAGAACAATCCCATCCTGGTGGGCGAGGCCGGTGTGGGCAAGACGGCCGTGGTGGAAGGCTTTGCCCAGCGCATCGCGCGCGGCGACGTGCCTCCCAGCCTGAAGGAGGTGCAGCTGCTGGCGCTGGACGTGGGCCTGCTGCAGGCCGGGGCCAGCATGAAGGGCGAGTTCGAACAGCGCCTGCGCTCCGTCATCGACGAGGTGCAGGGCAGTCCCAAGCCCATCATCCTGTTCATCGACGAGACGCATACGCTGGTGGGGGCGGGGGGCGCGGCCGGCACCGGCGACGCGGCCAACCTGCTCAAGCCGGCCCTGGCGCGCGGCACGCTGCGCACCATAGGCGCGACCACGTTTGCCGAATACAAGAAGCATATCGAGAAGGATCCGGCGCTGACGCGGCGCTTCCAGACCGTGCAGGTGGACGAGCCGGGCGAGGAACGGGCCATCCTCATGATGCGCGGCGTGGCCTCGACCATGGAAGCGCACCACAAAGTGCAGATCCTGGACGAGGCGCTGGAGGCGGCCGTCAAGCTGTCGCACCGCTACATACCGGCCCGCCAGCTGCCCGACAAGTCCGTCAGCCTGCTCGACACGGCCTGTGCCCGGGTCGCCGTCAGCCTGCACGCGACGCCGGCCGAGGTGGACGACTGCCGCAAGCGCATCGAGGCGCTGCAGACGGAGCTGGGCATCATCGCCCGCGAAAAGGCGATCGGGATCGACATCGGCAAGCGCGAGGCCGAGGCCCATGTGCTGCTGGATGGCGAACAGGAGCGCCTGACGGCGCTGGAAGAACGGTGGAACGCGGAACGGCTGCTGGTGGACGAGCTGCTGGCGCTGCGCGCGCGCCTGCGCGACGGCGTGCATCCGGTGGAGGGCACGGGCAGCCAGCTGGAGGAGGCGGCCGAAGCGGTGGCCCCCGTGCTGGACGGGGCCGAGCGCGCCGCCCTGATGGAGCAGCTGCACGCGGTCCAGGATAAATTGACGGAACTGCAGGGCGAAACGCCGCTGATCCTGCCCACGGTGGATTACCAGGCCGTGGCGGCCGTGGTGGGCGACTGGACTGGCATTCCCGTCGGGCGCATGGCGCGCAACGAGATGGAAACCATCCTCAAGGTGGCCGAGCTGCTGGGCCAGCGCGTGATCGGCCAGGACCACGCGATGGAAATGATCGCCAAGCGCATCCAGACTTCGCGCGCAGGGCTGGACAACCCCAGCAAGCCGATCGGCGTGTTCATGCTGGCCGGGACTTCCGGCGTGGGCAAGACGGAGACGGCGCTGGCGCTGGCCGAGGCCCTGTACGGCGGCGAGCAGAATCTCATCACCATCAACATGAGCGAGTTCCAGGAGGCGCACACGGTATCGACCTTGAAGGGCGCGCCGCCCGGCTACGTGGGCTATGGCGAGGGCGGGGTGCTGACCGAGGCCGTGCGCCGCAAACCCTATTCCGTGGTGCTGCTCGACGAGGTGGAAAAAGCCCACCCGGACGTGCACGAGATGTTCTTCCAGGTGTTCGACAAGGGCTTCATGGAGGATGGCGAGGGGCGCTTCATCGACTTCAAGAACACGCTCATCATCCTCACCACCAACGCCGGCACGGACCTGATCGCGGGCCTGTGCAAGGACCCGGACCTGATGCCGGACCCGGAAGGCATGGCCAAGGCCCTGCGCGAACCGATGCTCAAGGTATTCCCGCCGGCCCTGCTGGGGCGCCTGGTCACCATACCGTACTACCCGCTGTCGGACCAGATGCTGGGCCGTATCGTGCGGCTGCAGCTGGACCGCATCAAGAAGCGGGTCGAGGCGCGCTACAAGATCCCGTTCGATTACAGCGAGGACGTGGTCAAGCTGGTGGTGTCGCGCTGCACCGAGGGCGAGTCGGGCGGGCGCATGATAGACGCCATCCTCACCAACAGCATGCTGCCCGACATCAGCCGCGCCTTCCTGACGCGCATGATGGAGGGCGGCCAGATCGCGCGGGTGCAGGTGACGGCGCCGGACGGGGAGTTTGCCTACGCCTTCGAGTAGGACCGCGCGGGCGGTGGTCTGGCCACAGCGGCCACCGCCTGCCCCTGCGACTGGGTTTGGTCGCGTGGCAGTGGTTTAATTTGGTATGTCATTGGTACTGCAAGATTGAATTTTTCTTGCCAATATGATTAGCCTAGTTGTTTTTCGGATATAATTCGTCGCGTTAAAGTGTTGTT
>JAZJZQ010000637.1:0-18501 GCA_040389625.1 Pseudomonadota bacterium | reverse complement strand
ATCAGAACTTGAAGTTGCCGTCATTCCGGGAAATGGTGCCGCTGCAGTTGGCCGGCGTGCTGAACTCCCGGTTGCCTGAGCTGCTAAGCTGGTTGCTTTCCCAGGTCGCCGTCGAGCCATTCCACTTCACATATTTATACTGCAGCGCCGTATTGGCCGGCAGCGTGACTGTGCCGGTCCACGGCACGTTGGCGCCGCTGCCCTGGATGGTCAGCGCAAAGCCGCTGGCGGGGGACCAGTTGCCTACCGTGGCCTGATTGCCGACCACATACAGGTTTTGCCCCATTGACGTGTTGGCGTTGGCGATCGTGAACGCCACCTGGCAAGCGCCGCCCGATGTGGTGACCGCCAATGCCGTGCTGGCCGCAGAGACATTCACCATCGCGTCGTAAGCCTGCACGGTATAGCTGTAGCTGGTGGATGCGGCGACCGTATTGTCAGTATAGCTGGTGCCTGTCGCCACGCTGGCGATTTGTACGCCGTTGCGATAGACGTAATAGCCTGCCACCCCGACGTTGTCGGTCGATGCCGTCCAGTTGAGCGTGACCGTGTTCGAGCCGATCGCGGTGGCGCTCAGCCCCGACGGCGCGGAAGGCGCGGTGGTATCGACGTTACACGGATTGACGCCAACCGAGATCGCGCCATTTGCCACGTCGGACGTGCCGGTCCCCAGCACGTAGTTCTTGCCGCCGTTATTGTCCCAGGTGCCGGAACCGTTGTTGAACGCTGCCTGCAGGCCGGTCGCACTGCCCAGATTGGCCGTATAGACCGTCCAGCCAGCGCAGGCCGCCGGCATGGCCACGCCCGGCACCGTGGTCCACGTGCCACCGGTTGGCGAATAGTGGATGTTGGCGCCGGCCCAGCCCGAAGGCAGTTTGTAATACACCTTTGCCACGTTGCCCGCTGCCGTCGCGACGGAACGTGCGGCCGACAGCGGCGACAGATTGCCCGCCGCATCCTGTGCCTTGACGGTATAGCTGTACGACGTCGCAGGTGACAGGCCACTGTCGTTAAAGCTGGTGCTCACGCTGCTGCCGGCCAGCTGGCCGTCACGATAAATCAGGTACTGCGCTACGCCGTAGTTGTCGCTGGCCGCGCCCCAGTTCAGCGTGAGCGTGGTGGAGGTGACGGCGGAAGCGGCCGGTTGGCCCGGGGCGGTCGGTGCGATGGTGTCCGGCGCCTGCGTCGTCACGCCGGCATTGGCGGACATGGCCGACTGGTTGCCCGCCGCATCGTAGGCCTGCACCGCGTAGGTATAGGCAGTGGAGGCGGCCAGGCCGCTGTCGCTGTAGCTGGCCGATGGCGTACTGCCGACCATTATGCCGTTGCGGTAGACCTTGTAGCCGGTGACGCCGACATTGTCGGTGGCGGCCGGCCAGCTCAGTCTGAGCGAGCGGTCCGTCACCTGCGTGGCGCTGATGGCGCCCGGCGTGCTGGGCGCCGTGGTGTCGATCACAAGGAAGGGATAGACGCCGTTGACGGTGCCATTGCTGTCTTCGACGAAGCCGGAGCCGGTGGCCGAGGGCGAGTAAGTGCCCGCGCCCACGTACACCTGCTGGATCTCGGAACGGGTGACATTGCCCGCGTTGTCCGTCATCTCCACGTAATAGTCCAGCAGCTGGTTGCGGTAGTTGGACAGATAGGCGTAATACAGGTCGCCGATCTCCTGCGCCGGCAATACCGACAGCGTGTCGCGCGTGGTCGGTATCCAGGCTACGCCGTTCATGTCGGCCTGCAGGTCGCGCACCTGCATCGGATACTCTTCCCATGCGCCCACATTCGCGGGCGTGATCGACAGGCCCGCCACCCCGGTCATGGCGGCCGGCTCGTAGACCTTGTAGGTGTCGTCGCCGGCGTCGATGTTTTTGCTGGTGTGGGTCCGCACCATGACCTTGGCGCTGGCGATGCCGGAAACGTCGTAGGCATAGGTGTAGACGGCAAAGTCCTTGCTGTAGTGCTGCACGGTCCAGCCCTCGGCCTTGGATGCATTGACCGAACCCGGATTGTAGGGATAGCGCTGCGGCCACCAGACGGACGGCCCCGTGCGGTCCTGCGCCAGGTTCGCCTGCACGTAAGGCTTGGAGAAGGCCAGCGAATTGTTGAACGCCAGCGTGGGCTTGACGTCGTCGTCCTTGTTTTCGTCGTAGTAGCCGAAGCCGGAATCCATGGCCGGCAGCAGGAAGTACCACGCCAGTTCGGCCGGATTGGCGCCGCCGGCATAGTCGGCCGCCGGATTGCCCTTGACGGGATAGGACATCATCCACGGATTGAGCTGGTTGCCGTTGTAGGTGATCTGGTGATCGAGCGAGGTGCTGGGCGACCAGTGGTTCGGGTGCGCGTCGAGCCAGATTTGCTCGGCCGTCCTGGCGTAGTTCATGGCCGCCTGCAGCAGCGCGAAATTGCGCTCCAGGTAGTGCCAGCCGTATTCGAACGAGACGGTGGCGCCTTCCTGCACGCCTTTCAGGTTGGTCTTGGGGGCCAGGTTCAGGCCATTGATGCGGTTGAAGTCGGCGAACTGTCCTTTCCAGATCATGAACGGCAAGTGCCAGTGATACCAGGTGGGGTCGGATGAGGAGTCGCGCGTGTCGACCCAGGAGCCGTCCTGCACGTGCTGCACGTCGGAGGCGGGAATGGGGGACTGGCGCAGGTACTCGTCTATGCCCAGGCAGTAGCCGTTGCCGGTGCAGGTGGTGTTGTAGCCGGCCTGCCAGGTGCTGAGCGCGCCGGCGCGGCCGCCCGAGTTGTCGCCGTCGTGCGCGACGACGAAGAACTGACGCGGTTCCAGCGATGCGTAAGGCGCGATCTCATCGACCGTGGTCGAGCCTTCCCAGCCTTCCAGCCAGGAGCCGTTCTGGCTGACGGGGACACCGGCGAGCTTGCTGACGGCGCCCGTGGCCGGATCGACATAACGCACCCAGTGCGGCGTGGCGGCGAACGGGAATTTGTTGACGATCACTTGCTGCTCATGCGCCATGCCGTTGGCCACCCAGCTGCCGGTGGCCGCGGTGTTTTGTAGGTCGGCGCGGTTGGGCGGCGAGATCACGGTGTCGCCGGTGGCGTCGTAAGTGGGGTAGGGATAGTCCTTCAGCGTGCGCGAATAGTGGTTGTTGCCGAGGACCGACCACTGCACGCCCAGCTTGGCCAGCGTTGGTATCAGACGCTCTGAAAATCCCAGTTCGGTCGGGAAGTAGCCCTTGGACGAGACGAAATTACCGCCCAGGAAATAGGACTGGGCCAGCGTGGCGTTCTGGAACAGCAGGTCCTTGAGGAAGTAGTCGGATCCGACCAATGGTCCCATCGAATGGTGGCCGGTGAAGTGGATGGTGTCGAGTGTGCGGAAGTTGTTGGCCGTCTTCAGCGAGCCGAAGGTGTTGGCCCAGCTTTGGCCCCAGTTGGGGTTGGAATAGCCGGCCACGTTCTGCAGCGTTTCCAGGCTTTGCACGTTGTTGATGACGGCGCCCGACATCGTGACGTGGATCTGTCCTTTGGCGCCGGACCAGCTTTGCAGCTCATTGGCCACCTGCATCGGCCAGTACTGGTAGGCGCCCGTCTTGGCGTCGGGCGTGTAGTAGGTGGCCAGGTCGTCGTGCGGCATGATGCCGCCGCCCAGCGAGGCGGGCAGGTAATAGCTGTAGCCGGACGGCGGGCTGTTCTTCATGTTGATCACTTCCCCGTCGTACAGGTAGCGGATGGGGGCGCCCACGGCGGTGGCGTTGTACCTGGCCTGAACGTCGACCGCATAGAAGGGCCAGAAGTTGGGCATGTGGTTGTGGTACACGTGGGCGGCCGGGATGGTGCCGGCCTGCGGGGCGCCGGGCAAGCCGGCGGCGAATAGCGTGGCCAGGCAAACGGCCAGCGGTTTTCTGCGCAAATGCATGGGTGTATCTCCTTGAAGGTCATCACTGCGGTGGGACTGCCGGGGAATACAGCGCAACGCCGCCACGGCGCATCCGTCACGGGAACGGATGCACCTTCACAGCGCGCCGTGCAGGACGGTGCGGCAGATTGCGATGGCGATGGTTGCGGGACTGCGCATGGCGTTCCCGCCGCACCGCGCTGCGCGGGCAGCGGGTGCGGCGGGTAGCCAAGGGGTGAAGCGAACGTCTGGAACGCCGCGATGGAATGGCCGGTACTACGCCTCAGGCCTGCGGCGGGAATGCCTTACTTGGCGATCAGCACCAGGGTGCCGCGGCCGCACACCCCGTAGGATGTGTTCTCGCCGCCGATCACGTCTTCAGTGCCGGGCGTGCGCACCTGGTTGGCGCCTTCGGCCCAGCCGCAGGTATCGGTGACGCGGTACCAGATCTTGCCGGCGCCCGGCCACGGCAGCACGAAGTTCACCTGCGAGCTCCAGGCGTTGTAGGCGACATAGATGGCCGGGCTGCTGTCGGCGAACTCGGAGCCGTCGATGCGCCAGGCAATGGCGTGGTTGGCGCTGTTGTTGAAGTAGTTGGCGTCGGCCACGGCGCCGCTGGGCTGGAACCAGCGCAGCTGTTCCATCACATTGCCGTTGTTGTCCACGCTGGAGTAGAAATTGGCCGGCCGCAGGGCAGGGTGGGCCTTGCGGAACGCGATCATGCCCTTGGCAAAGGACTGGAAGTTGCTCTGGTCCGTGGTCCAGCTCCAGTTGAGCCAGTTGCCGATGGAATCGAGGTTGTAGGGATTGTTGTTGCAGTTGATGCTGCGTAGCATCTCGTCGCCGCCCGTCATCATTGGCACGCCGCCCGACAGCATCATCAGCGCCAGGCCATTGCGGGCCGCCTTGCGCTGGTCGGCCGCGGTGCCGCCCTGGTCCCAGCTGTTGTTGTTGTCGTCGCCGCCGTCGCTGGGGCCGTAAGGCCAGGCCTGGTTGTTGTTCTTGCCGTTGCAGCTGTACAGATCCTTGAGCGTGAAGCCGTCGTGGGCCACGATGAAATTGACCGAGTTCCACGGCTTGCGGCCGTCGTCCGCGTACAGGTCGCTGGAGCCGGCAAAGCGGGTGGCCATGGTGCCGGTGCTGACGGCAACCGTACCGAGGCCGTTCTGGCTCTGGCGCACGGTGTCGCGATAGAGACCGTTCCACTCCGACCAGCCGGACGGGAAGCCGCCCACCTGATAGGAATTGCCGCCGATGGCCCATGGTTCCGCGATCAGGTCCACGCCGCTGCCGCCGGCGGCGGGGCGGGGCGGCAGTTCGGTCACGATGCGGTTGAGGGCATTGGCCGGATCCATCTTGTCGAAGTTGTAGCAACCGTTTTCACAGGTGTTGCCCAGCACGGAGGCCAGGTCGAAGCGGTAGCCGTCCACGCCCAGCGTATCGCGCCAGTAGGCCAGCGAATCGACGATCAGGTTCTGCGCCACGGGATTGTGGGTGTTGTAGTTGCCGCCTACGCCGGTGTTGTCCCACGAGGACTGGTTGTCCGAGGTGAGCTCGTAGTAGGTGGGGTTATCCAGGCCGCGCATGCCGTAGATGTTGTAGGTCGAAGTGTCGCTGGGGTTCCAGGCGCCGCCTTCGCCCGTGTGGTTGTACACCACGTCGATCAGCACCTTGATGCCCTGGTCGTGGAAGGCCTTGACCATGGCCTTGAACTCGCGCGTGGGGCCGCCCGGCGTCTTGTCGGCCGCGTAGCGGCGGTCCGGGGCGAAATAATTCAGCGTCATGTAGCCCCAGTAGTTGTCGCCCGTATCGTTGGCGCCGTTGACGTCGTTGGTGTCGTTCTGGGTTTCCTGCACCGGCAGGAATTCGACCGCCGTCACGCCCAGGCTGGCCAGGTAGGCCGCCTTCTCGCCGGCGCCCTTGTAGGTGCCGCGGTCGGCGGCCGGGATGCTGGCGTCGTTCATGGTCAGGCCGCGCGGGTGGACTTCGTACACGATGTCGTCCTTGAAGGCGCGGGTGGGCTTGATGCCGATCGATTGCGTGTCGCCGGCCAGCACAATGCCCTTGGGCGCCGTGGCCCCGGTGTCGATATTGCGGTACAGGGCGCCGCTGGCGTACACGGTGCCGTCCGTCATGGCCGGGTTGACGGGATCGTGGCTCAGCTCGAGCGCGTACGGATCCGTCAGCAGCTTGTTGGGGTTGAAGCGGTTGCCGGCCGCGTCGACATCGCTGATGAAGCCGGTGGCGCTGCCCTTGGTCCAGGCCGCGTTGTAAGGCCAGTTCGGTCCCCAGGCCCGATAGCCGTAGTAGACGGTGCCCGTGATGCCGTAGCCGCTCAGCGCGCTGGACGACACGGTGGTATTCCACACGCCGCCGGTGCCCTGCGTCATGACGATGCGGGCCAGTTCCTGGCTGCCGCTGGCGCTGCCGTACAGGTACAGCTCGATGCGGGTGGCGCGGCTGGAATAGATCTTGAAATTGATATTGCTGTGGCTGGCGTCATAGCTGGCGCCCAGCTGGCTGGCATTGATGGCGGCAGTGGCGGGGGCGCCGGCCAGGGAACAGGTGAACAGGGCAGCGAGGGCGAGGCGGCTGAGTTGCATGGATGTCTCCGGTCGTTTTTATCGTATGGTTATGTGCGGAACGTGGGATGGAACTGGCGGGCGCGGGCGCGGCGCAGATGCGACAGGCGTGACGCGGCCTCGCGCGGGGCGATCTTTTTTTCTATGGGTGGCGGTCTCCGTTGTGCTTGCCCCTTTGCGGGGTCAGACGTTATTTTCTGTACTTTTACTACCTTGCACTTCAAAAATCTCATGAAAATGAGATGGTGAGGAGGGAATCTACGCTCATCAATTTAAGATGTCAACGAGTGCACGATGGATTTGACGTAGTTTTGTTACCTTGCCACATGCCAGTCAGGCGGCCCGGCGCGATGATGTGACGCAATGCAACGTATGGCCACAATTGCTGGGCAGCCCGGGCCGGGCAGTTGTATGATGCAGCAGGGCACCGTGCAAGGTGTGGCGTGTTAGTACTTTCTACAAAGGGTCTCTCCATGTCAGCTGAAGCAAAAAAATTTCGTCTGGTAACCCGTAGCGACTTTGACGGGCTGGTGTGCGCCGTGTTGCTGAAACACTTGGACATGATCGATGACATCCTGTTCGTGCATCCCAAGGATATGCAAGACGGGAAGATTGCCATCAGCGCCAACGATATCACCACCAATTTGCCGTTCGTGGCCGGCGTGCACCTGGCGTTCGATCACCACCTGTCCGAAACGATACGCAACACCGGCGAGCGCCCCAACCACATCATCCATCCCGAGGCGCCGTCGGCTGCGCGCGTGGTGTACGACTACTACGGCGGCGCCCAGGCCTTCCCGGCCGGCTGGACCGACATGATGGCGGCCGTGGACAAGGGCGACGCGGCCCGCTTCAACGAACAGGAAGTACTCAATCCGCAAGGCTGGGACTTGCTCAATTTCCTGATGGACGCCCGTACCGGACTGGGCCGCTTCCGCGAGTTCCGCATCTCGAACTACAACCTGATGATGGACCTGATCGACTACTGCAAGAACCACACGATAGACCAGATCATGGCACTGCCCGACGTCAGGGAGCGCAAGGACTTGTACTTCGAGCACAGCGAAAAATGCAAGGAACAGATCCGCCGCTGCGCCACCGTGCACGGCAAGCTGGTGGTGCTGGACTTGCGCAAGGAGGAGGTGATCTATGCCGGCAACCGCTTCATCATCTACGCGCTTTATCCGCAGACCAATATCTCCATCCACGTGCTGTGGGGCTTGAAGAACCAGAACACCGTGTTCGCCACCGGCAAGTCCATCCTCAACCGCACGTCCAAGACCAATATCGGTGCGCTGATGCTGGAATACGGCGGCGGCGGGCATGAAAACGCGGGCACCTGCCAGGTCGATAATGAGCGTGCCGACGAGGTGCTGGGCGCGCTGATCGCCCGCATCAACGCGGACGGCTGAGCGGGGCGGCCGGCCAAGCGCCGGCACCAGCAAAAACGGCACAGTCCGCGAAGACTGTGCCGTTTTTTTATTTCCGAATGGAACCGTCAAGACTGATTAGAATTCTTTCTCAGGTAAGGCAATTTCATTGTTGACGCTAAACTGATAGTCCTTGAACACGTGTTCCGCGCTCAGCAGCTGGTAGTCGCCGCTCGGCATCTTGTGCGTGGTGTCCTTCAGGCGGTAGGTGTAGTGGCCGCAGGTCCAGCAGTTGAAGTTGCGCATGTGGGTGCACAGGCAAGTCTTGTCCATCACGACAATGTTCTTTTCGTCCGGATGGGCCGCCACTTCGCGGTTGTAGGCGTTGATGTAGGCGCAATTGCCCGTCGCGTCCAGCAGGTAGCCGTACGATTCGCAGCCGGGACGGATGCCCGAGCCGATGGCCGGCGTGCTCTTGAGCATGCGCATCGGGTAGCCCGTGGGCGAGATGCCGTTGACGATGATGTCGTCCTCGGTGGCCTTGACGTATTCCTGCTTGACCTTGTCCGGCAGGCCGCACTCGTGGGTGATGGTGAAGCGGGTGGCCACCTGCACGCCCGCCGCACCCGCCTCGAGGAAGCTGACGGCGTCCGAGCCGGTGAAGATGCCGCCGGCCGCGATCAGGGGAATGTCGAGGTTTTCCGCCTTCAGGTAAGCGAGGATCTCGGCCGTGATGGTGTGCAGGTCGTACTCGGCCCAGTCCATGCCGAAGCCCAGGTGGCCGCCGGCCAGCGGGCCTTCGACGATGATGTAGTCGGGCAGGCGGTCCAGCTTGGCGTTCTTGCGCAGGAAGATCTGCAGCGCGCGCACCGACGAGACGATGATGCCCAGCTTGGCGTCGCGGAAACGGGGATGGTCGGCCATCAGTGCGAACGAGCCGAAGTGCAGGCCGGCCGACAGCGTGATGCCGTCGATGCCCGCGTCCAGCGCCGCGTTCAGGCGCACGCGCAAGGTTTCGCGCGGGCCGTTCATGGTCAGCTTTTCCATGCAGTTGACGAAGATCAGGCCGGGGCCCTTTTTCGCTTCCATGGTGCGGCCCACGTGCAGGCGCTGGGCCTCGGCCAGGCGGCCCAGGTCGAACTGGACGACGGCCTTGTCCATGTTGTTAATGTTGAACTTGTACAGCTTGGTCTTTTCCTTGACGAAGCTGGTATCGAAGCGGCGGTCGGACACGTCCTCTACCATCGCATCCGAAATGTGGCCGATGCCACCGAGGCGGGCCGCCTCCAGCGCCAGTTCCGACGTCGAAATATCTACACCCATTCCGCCGACCATGATGGGCACGTACTCGTTTTTGCCAAATCGCAGGCGGAAATCATCAACACGTTTCATTGCTATCCTTAGACTACCGAGGTTGGTCGCTGGGCTTGCGCACCCAGGGCTGTTGCGGTCGCGCGGCAGTACCGGCATGGAGCTCCGTTCATTCTACTCCATGCGTACTACAGCTTTGTGACGGCGCGCGCAGGCGCGCCGGAAGGCAGGGATCAGTCGCGGAAGTTGTTGAACTCGAGCGGCATGTCGGGCACATCCTTGCGCAGCAGGGCCATGGCCGCCTGCAGGTCGTCGCGCTTGGCGCCCGTGATGCGCACCGCTTCGCCCTGTATACTAGCCTGCACCTTCATCTTGCTGTCCTTGATGACACGCACGATTTTCTTCGCGGCATCAGATTCGATGCCATTCTTGATCTTGATCACTTGCTTGACCTTGTCGCCGCCGATTTTCTTGATGTCGCCTTCCTCCAGGAAGCGTACGTCGACCTTGCGCTTGGCCAGCTTGTTGGTCAGCACATCGCGCACCTGGCTCAGCTGGAACTCGGAGTCGGCAAAGGCCGTCAGCTCGTTTTCCTTCTGCTCGACGCGGGCATCGCTGCCCTTGAAGTCGAAACGGGTGGTGATTTCCTTGTTGGATTGCTCGATAGCATTCTTTACTTCGATCATATCGGCTTCGGAGACTACATCAAACGACGGCATGGTTCATTCCTCAATGGTGTGGCTGGCTGCGCGCGGCAGAGGCGCGCGCCTCAAAGACTGACATTTTAACGGACAAAGCGGGGTGCGCCCCCATATAGCCGCTGGTTTTTTACCCGATTCGCTCTATAATCGACTAAATTGATCGGTTTTCTCCATGCATCCACAGTCCGCCCTCCAGCACCAATTCCCCCTGCAGTCCCTCAACACGTTCCGTATCGCCGCCCGCGCCCAGGCTTACCTGCGCGTGGAAACACTCGACCAGTTGCGCGCGGCGCTGGCCGATCCGGCCCTGGCCGCGCTGCCGCGGCTGGTGTTGGGTGGGGGCAGCAACGTGTTGTTGACGGGCGACGTGGCCGGCCTCGTGCTGCACATCGCCCTGGCCGGGCGCGCCGTGGTGGGCAGCGACGCCGGCCACCATTACGTCAAGGCAGCGGCCGGCGAGAACTGGCATGCGTTCGTGCAGTGGACGGTGGCGCAAGGCATGGGCGGGCTGGAAAACCTGTCGCTGATACCCGGCACCGTGGGCGCGGCGCCGATCCAGAACATTGGCGCCTACGGGGCCGAAACGAAAGACGTGTTCCACAGCCTGACCGTGTTCGACCCGGCCACCGGCCAGACCCGCAGCATGGACGCGGCGGCCTGCCGGTTCGGCTACCGCGACAGCGTGTTCAAGCACGCGGCGGGGCAAGGACTGATCATCTTGGACGTGACGTTCGCGCTGCCACGCGCCTGGCAGCCCAATCTGCGCTACGCGGAGCTGGCCCAGGCCGTGGCCGAGCAGGGCCTGGCCGCGCCCACGGCGCGCCAGGTGGCCGACACGGTGATCGCGATCCGGCGCCGCAAGTTGCCGGACCCGGCCGAGATCGGCAACGCCGGCAGCTTCTTCAAGAATCCCGTGGTCGATGCGGCGCAGTGCGCGGACCTGCTGACCCGTTTTCCCACGCTGGTGCATCACCGCCAGCCCGACGGCAGCGAAAAGCTGGCAGCCGGCTGGCTGATCGACCAGTGCGGCTGGAAGGGGCGCAGCCTGGGGGCGGCCGGCGTGTATGCCAAACAGGCGCTGGTGCTGGTCAACCATGGTGGTGCCAGCGGCGCCGACGTGGTGCGTCTGGCGCAGGCGATCCAGGCCGACGTGCAGGCGCGCTACGGCGTGCGGCTGGAGCCGGAGCCGGTGTTCGTGTAAAGCTGCGTACCACGGCAGGCGAGCCGGCGCCGTAACCGGCGCCCTGCATGGGGCGGCAGGGCGCCGCCCCGGCGCAGCATCAGACTATCATCAGCCGAAGTGGCAGACGTAGTCCAGCGTTTCCACCGTTTCGATGTCGAAGTGGGTGTTGGCGCCCACCTGGAACTGCTGGCCCGCGCCATAGGTTTGCCATTCGGTGGCGCCGGCCTGGCGCACCTTGCACACGCCGCCGATCACTTCCATCGTTTCGGGCGCGCCCGTGTTGAAGGTCAGGCTGGACGGGAAGATCACGCCGATGGTTTTCTTGCTGCCGTCGGCAAACAGCACGGTGTGCGACACGCACTTGCCGTCGAAGTAGATGTTGGATTTCTTGATGATGCTGACCTGGTCGAATTGTGCACTCATGCTCGGTATTCCTTAAACGTGGGGAGAAACGCCTTGCAGGCTGGCCGCGCTCATGACGCGGTTGCGGCCGGCATGCTTGGCGGCGTACAGGGCCTGGTCGGCCAGCTCCAGCAAGCCCTCGGCGCTGCCCAGCGGCGACGGCACCACGCAGGCCACGCCGGCCGACAGGGTGACGCAGCCGTATTGCGGCGCTTGCGGGCTAGGGATGGCCAGCTGTTCCAGGTGGCGGCGGCATGACTCGGCGACGGTCAGTGCGCCGGTCAAATCCGTTTCGGGCAGGATAATGGCGAATTCTTCGCCGCCGTAGCGCGCGACCAGGTCGGCCGGGCGCTTCAAATGTTCGGTCAGGACGGCAGCCACTTTTTTCAGGCACAAGTCGCCCGCGGGATGGCCATGGCTGTCGTTGTAGATCTTGAAGTAGTCCACGTCGCAGATCATCAGCGACACGGGCTGGCGGTCGCGCTGGCTGCGCTGCCATTCCAGCTGCAGCGTCTCGTCGAAGCGGCGCCGGTTGGCGATGCCCGTCAAGCCGTCCAGCGCGGCCAGCTTTTGCAGCTCGATATTGGCCGCGGCCAGCTGGCGCTGGCTCTCGCGCAGGAAGCGGAACGCCTGGTCGCGCTGCAGGCGGCTGATATGGCCGTTGGCGTGGTAGCGCACGCGCGCCAGCAGTTCCAGCCGGTCCGGCAGCTTGACCATGTAGTCGTTGGCGCCGGTGGCAAAGCTGTGGGCCTTGAGCTTGGGGTCTTCCTTGGCCGACAGTACGATCACGGGCACATGGCGCAGCGTCTCGTCGGCGCGGTATTGCTGGATCAGCGTGAAGCCGTCCGTATCGGGCATCACCAGGTCCTGCAGGATCACGGTCGGCTGCAACCGGCGCGCCACCTCCAGCGCGCTGGCGGCGTTGGTCTCGTAATGGAATTCGATGTCGGGTTGGTCGCCCAGCATGCGCCGCACGGCTTCCACGATGATCAGCTGGTCATCCACCAGCAGCACCCGCACCTTGTAGGCGGTGAGCGCCGGGTCCTGTTCGGCGGAGGGGGGTATCACATCGGACATCGTGTATCTCTTTGCTGAACTGGTTGCTGATCCATGGGCTGGCTGCTACGGTTTGGCGCCGGTGGTGCTGCGCAGCAGCGCACCGATACGTTCCAGCGGCAGCACCAGCTGGGCCGCGCCCAGCTCGGCCGCCGCACGCGGCATGCCGTACACGGCGCAACTGGCCTGGTCCTGGGCGATGGTGGTGTGGCCGGCGCGGCGCATGGCCAGCAAGCCGTCGGCGCCATCGCGCCCCATGCCGGTCAGCAGCACACCGATCGCCGCACCGCGCCAGTGCTGGGCCACGCAGTGGAAGAACACGTCCACCGAGGGCCGGTAGGCATAGTCGCGCGGAGCTGCATCGTACCCCAAGCGCCGGTTTTGATCCAGCGTTAAGTGGTCGTTGCTCTTGGCGATGAGTACGGCGCCCGGCTGCAGTTCGTCGCCTTCCTCGATGGCCCGCACCGGCATGGCCAGCTGCTCGCCCAGCCAGCTGGCGAAGTTGTCGGCGAAGTTCTGGTCGATGTGCTGCACCACCACGATGGCGCAGCTGGGCGGCGCCGTCCAGCCGGCCAGCATGGTGGCCACGGCCGACGGCCCGCCGGTGGAGGCGCCGATGGCCACCAGCGTGGTGACGGCCGATGGCGCGGCCGGCTGGCCGTTGACGCCCCTGGGCAGCATGGCCTGGCTGCCGCCGCTGTGGCGTATCAGTTTGTCCATGGTGTGGATCTTGGCCAGCAGCTCGGCGTCGCCACCGGAGCGGCCCTGCAGCATGGGCGTGGCCGTCACGTCGAGCGCGCCGGCGCCCAGCGCCCGGAACACCTGGTTGACGTTGTCCTGCGGCTGGCCCGTCACCACCAGGATGGCGCAGGGCGACTGCTCCATGATCTGGCGCGTCGCTTCCACCCCGTCCAGCTCGGGCATGTTCAAGTCCATCAGGATCAGGTCGGGGCGGCTGGCGGCGCACATGTGCACCGCCTCCAGGCCGGTACGGGCGATCCACAGCACCTGGTGTTCGGCGGTGCTGGCCACCACCCGGCGCAGCGCCTCGGCCGCCATGGGCACGTCGTTGGCGATGGCGATCTTCACAGTTGCGCCTCGCCGATCAGGTCGGACACGGCGTCGAGCAGCGTCTCGTCGTGGAAGCTGCCCTTGGTCAGGTAGTAGTCGGCCCCGGCCGACAGCCCGCGCGCACGGTCTTCCGGCCGGTCCTTGTAGGACACGATCATCACGGGCAGCTTGTGCAGGTGGAGGTCCTTCTTGATCAGCGTGACCAGTTCGATGCCGTCCATGCGCGGCATGTCGACGTCGGTGATGACCAGGTCGTAGTCGCCGCTGCGCACCACGTTCCAGCCGTCGATGCCGTCGATCGCCACGTCGACCAGGAAGCCGCGTCCCAGCAGCAGCTTGCGTTCCATCTCGCGCACGGTGAGCGAATCGTCCACCACCAGGATGCGTTTCATGCGGCGCCGGCCCGCATGGTCGGCCCGCGCCAGCTGGTGCAGGCTGCCCTCGTGCAGCAGCTTGTCGATCGACAGCAGCAGGTCCGGCACGTCCAGGATCAGCACCGGCTCGCCGTCGTCGAGCAGGGCGGCGGCCGAGATGTCGCGCATCTTGCCGAAGATGGGATCGATGGCCTGCACCGCCAGGCTTTGCTCGCCGCGGATGGCGTCCACCACCAGCGCGTAGCGCCGCGCGCCGCTGCCGATCACCACCACCGGCAAGTCCTCGCTGCCCGCTTCCATCTCGCCCAGTTCCAGCACCTGGGCTGCCGACACCAGGCCCAGATGCTCGCCGCCGAAGTCGAAGAACTGCTTGTTTTCCAGCGTGTGGATGGCCGCCGGCGCCACCTTGAGCACGCGTTCGACCTTGACGATGGGGATGGCGTAGGCCTCGCCCTTGATGTCGGCCACCAGCGCGCGCACGATGGACTGCGTGAGCGGCAGCGTGATTGAAGTACGGAAGCCCTGGCCCAGTTCCGATTCGAGCCTGACGGTGCCGTTCTGCTCGCGGATGGTCTCGTGCACGATGTCCAGCCCCACGCCGCGGCCGGAGATTTCGTTGGTGCTGTCCTTGAGGCTGAAGGCGGGCAGGAACAGGAATTCGAGCAGCTCGGCCGGCGACAGGGCGGCCGCCATCTGGGGCGCCGCCATCTTGCGGGCGACGACGGTGGCGCGGATTTTTTCCAGGTCCACGCCGCGCCCGTCGTCGTGGATCTCGATGCTGAGCATGCCGGCCCGGTGGCGCGCCTCCAGCACGATGGTGCCGGTGCCGGGCTTGCCGGCGGCGATGCGCTCGGCCGGCGTCTGCAGGCCATGGTCGACGGCGTTGCGCAGGATGTGGTTGAGCGGACTTTCGATGCGGGCCAGGATGTCGCGGTCGACCAGCGTGTCCTCGCCGACGATCTCCAGGTGCGCCTCCTTGCCCAGGCCGCGCGCCAGGTCGCGCACCATGCGCGGGAAGGCCTGCACGCCGTCGCGGAAGGGGCGCATGCGCAGCGTCAGCACTTCGTCCACCATGTTCTGGGAGACGGCCAGCATGCGCCGTTCGTACGCTTCGACGTCGGCGATGTGCTCGAGCAGGAATTGCTTGAGCGGGTGGGTCTTCTGTAGTGCCAGCAGCGACTTTTCCTTCAGGCTGGCGTCGTGGCTGTCGGCGATGGCTTCGTGCAGCTGCTCGACCAGCGAGAACAGGCTGCTCTGGTTGCGCTTGAAGCGCTGCAGGTCCTGGATGAACGGATGCATCTGGTGCGCATTGATGCGCGCCTCGCTGGCCAGCGACAGCAGGCGGTCGAAATTCTGGGCCGCCTTGAGCGGGGCGGGCTGGCGGGGTACGGCGGGGAGGGGACCTTCGTCCGCTGGCCCGGCGGCCGGTGTCGGCACGGCCGTGGTGTCGGTTGGCGCTGGTGCGGTAACGCCATCGGGTGTTGCCGGCGCGGCCATGGACGGTATCGTGGCCGCCGGCGAGGCCGGCGGCGCAAACGATGGCGGCTCCGGCAGGAAGGCGATATTGGCGATCAGATCCATGGTGGTGCGGATGGGAGCGGCGTTGCCGGCCAGCCAGGCGTCGGCGCCGGCATCGTCCAGCCGCGCGATCTGCAGGATCAGGTCGACGCCGGCCAGCAGCGCATCGACCCGGTTCGGCGTCAGTTGCATGCGGCCCTGCTGGGCGGCGACGAAGCTGTCCTCCATGCCGTGCGCCAGCTGCACCACAATGTCCAGCCCGACGATGGCGGCCGCCCCCTTGATCGAATGGGCGGCGCGCATCATCGCCTCCAGCGCGCCGGCGTCGCCCTTCAGGCGTTCCACCGCCAGCAGCCCGTCGGTCAGGATCTGGGTCTGGTTGTCGGCCTCCATGCGGAACAGGTCGCGCATGGAGAACTGGCTCAAATCGCCCTGCTGGTCCTGGCTCATCGCAGCGTCCTCGCAAGTTGGTGGCCGATCAGGGCCGCATCCAGGCAGCCGATATGCATGTCCGCGTGCGACAGCACGCCAGACAGGTAGCGTTGCAGGCCCTTGTTGATGGTGGCGGCCGGCGGCTGCACGGTGGCCGACGCATAGCGCACGATGCCGTGCAGGTCCGCCACCGGCAGGGCGAACGCCTGCTCCTCCCAGCGTACCACCAGCAGCCGCGCGAAGGTATGGCGGCCGGTGGCGGCCACGCCTTCCGATTCGTCTATGCCCAGCAGGGCCGCCAGCGACATGCAGGGATAGAGCGTGCCGCCCACGTTGACGATGCCGCGCAGTTCGCGCGCATGGCGGTGCGGCAGCCGGTGCGGCGCGGCCTGCGGCGCCACGGACTGGAAGATGGACGTGGGCAGCGACAGCCATTCGCGGCCGATGCGAAACACCAGGCAGGAGGCGTCGGGCAGGGCGCCGGCGTCGTCGGCCTGGCGGAAGTGGTCGGCCCATTCGCGCCTGTAGCTGTCGCCCACGGCGCGCTGCATGTTGCGTTGGGCCGCGTCGGCATAGACTTCGCAGTTGCGGCAATGGATATGGCGCGCCAGCTTGTCGCAGCTCTGGTCGCCGCTGACGCCGATGCGGTTCCAGCAGTTGACCAGGATAGGGCTGTCCAGGTTCGTCATGGTCTCTCCTTCAGGACGCCAGCTGGCGCTGGTAGACGCGCGCGGCGCGTGCCTTCAGCGCGGCGGCGGCCGGGTCGCGATTGTGCTCGGCCAGCAGGGCCAGGTGGCACAGCGCTTCGTAATGGTCGGGGCGCAGGTAGATGCAGCGCCGCCAGTGCTCTTCCGCCCTGGCCAGCTTGCCGGCCTGCTCGTTCAGCAGGCCGAGGATGAAATAGGCGTCGGGGGCATCGGGCGTCTGCGCCAGGCAGGTCTGGCAGGCCCGTTCGGCTTCGTCGAAGCGGCCCAGGTCGGCCAGCTTGCGGGCTTGTTCCAGCAGCGCGGCCGGGGCGACGGCCGTCCCCGGCGGCGGGGGGGACGCAGGTGAAGGCGCCCGCCCGGCAGCCGTCCAGGAGCCCGCTGCGGGGCCTGGGACGGGAGCGCCCGGCAGCGCTGATGCCGGCGCGGACGCCCGCCCTGCCTGCAGCGCCGCCTCGGGCGTGGTGGTACGGGCGGTGGTCGATATGCCGGCGCCCGGCGCCCCCCCCGCGCCGGCGGACGCGGCGCGCCGCGCCCGCGCGGCAGCCGCCTTGGCCGCGCCGGCCGGCGGCTGCGCCGGCATCGGCTGTGGCGTGGCTGCGCTGTCCTTTCTCAGGCCGAAGGCCCGGGGAAACTGCAGCGGCGCGAAGCCATGCTGACAGAACGCCGGCACTTCCGCATAGCCGGCAAACAGCAAGCCGTCGTCGGCCAGCAGGGCCGCCAGGCGCTCGACGGCGGCCTTGGTGGTGGGCTTGTCGAAATAGATCAGCAGGTTGCGGCAAAAGAGGATGTCGTAGGCCGGCAGCTTGCCGGCGTCGAGCGCGAACAGGCTGCCCTGGCGAAAGCGCACCTTGTTGCGCAAGGCGTCGCCGATGCGGTATTCGTCCTCGCCCGTGCGCGTGAAATGGCGCTCGCGGAAGGCCAGGTCGTCGCTGCGGAAGGCGTTGCGCCCGTAGACGCCGGCCTGGGCCCGCGCCACACAAACCGGGCTGATGTCCCAGGCGTCGATCAGGTAGCGTTCCGGCGCCACTCCCGCGTCGGCCAGCGCCATGGCCATCGAATACGGTTCCTCGCCGCCGGCGCACGGCACCGACAGGATGCGCGCCACCCGGCCCGCCTCGGCACCGGCCAGCACGGCCTTGACGTGGACGGTGGCGGCCTGGAACGCGACCGGGTCGCGGAACAGCCACGACTCGGGCACCACCACCAGTTCCACCAGCTGCGTCAGTTCCTCCGGCGACAGGGCGGCCAGGTAGGCCTGGCGGTCGGTCACGCCCAGGCGCTCCATGCGGCAGTCCATGGCCCGTTCGGCCGCCGCCTTCGACAGGTTCAGGCCGGTGGCCTGGCGCAGGGTGGTCTGCACGTTCATGATGCGGCGCTTTGCGGCTGGAACAGCATGGCGCGCAGGTCGGGTGGCAGCAGCCGGTCCGGTTCCACCAGCTGCACGATGCCGGTGGCGTCGCTGGCCACCTGGCCGAGGAAGGGAGCGGCGCGCACGCCGCTGTCGGCCAGCGCCGCCGCATCCACCTCGCCGACGCCCAGCACCCGTTCGGCCAGCAATCCCAGCAGATGGGTGGCGCCGTCCGGCGCGCGGTAGTGGACCAGCAGGATGCGGGTGTCGAAATGCTGCTGGCCCGGCGCCGTGCCGGCCAGCAGGCTGAGGTCGACCACGGGCACGGACTGGCCATGGAAGTCCATCAGGCCGGCCACGGCGGCCGGCGCCAGCGGCAGCTGCTTGAGTTCGAGCAGCGGCAGCACGCGCACCACGTCGCGCAGGCGCAGCGCGTAGCGGTCGGCGCCGATGTGAAAGAGCAGCTGTTTCATGGTCCGATGTTTTCTTTCACGATTATGCGGCCAGCGTGAAGTTGCCCACGCCGGACTGCAGATCGCCGGCCGCATACTGCAGCTGGCGCACGGCCTCGCTGGTGGCCTTGAGCGATT
>JAZJZQ010000636.1:0-3722 GCA_040389625.1 Pseudomonadota bacterium | reverse complement strand
TTGTTCTTGTGGTAGACGTCCACAAACACCGCCGCCAGCAGCACCAGTCCCTTGATCACCTGCTGGTAATCGATGCCGATGCCCATGATGGACATGCCGTTGTTCATCACGCCCATGACGAAGGCGCCGATCACTGCGCCCATCACCTTGCCCACGCCGCCCGATGCCGAGGCGCCGCCGATGAAGCAGGCCGCGATCACGTCCAGTTCGAAGCCGGTACCGGCCTTCGGCGTGGCCGTGTTCAGACGGGCCGCGAAGATCAGGCCGGCCAGCGCGGCCAGCACGCCCATGTTGACGAAGGTGGCGAAGCTGACCCGTTCCGTCTTGATACCCGACAGGCGGCTGGCTTTCTCGTTACCGCCCACGGCGTACACGCGGCGCCCGATCACGGTGCGGTTGGCGACGAAGGTGTAGGCCGCGATCAGGATCGCCATCACGATCAGCACATTGGGCATGCCTTTGTAGGACGCCAGCAGGTAGCTGAAGTAGACGATGGCGGCCGCCAGCAGTGCGTTCCTGGCCAGGAAGAAGACCAGCGGTTCATCCGACATGCCGCTGCCGACCGAGCGCGCGCGGGCGCGCAGCTTGACGTAGAACAGGGCGCAGGCGGCCACGACCCCCAGCAGCAGGGAAGTGAGGCGCAAATCGCTCACGCTGAACAGGTCGGGAATGAAGCCCGAGCTCAGGTGCTGGAAGCCTTCCGGGAAGGGGCCGACCGACTGGCCCTGCAGCAGCGCCAGCGTCAGGCCCTTGAACACCAGCATGCCGGCCAGGGTGACGATGAAGGAGGGGATCTTGGCATAGGCCACGAAATAGCCTTGCGCCGCGCCGATCAGGCCACCGACGGCCAGGCACAATACGCCGGCGGCGATGTAGTTCAAGTCGTAGTTCACGATCAGCACGGCGGCCAGGGCGCCGATGAAGCCGACCACCGAGCCGACCGACAGGTCGATGTGCCCGGCCACGATCACCATCAGCATGCCGAGCGCCATGATGACCACGTAGCTGTTCTGCAGCAGCAGGTTGGTGATGTTCAGCGGCTGCATCAGTGTGCCGTCGGTCATGAACTCGAAGAAGCCCATGATGAGCACCAGCGAGAACAGCATGCCGTATTCGCGCAGGTTGTTCTTGATGAAGCCCAGCGCTGTCGTGCCCTTGCCCGCTGCCTGCTGCGCGGTGGCCGCAGGGCCTGAGCTGGCCGCGCTAGCCGAATTGGCTGCATTGGCAGCCGGCGCCGCCGTGGCGAGGTTGGCCAGGTCGCCGGCCACGCCGGCTTCGAATTGCTTACCCATGTTGCTTGTCTCCGTTTAATACGATGGCGCGCATGATTTTTTCCTGCGTCGCTTCGGCTGCGCTGAATTCGCCCACGCAGCTGCCTTCATTGATCACCATGATGCGGTCGCACATGCCCAGCAGTTCCGGCATCTCCGACGAAATCATGATGATGCTCTTGCCCTCTGCCACCAGCTGGTTGATGATGGTGTAGATCTCGAACTTGGCACCCACGTCGATGCCGCGGCTCGGTTCATCCAGTATCAGCACGTCCGGATTGGAGAACAGCCATTTGGCCAGCACCACCTTCTGCTGGTTGCCGCCCGAGAGGTTGACCACCTGTTGGAACACGTCGGCGCAGCGGATGCGCAGCTTGCCGCGGAAGCCGTCGGCTACCTGGAATTCGCGTCCCTCGTCGATCACCAGGTGGCGCGCCACGCCGTTCAGGTTGGCCAGGCTGGTGTTGCGCTTGATGTCGTCCTGCAGCACCAGGCCCAGCGCCTTGCGGTCTTCGGTGACGTAGGCGATGCCGTGCCGGATGGCCTTCTGCACCGTGCTCACGTCGATAGTCACGCCCTCCTTGATGACCTGGCCGCTGATCTTCTGCCCGTAGGAGCGGCCGAAGATGCTCATGGCCAGCTCGGTGCGGCCGGCGCCCATCAGGCCGGCGATACCCAGTACTTCACCCTTGCGTACCTTGAGGGCTATGCCCTTGATGACCTGGCGTTCCGCGTCCTCCGGATGATGCACGCGCCAGTCGCGCACCTCGAAGCAGGTGTCGCCGATGCTGGGCGTGCGGCGCGGGTAGCGCTCGGCCATGTCGCGGCCCACCATGTGGCGGATGATGCGGTCTTCGCTGATCTTCTCGACGCGGCAGTCGAAGCTGTCGACCGTGTTGCCGTCCCTGAGCACCGTGATGGCGTCGGCCACCTTGGAAATCTCATTGAGCTTGTGTGAAATGAGGATCGAGGCGATGCCTTGCGCCTTCAGTTCCAGCAGCAGGGCGAGCAGGGCGTCGCTGTCGCTTTCGTTCAGGCTGGCCGTCGGCTCGTCGAGGATCAGCAGTTTGACCTGCTTGGACAGGGCCTTGGCGATCTCGATCAGCTGTTGCTTGCCCACGCCCAGGCGGTTGACCGGGGTGTCGGGCGCCTCGTTCAGGCCCACCTTGCGCAGCAGTTCGCGCGTCTTGTCGTGGGCGGCGTGCCAGTCGATGATGCCGTTGCGGCCAGGCTCGTTGCCGAGGAAGATATTCTCGGTGATCGACAGCAGCGGCACCAGCGCCAGTTCCTGGTGGATGATGATGATGCCCGCATGTTCGCTGTCGGCGATACCGCGAAAGGCGCGGGTCTGGCCCAGATAGTCGATGTCGCCGCTGTAGCTGCCGTGCGGGTAGACCCCGCTCAGCACCTTCATCAGCGTGGATTTGCCGGCGCCGTTCTCGCCGACGATGGCGTGGATCTCGCCGTCGCGCACCTTCAGGTTCACATGGTCGAGCGCCGTCACGCCCGGAAAGGTCTTCCTTATCCCGCGCATTTCCAGGATGGTATTCGTCATATTCGCTTTCGGACTGTCTCGTATGGAGACCCTGGCGGCGCTGCCCGCCGCCAGGGCGCATCCCTTATTTGAACTGCGACTCGCTGTAGTAGCCGCTGCCGCTCACCAGCACCTGCTTCCAGTTGCTGATGTCCACGCTGACCGGCTTGAGCAGGTAGGACGGCACCACCTTGACGCCGTTGTTGTAGGTCTTGGTGTCGTTGATCGGCGGGGTCTTGCCGCTCAGGACCGCGTCGACCATGCTGGCGGTGACCTTGGCCAGTTCGCGGGTGTCCTTGAAGATGGTGGAGCGCTGCTCGCCGCGCAGGATGGACTTGACCGACGCCACTTCGGCATCCTGGCCCGTCACCACCGGCATCGGCTGCTTGGGCGTGCCGTAGCCCACGCCCTTGAGCGAGGACAGGATGCCGATGCTCAGGCCATCATACGGCGACAGCACGGCGTCCACGCGGGCCTTGCCGTAGTTGGCGCTCAGCAGATTGTCCATGCGGGCCTGGGCCACGGCGCCGTCCCAGCGCAGGGTGGCGACCTTCTCCATGCCTACCTGTTTGCTGCGCACCACCAGCTTGCCCTGGTCCATGTACGGCTTGAGCACGGACATGGCGCCGTTGTAGAAGAAGAAGGCGTTGTTGTCGTCGGCCGAACCGCCGAACAGTTCGATATTGTACGGACCCTTGGCCTTTTTCAGGTCGAGCGCCTTTTCGATGTACTGGGCCTGCAGCACGCCGACCTGGAAGTTATCGAAGGTGGCGTAGTAGTCCACGTTCTTGGAATTGCGGATCAGGCGGTCGTAGGCGATGACCTTGATGCCCTTGTCGGCCGCCTTCTGCAGCGCGTCGGCCAGGGTGGTGCCGTCGATGGCGGCGATCACCAGCACCTTGGCGCCCTTGGTGATC
>JAZJZQ010000635.1:17852-24933 GCA_040389625.1 Pseudomonadota bacterium | reverse complement strand
GTGTTCACCCCCATCGTGGGCGGCACCACGGCCGACGACATCAAGACCGGCCACGTGGCCGCGCTCAAGACAGGCCGCCAGCCGCAAAAGACCACGCTCATGAAAGTGGCCACCGTCTCCACGCTGTGGGACTACATCAACCGCGCCATGCCGTGGACGGCGCCCAAGTCGCTCAAGACGGACGAGGTGTACGCCGTGCTGGCCTACATCCTCAACATGGGCGAGATCGTGCCGGACGACTTCACGCTGTCGGACCAGAACATCGCCCAGGTGCAGCAGCGCATGCCTAACCGCAATGGCATGGAAACCAATCACGGCCTGTGGGACATCAAGGGCAAGCCCGATGTGCACAGCGTGGCCTGCATGAAGAACTGCCCGGTCGAACCGGGCCTGCGTTCGACCCTGCCCGAGCCGTCGCGCAACGCGCACGGCAACATCGCGCTGCAGAACCGTACGTTCGGCCCCGTACGCGGCGCCGACACCACCAAGCCCGCGCCAACAGCGTTGGTGCGCACGGCCGCCGCGGCGCCGGCCGCCGCGCCGGTGGCCGAGGAAAGCGCAGGCCTGCGCCTGGCCAGGCAGAACGCCTGCGTGGCTTGCCATGGCGTCAGCAACAAGATCGTGGGCCCGGCCTTCACCGACGTGGCGGCCCGCTACCGGGGCGACGCGGCCGCGCCGGCGGCCCTGGCGGCACGGATACGGGCCGGTACCAGCGGCGTGTGGGGCGCCGTCGCCATGCCGGCCCAGTCCAGCCTGAAGGACGAGGAAATCCAGACGCTGGTGGCCTGGGTCCTGGCTGGCGCCAGATAGGCACGAATAAGGACCAGGCAAGAACGTCGCGGGCCGGCTGCGGGCGGTCCGCCCATCCGATTGCAGCAACCATAGTGGCAACCTCAGTAGCAACCATAGCGGCAACCATAGCTGCAAACCCAGGCTCCGGCCACCGGCCAGCCTTGTATTTTTCGATAGGAGATAGTGATGAATCAGAGTCGACGCGACATGCTGCGCATTTCGTCCGTGCTGGGCATGGCATTCACGGCGGGCTTGCTCAAGCCGTCCGACGTCTTCGCGGCGGAATGGAGCCAGAAGGTGTTTGACGCCAAGAGCCTGGAAGACGTGCTCAAGGCGCTGGGCGGCGACAAGTTCGCCGTTAGCACCGACGTGACCGTCAGCGGCCCCGATATCGCCGAAAACGGCGCCGTGGTGCCGGTGGCGATCGCGTCCAAGGCCCCGAACACGGAATACATGGCGATCCTGGTGGAGAAAAACCCCAGCGCCATGTCGGCCGCCTTCGCCATCCCGCCCGGGACCGAGCCGGCCATCAGCACCCGCGTCAAGATGGGCGCCACCTCCAACGTCCACGCGCTGGTCAAGGCGGACGGCAAGTGGCTGGTGGCCAGCAAGGAAATCAAGGTAACCCTGGGCGGCTGCGGCGGCTAAGCGGCCGTCATCCAATCTCTCTCTCAGATCAAAGTAAAGGAATTATCATGGGTGATCCGATGCGTATTCGCGCCGCCTCCGCGGGCGACACGGTGGAAGTGAAGATCTTGATGCGTCACGATATGGAGACGGGCCAGCGCAAGGATGCGACGGGCAAGGTGATACCGGCCCACCACATCAAGACGCTGGTGGTCAAGTGCAAGGACAAGGTGGTGCTGGACGCGCAGTTCGGTCCTTCCGTGTCGAAGGACCCGTTCCTGTCCTTCAAGTTCAAGGGCGGCGCCAAGGGCGACAAGGTCAGCGTGGCCTGGGCCGACAACATGGGCGACAGCCGCAGCGACGAAGCCGTCATCAGCTGATACGGCGGCGCCCCGGGCAAGCAATTGGAGGAGACACGATGAAAAGAAAAGCTTGTTTGATCCTGGCGGCGCTGGCAGCGCTGCCGGCGCTGGCGCAGACCTCGGCCACCGACGAAATCGCCAAGTACCGGCAGATGCTGGCCGACGGCAATCCCGCCGAACTGTGGGAAATGCGCGGCGAGGAGCTGTGGAAGAAGAAGGCGGGGCCGAAGCAGGCCTCGCTCGAAAGCTGCGACATGGGCCAGGGGCCCGGCGTGCTGAAAGGCGCCTACGTGGCACTGCCGCGCTTTTTCAAGGACACGGGCAAGGTGATGGACGCCGAACAGCGCCTGGCCTACTGCCGCATGACGATCCAGGGCCTGACCCAGGCCGAGGCGCTCAAGACGCCGTTCGGCTCGGCCGGCAATCCGTCCGACATTGAAGCCATCATGAGCTATGTGGCGGCCGAGTCGCGCGGCATGCCCATGAACGTCTCCACCGCCCACCCGCTGGAAAAGCAGGCCTACGAAGTTGGCAAGAAGCTGTTCTTCTACCGCGGCGGCGCGCACGATTTCGCGTGCGCCACCTGCCACGGCGCGGAAGGCCAGCGCATCCGCCTGCAGGAGCTGCCCAATATGCTAAACAAGGCCAACGCACAGGCGGCCTACACCACGTGGCCAGCCTACCGGGTGTCGCAGGGCGAGGTGCGCACCATGCAGCACCGGCTGATGGACTGCTTCCGCCAGCAGCGCTTCCCCGAGCCGGTGTACGCATCGGACGCGGTGACGGCGCTCACCATGTACCTGGCCAAGAGTGCGGACGGCGGCAAGTTCGACGCTCCTGCGCTGAAACGTTAAGGAGACGCAGATGCGACATATCGACAAGGCAGCGGCGGTGCTGATGGCGGCCGCCTGTGCGACGGCGGCCGCGGCCGGTCCCGATTACGGCAAGATGGCGCGCGACATGCTGGCCAGCGACTTCCGGTCCAAGGGCCCGGCCACGGTGGAGCGGGTGACCCGGCAGGACGAGGTGCAGAAGATCTGCAGCGAACAGCCGGCCGCGCGCGGCAAGAAGGTGGACGCGCAGATCGAATCGAGCCAGCTCAAGACCATCGTCTATCCGGCCGACGGCGTCTGGCTGGGCAAATGGGAAGAGGGCGAAAAGATCGCCCAGAACGGGCGCGGCATGCAGTCGTCGGATGCCGTGGGCAGCGTCAACGGCGGCAATTGCTACGCCTGCCACCAGCTGCGCAAGGAGGAAATCTCGTTCGGCAATATCGGCCCTTCGCTGTACCAGTACGGCAAGCTGCGCGGGCAGGGCGCCGACACGCTGCGCTACACCTGGGGCAAGATCTACAACTCGCAGGCCTACCGTGCCTGTTCCAGCATGCCCCGTTTCGGCCACAACGGCATCCTGACCGAGGCCCAGATCCGCGACGTGATGGCGCTCCTGCTGGACCCGGCCTCGCCCGTCAACCAGTGAGCCGCGCAACCATGCAAATAGTGAGGAAATTGATATGAGCCTGAGTCGGCGTGAATTCATGCAGGTGATGGGCATCGCCGCCGCCGGCGGCATGCTGCTCGATGCGAAAGGGGCGCTGGCCGCGCCCTCGGCCGGCGCGCTGTACGATGTACCGCGCTACGGCAATGTGCACCTGCTGCACTTTACCGACTGCCATGCGCAGCTGACGCCCGTGTACTTCCGCGAACCGAACGTGAACCTGGGCGTGGGCCAGGCGGTGGGCCGCATGCCGCACCTGGTGGGCGAGCAGCTGCTGCGCCAGACGGGCATCAGGCCGGGCACGCCCGAGGCGCACGCCTTTACCTGCCTGAACTTCGAACAGGCTGCGGCCACCTACGGCAAGGTCGGTGGCTTCGCCCACCTGTCCACGCTGGTCAAGCGCATGCGCGCCAGCCGGCCCGGCACCGTGCTGCTGGACGGCGGCGACACCTGGCAAGGCTCGGCCACGGCCCTGTGGACCAACGGCCAGGATATGGTGGACGCCTGCCTGGAGCTGGGCGTGGACGTGATGACGGCGCACTGGGAAATGACGCTGGGCGACAAGCGGGTCAAGGAAATCGTCGAGCGCGACTTCAAGGGCAAGGTCGATTTCGTGGCCCAGAACATCCAGACCACCGACTTCGGCGACCCGGTCTTCAAACCCTATGTGATGAAGGAGATGAACGGGGTCAAGGTGGCCATCATCGGCCAGGCCTTCCCCTACACGCCGATCGCCAATCCGCGCTACATGGTGCCCGAATGGAGCTTCGGCATCCAGGAAGAGAACATGCAGAAGACGGTGGACGAGGCCCGCGCCAAGGGCGCCAGGGTGGTCGTCGTGCTGTCCCATAACGGCATGGACGTGGACCTGAAGATGGCCTCGCGCGTGCGCGGGATCGACGCCATCATGGGCGGCCATACGCACGACGGCATGCCGGCGCCGGTGATCGTCGCCAACGGCGGCGGCAAGACGCTGGTGACCAATGCCGGCAGCAACAGCAAGTTCCTCGGCGTGCTCGATTTCGACGTGCGCGACGGCGCCATCCAGGGCTTCCGCTACAAGCTGCTGCCGGTGTTCTCCAACTTCCTGCCGGCCGACCGCGCGATGACGGCGCTGATCCAGAAGATCCGCGCACCGTACGAAGCGAAGCTCAATGAAAAGCTGGCCATGACCCAGGGCACGCTGTACCGGCGCGGCAACTTCAACGGCACCTTCGACCAGCTGATCGTCGATGCCCTGATCGACGTCAAGGGCGCCGACCTGGCGTTCTCGCCCGGCTTCCGCTGGGGCACCTCGCTGCTGCCCGACAGCCCCATCCTGATGGAGCACCTGATGGACCAGACGGCCACCACCTATTCCTACAGCACGCTGACGGAAATGACGGGCGCCACCATCAAGAACATCATGGAGGACGTGGCCGATAACCTGTTCAATCCCGATCCCTACTACCAGCAGGGCGGCGACATGGTGCGGGTGGGCGGCATGAGCTATGCCATCGAACCCAAGGCCCGCATGGGCGCGCGCATCCAGGACATGCGCCTGAACGGCAAGCTGATCGACGCCGACAAGACCTACAAGGTGGCCGGCTGGGCCCCGGTGGCGGAAGGGGCCAGCGGCGAGCCGGTGTGGGAAGTGGTGGGCAAATGGCTGCGCGACAAGAAGACCGTCGCCCCCCGCAAGCTCAACACGCCGCGCCTGATCGGCATGGAAGGCAATCCCGGCATCGCGCCGTAGGGGCAATCAACCAAGGAGAGAGAACGACATGCGATCGAATACCCGCTTCATGTGCGCCGCCGTCTGGCTGGCGCTGGCCGGCGTGGCCGGCCACGCTTCCGCGTACGACGCGGCGGCCGTGCCCGAAGCCAAGCGCGCCACCGGCGCCCAATACGTGGATGCGAAGGAAGCGTACGCGCTCAAGCAGCGCCTGGGCGAACAGGCCTACCTGGTCGACGTGCGCACCCGCTACGAAGTGGCTTACCTGGGCATGCCCACCGTAGCCGATGCCAACATCCCCTACGTGGAGCATCCCGACGACGCGGGCTGGGACGCCAAGGCCGGCCGCTGGGCCATGGCCGTCAACAACGACTTCGGGCCGGAACTGGCGCGGCGCATGACGGCCAAGGGCCTGGGCAAGGACGATACCGTGATCCTGATCTGCCGCTCCGGCGATCGCAGCGGCCGCGCGGCCAGCCTGCTGGCGCAGCTGGGCTATCACAAGGTCTACACGGTCATCGATGGTTTCGAGGGGGACCTGGCCAAGGATGGACCGCAGGCGGGCCAGCGTGTGGTCAACGGCTGGAAGAACGCGGGCCTGCCCTGGAGCTATAAGCTGGAGCGGGCCAAGCTGTACTTCCCGCAGTTCTGATGGACTTGCTGGCGCCGGCCCGCGACTTGCGCGCCGATGGCGCCGAGGCGGCAGCACGCGGCGTGCCGGTGGTGCTGCTGTTTTCGCTGCCCGACTGTGGCTATTGCCTGGTGGTGCGGCGCAATTACCTGCTGCCCCTGCAGCGCGACCTGCCGCCCGGGCAGCGGCCCGTGGTGCGCGAAGTGCGGCTGGACGATACGGCGCCGCTGCGCGATTTTGACGGCGCGTCCAGCAGCGGCAAGCGCCTGGCCGCGCGTTACCAGGCGCGCTTCGCACCCACCGTCGTGCTGGTCGACGCCGGCGGCGCCTTGCTCACCGCGCCCATCGTGGGCGGCGACACGACCGGCCTGTATGGCGGCTATCTGGACAACGCGCTGGCCGAGGCAATGCGGCGGCTGGCGTCTCACGCAGGCAGCAAACCACAGGGAGAGTGACAATGAGACAGCACTTCAAGGCAGGACCGGCAAGGCTGGCATCGGCAAGTTCAGTCGCAAATTCGGTCGCAAATTCGGTCGCAAATTCAGTCGCAAATTCAGTCGCAAATTCAGGCGCAAATTCATTGGCAAGGGCGATGGCAACGGCAGCATCGACGGCGCTGGCGGCGCTGTTCATGGTGGCGGCGCCGGCCGCCCAGGCGGCCGATGCGACCTACGCCGTCAAGTTGATGGCGCCCGAAACGGCCCTCAAGGCAGCCCAGGCCGCGCTGAAGAAATGCCGTGACGGCGGCTACCAGGTGGCGGTGGCGGTGCTGGACCGCAGCGGCGTGCCGCAGGTGATGCTGCGCGACCGTTACGCCGGCATGCACACGCCCGATGCTGCCGCCGGCAAGGCCTGGACGGCAATCAGCTTCAAGACCACCAGCCTGGCGCTGGCCGAGAGCACCCAGGGCAACAAGGATTCCAGCGGCATCCGCCAGATCGCCCATGTGCTGGCGGTGGGCGGCGGCATCCTGGTCGAGGCGGGCGGGGTGACGTATGGCGGCATCGGCGTGTCCGGCGCACCGAATGGCGCCGCCGACGAGGCTTGCGCCCGGGCCGGCCTGGCCGCCATCACGGAGGAGCTGGAGTTCTAGTGCGCTCAGGCCATGGCGCTGGCGGCCGCTTCAACGGCCGGGTAGAACTCGCGGTCTTCCCGCTTCATGCGCTCGTACAGCGTCTTGAGCACCTGATTGGCCTCGGCGCGGAACGTCTCCGGCTGCTGTTCCAGCAGGCGGGGCGTGTTCCATTTGGCGGCAAAGGCCAGGTAGCTGGCGGCGATGCCTTCCATTTCACCCTGGTACTGGCGGCTCAGGCGCGCCAGCTCGGCGTCGCCGCTCGCTTCCAGCGCCGGATACAGCACCCGGTCTTCCACGGCAAGGTGCAATTTGATAACCCCGCTCATCGAGACGATGCGGGCCGCGATGGCGGCGGCGGCGGGCGCGATGCCCGACTGCACCAG
>JAZJZQ010000635.1:16325-17752 GCA_040389625.1 Pseudomonadota bacterium | reverse complement strand
TCGACCCGGAACTTGACGGGGCCGATCACTTCCACTTCATGTTCGACCTGGGGTTCGACCACGCCGTGGCGCTCCGGCGTGAGGATCAGTTCTTCCGGCCCGGCACCCGTAATGCGATAGCGCAGGCTGCCTTCCAGCACGGTGATACGGCCCCATACGCCGGCGGCCGTGGTGTGGCCACGCTGCAGGGCTGCGGGCACGGTGCTGTCCGTGAACTCGGGAGAGCTTTTGTAGTGGACGACATGTTCAGGCAGGGCTTTCATGTTTATCTCCTCGCTTAGTGGGATCGGATGATCCATTATGGCAGGTTTTTTCTAAACAGGTATCGGTAATACTGCTTATTGGCCGAAACGAAATGTTGTACAGCCAGGGAAGCGCTATTCGGCCATCACCTTGCCGAAATAACCATACTGCAGGCTATGCGCGATGCGCCGCGCGACGATCAGGAATTCGTCGGCCACCTCGGGCTCGAACAGGCGCTGCACGGTGGCCAGGAACAGGTCCAGCCAGCGCCGGAAATGCTCCGGCTGCACACCCGTCAGCTGCATGTGGGTGCCGAACACATTGCCCTGGAAGCTGCGCTGCCCCAGCATGACGGTGCACCAGAAATCGACCATGCGTTCCAGGTGCGGTTCCCACTGGTCGCCGATGGCGGCGTTGAAGATGGGCGCCAGTTCGGGATCGGCCCGCACGTCGTCGTAAAAGGTGTGGACCAGGGTGGCGATGGCGGCGGGGTTCAGTTCCAGGGGAGTCATGGCTAGCGTAATGGGATAAGATTTATTTGAGATACTACATTAAAACGCCATGCGCTTCAATACCGGGCGGTTTCAGCCGGCCAGCGCATTGCGCCGCAGGGCCGGCAGGTTGCGTACGATGGCGCGCAACATCTGCTCGACATCGACCGGCTTGGCGATGAAGTCGTTCATGCCGCAGGCGATGCATTGTTCGCGCTCGGACAGCAGCACGCCGGCCGTCATGGCCAGTACCGGGATGGTCAGCTCCAGCTCGTCGCGGATGCGGCGGGTCGCCTCGAAACCGTCCATTTCCGGCATCTGCACGTCCATCAGCACCAGGTCGTAACGGTCGCTGTCGGCCCGCAGCGCATCGAGCGCCAGCAAGCCATTGTCCACCGTGTGCACGGTGGCGCCGGCGTGCACCAGCATGCTCTTGGCCACGATCTGGTTGAGCGGGTTGTCTTCCACCAACAGGATGCGGATGCTGTCCAGCCGCTGCTGGACCCGGTCGGCCGGGACGCTGGCGGTGGCCGCATGCACTTGCCGCAGCGCCGCCGTCAGCCGCTCCGGCGTGACGGGTTTCAGCAGCACGGCGTCGCCGGCATGGCTCACGTCCGTCTGCAGCAGCTTGCCCTGGCCGAAGGCGCTGACCATCAGCAGCACGGGCGTGCCGCCGCCAGCTGCCCGCAGCCG
>JAZJZQ010000635.1:10808-16225 GCA_040389625.1 Pseudomonadota bacterium | reverse complement strand
GTATGGGCCGTGATGGCGCCGCCCATCAGCGTGGCCAGCCGGCGCGAGATGGCCAGCCCCAGGCCGGTGCCGCCGAAGCGGCGCGTCATCGACGCGTCGGCCTGCGAGAACGGCGCGAACATGCGCTGCAGCAGGGCCGGTTCCATGCCGATGCCCGTGTCGCGCACGACAAAGCGCAGCTGGGCGTGGCCCGCGTCGCGCCCGGCCAGCTCCACCAGCACCGACACCGTGCCCACCTCGGTGAACTTGATGGCGTTGCCCACCAGGTTGACGAGGATCTGTTGCAGGCGCGGCGCGTCGCCCATCAGGTTCAGCGGCACCTGGGGCGTGACGCCGATGGCCAGTTCCAGGTCCTTGTCGCTGGCGTTGACGGTCATGATGGTGGCCATCGCCTCGAGCAGGGTGGCCAGCTGGAACGGCGCCGGCGCCAGTTCCAGCCGGCCCGCCTCGATCTTGGAAAAGTCCAGCACGTCGTTGAGGATGCTGAGCAGGGACTTGCCCGACTGCGTGATCATGTCCAGGTACTTGCGCTGGTCCGGCGACAGCTCCGTGTTGTGCAGCAGGTGGGTCATGCCCAGCACGGCGTTGAGCGGGGTGCGGATCTCGTGGCTCATGTTGGCCACGAACTCGGTCTTGGCCCGGCTGGCCGCCTCCGCCTGCTCCTTGGCCGCCAGCAGCGAGCTCTCCGAGCGGCGCAGGGCCGCCGTCATGTCCTCGGCCAGCGCCAGCGCGTATTCGCGGCGCGCCGTCAGCGCCCGCACCACGCCGAAGAACAGCAGGCTGATGACGGTGCCGGCCAGCAGTACGATGTGGCTCTTCTGGCGGTCGATGGAATCCTCGAAGGCGGGCAGGGAGGTGAAGTGCAGCGTCCAGCCGTGGTCGGCCACCGTCATGGTGCTGGTGAGCAGGAAGGGATTGGGGTAGAGCCGGCGTTGTTCGGCGCTGCGGATGCCGCTGGCGTACAGCCGGCCGCCGCCGTCCGTGGGGCCGCCGTCGTCGATCTCCAGCTGCAGCGCCATATTGTCGCTGCCGAGGATGTCGCGCATCAGGTCCTGGGTACGGAACGGGCTGTAGGCAAAGCCCTGCAGGGCGGCCATGCGCTGGTCCGGCGTGGCCTGCGGAGCGTCGCGGAAATACACGGGCAGGTACATGAGGAAGCCGGCCTGCACGTGCTCCTCCGATTCCTGCACCAGCGTGACCTTGGCCGTCAGCGTGGCCCGGCCGCTGCGGGCCGCCTCCAGCATGGCGCGGCGCCGGATCGGCTCGGACATCATGTCGTAGCCGAAGGCGCGCAGGTTGCGGCCGGTGAACGGTTCCAGGTACAGCACCGGGGCGTAGGCGTCGCTGTCGGCCGGCGGCCATACCCGGAACAGGGGATAGCCCGAGGCCTGCACGGCCCGTTCCAGCGCACCCTGCTCGCCGGGGCGCAGGTAACGGGCATAGCCCATCCCCTGCACACCGGGGAAATTGCGGCCGATGGCGATGCCTTCCACGTAGTCGTGCCACTGCTGGCGTGTCACGGCCGGCGTGGTCCTGAACAGCGCCTGGGCGCTGCGCAAGCCCGTCTCGTACAGCGTCATGCGTTTGGCGATGCGCTGCTGGATGTTCATGCAGCTCACTTCGAACTGCTCGCGGGCCCGCCGTTCCGTGTTGACGGACACCAGCTGCCAGACGGTGACGGTGATGGCCACCCCGGCGAACAGGGTCAGCCACTGGGTGCCGAAGCGGCCATGCTGGGACTGGCGCAGGCGCTGGCGCTCGCGCGCATCCGCGCACAGCACCATGCCCAGCAGGCTGCACACGACGACAAAGCTCTCGAGCGAAATCAGGGCGTCGTTCAAGGTCCCGGTGGCAAACGGCCCCAGGCCGTTGATGGTGCCCAGCACGGCCGCCGCGGCCGTCGTCAGGCATGCCAGGGTGGTGCCGCGCAGGCCGTGGCGCCAGGCCGACCAGGCGATGCAGGGCAGCACCAGGTAGGCCAGCCATTGGGTGCCGCTGGCGCCCGTGTAGCGGCGCCCGAAGATGAGCAGCACCAGCGCCAGCAGCAGGGACAGCGACACGGCCAGTTCCAGCAGTAGGGCGGCACTCCAGCGCTGGTCGCGCGCGTGGCGCCACGCGAGCAGGGCCGGGGTGACCACCAGCACGCCGGCCGTGTCGCCCACCCACCAGGTGCTGACCACGGTCCACTGGGCGCTGGCCGGCACCAGGTGCGACAGCACCAGCGCGCTGCTGCCGATGCCGGCGCTGACCATGCACATGAAGATGGCCACCACGGCGAACTTGTAGACGTTGTGCAGCTGGTTGAGGGGCCGGGCGCCGTCCGCGTAACGTTGCAGCAGCGCCGTGCCGACCAGCGCCTCGAGCACGTTGCCGACGGCGATGCTGAGCGACACCATCAGCACCGTGCCGTCCATCGGCAAGCCGTTGGCATGGAAGGTGGACAGGTTGGCGGCGAAGGCGCCGGCCAGGATGCCGGGCCAGACCCGGTAGCCGAGCAGCAGCACGGCGGCGAAGGCCATGCCCGAGGGCGGCCAGACGGGACTGGCGTTGCTGTTGGAAAAAGCCAGCAGCAGGCCCAGACGGGCCGCGCCGTAATAGGCGAGCGCCAGCAGCACGACCGGCAGCAGGGCCGTCAGCGCGGGGGCATGGGGGAATACCCGGCCATCCTGCTGTTTCGTCTGCGCGCCATCGGTCATATGCAGGGGCTCCCTAGTTGCTACCAAGGAAATAACTATAGCGCAATTTGGCCCCGGTTGCGCCCCCAATTCCTACCGGACGCGCGGTTGGCCGGCCCGCCGGGCCGCGATCGTATCCGGCGCACCACAAGCGCTGCCAGTGGCCTTTCGGGCCGCGCCGTGTGATACTTTCATTTCTCTCGTTGTCATGAAGTCTATGTTACCCATGCCGCTTAACCGTTTTTTACCGTCCACCCTGAAATTCAGGCTCAGTACCATGGTGGTGTTGCTGGTGCTGGCCGCCACCGTGACGGTGACGGTGGTGGCGTTGATGCTGGCCGAACGGGACATGAAAGCGGTGATCGGCAACCAGCAATATGCGTTGCTGTCGGGCGCGGCGGCCCATATCGACGAACACCTGGCCGGCAAGCTGGCCATGCTGGCCGCGCTGGCCGAATCGGTGCCCGAGAGCGCACACCGCGACCGGCGCCTGCTGCACCAGTTCCTGGCCGACCGGCCCACCAGCCGCGAAGCGTTCAACAGCATCGAAGTGTACGCAGCCGACGGCAGCCTGCTCGACACCTTCGACACGGACATGCCGCTGCAGCCGTTCAACGCCAGCGGCCGGCCCTACTTCGACCGCACCGTGGCGCGCCGGCGCGGCGTCATCTCGGCCCCGTTCTTCAGCCACATCGTCGGCGCGCCAACGGTGCTGATCACGGCCCCCGTCTATGACCGCGACGGCAAGCTGGCGCTGGTGCTGGCCGGCGGCATCAACCTGCTGCGCTACGCGCCGTTCCAGTCGCTGAGCGCCCTCAAGCCCGGCAGCACGGGCTTCACCTTCATCATGACGGCGCAGGGCGTGCTGCTGAGCCACCCAAGCAAGGCCCGCATCCTGCAGAACATCAACGCCCGGCCAGGCCGCAACCTGGCCACGGAACGGGCGCTGGGCGGTTTTGAAGGCTGGACCGAGGCCGACAACAAGGATGGCGTGCGCGGCATCTACTCGTACAAGCGCCTGCAGCAGACCGACTGGATCGCGGCGGCTCGCTTCCCCAGCGACGAAGCGCTGGCGCCGCTGCGCCAGATGCGCTACGAGGCGGCCGGCGCCGCCTTCGTGTTCGCGGTGCTGGCCGGGCTGCTGGCCTGGGTCGGCATAGAACGGCTGCTGCAGCCGCTGGAGCATTTGCGGCGCAATATCGGCCGCATCACGCACAGCCGCGCCGGCATCCAGGTGCTGCAGCTGAATCGCAACGACGAGATCGGGGAACTGAGCAGCGCCTTTTACCGCCTGATGGCCGAGCGTGAAGTGGCCCAGCAGCGCACGCGCGACAGCGAAACGCTGATCCGCAATATCCTGGAACGGGCGCCGGACGCCTTCGTCAGCTGCAACAGCGATGGCATCGTCACGGAATGGAATGCCAAGGCCGAGCAGACCTTCGGCTGGCGCCGCGAAGAAGCGATCGGCAGCGACATCGCCGTGCTGCTGGTGCCGGAACGGCTGCGCCAGCACCATGTGGCCGGCATGCGCGCCTTCGCCGCCAGCGGCACCGGGCCCATCGTCAACAACCGGGTGCGGGTGCCGGCCATGCGGCGCGACGGCAGCGAAGTGCCGGTCGAGCTGTCGGTGGGCGTGCTGCGCGACGGCGACCGCTACATGGCGACCGCCTTCCTGCACGACGTTTCGGCCCGCATCGCCTACGAGGAGCAGATCGCCGCCAGCGAGAAGCGGGCCCGCATCATCGCCGACAACCTGCCCGTGCTGATCGCCTACCTGGACCGCGATGGCCGCTACCAGTTCACCAACAGCCATTACCAGCGCCAGTGGGGCATAGACCCGCAGTCGATGCTGGGCAAGCGGATCGACGAAGTGTCGCTCGGCACTTCCGAGCCCTGGCGCGCCGACCTGGCGCGGGCGCTGAACGGCGAGCGTATCCACTACGAGCGGGCCACGGGGCAGGGCGAGCAGGTGCAGCACTTCATGGTGGACCTGGTGCCGGACGTGGCGCCGGACGGCACGGTGGCCGGCGCCTATCTGATGGCGACCGACATCACCGGCCGCAAGAACTCCGAGCTGCAGCAGGCCGCCAGCGAAAAGCGGGCCGCGGCGGCCAGCCGGGCCAAGAGCGAATTCGTGGCCAACATGAGTCATGAGATCCGCACCCCGATGAACGCCGTGCTGGGCGTGGCCTATTTGCTGGGCAATACGGAACTGAGCTCGGTGCAGAAGAAGTACCTGGACATGATACTGGCGTCCGGCAAGGCCCTGCTGGGCATCCTGAACGACGTGCTCGATTTTTCCAAGATCGAGGCGGGGCGCATGGAACTGGCGCCCATGGCGTTCCAGCTCAACGACGTACTGAACGCCATCGCCACCGTGATGACGCTGAACGCGGGCGAGAAGAACATCGAGCTGGCCATCGGGGTCGACCCGGACGTGCCGGCCGCGCTGGTGGGCGACGCCATGCGGCTGCAGCAGATCCTGATCAACCTGGTGGGCAACGCCGTCAAGTTCACCGAGCAGGGCGAAGTGTCGCTGCTGGTGGAGCTGGCCGGGCGCGGCGCCGACGGCGTGCGCCTGCGCTTTGTCGTGCGCGACACGGGCATCGGCATGGACGCGGCCCAGCAGGCGCGCCTGTTCTCGGCCTTCAGCCAGGCCGACGCCTCCACCACGCGCCGTTTCGGCGGCACGGGACTGGGGCTGGCCATCTGCCGCCGCCTGGTCGAGCTGATGGGCGGCAG
>JAZJZQ010000635.1:0-10708 GCA_040389625.1 Pseudomonadota bacterium | reverse complement strand
GCACGGGACTGGGGCTGGCCATCTGCCGCCGCCTGGTCGAGCTGATGGGCGGCAGTATCGACGTCAGCAGCGCCGTGGGACGGGGCAGCCGCTTCGCCGTCACGGTGCCGCTGCAGCTGGCGCCCGAAGTGGTGGCGCCGGTGCCGACTATCGGGCCGTTGCGCCTGCTGGTGGTGGACGATAACGACACCAGCCGCGACTACCTGTGCAAGACCATCCACGCCTGGCATTGGGACGCCGACAGCGCCCGTTCCGGCCCGGAGGCGGTGGCGCTGCTGCAGCGTGCCTTGGCCGCCGGCAGCCGTTACGACGCCGTGCTGGCGGACTGGCAGATGCCTGGCATGGACGGCCTGGCCACCATGCAGGCGTTGCGCGCGGCCCTGCCCGACGGCGAGCTGCCGGTGGTGATCATGGTCAGCGCCTGGGGCCGCGACAAGCTGATGGCGTCGCAGCAGGCGCGCGACGCGAACGCTGTCCTGATCAAGCCGGTGACGGCATCGAGCCTGTTCGACACGCTGCACGAGGCGCTGGCCCAGCGCGGCGGCGAGGCGCCCCGCGCGGGCGCGCCCGACGGCGCCGCGCAGCGCCTGGCCGGCCTGCGGCTGCTGCTGGTGGAAGACCATCCCCTGAACCAGATCGTGGCGCGCGGCATGCTCGAATTTGCCGGCGCCCAGGTCGCCGTGGCCGACAACGGCCAGGCCGCGCTGGACGCGTTGCGCGCCCGGCCCGACGGCTACGACGCCGTGCTGATGGACGTGCAGATGCCGGTGATGGATGGCTTCGAGGCCACCCGCGCCATCCGCGGCGAGCTGCGGCTCGACGTGCCGGTGCTGGCCATGACGGCCGGCGTGATGCAGTCCGAGCAGGAGCAATGCATCCTGGCCGGCATGAACGACTTCATCGCCAAGCCGATCGACGTCGAGCAGATGTTCGCCGTCATCCTGCGCCATCTGCCGGCGGGCCGTGCCGGGGTGGGCGCCAAGGCCATCGTGGTGGGACAGGGCCTGTGAGCCGGCGCCGCCGCACCGCCGGGGAAAACCGGAGATGACTCAAGTATCTGCCCAGGCAGACCTCAAGCTGTCGCCCCATCCGCTCGATGCGATCCCCTTGTTCCGGCGCTTTCCGGCCTCGCCGCTGCGCAACTTCGTCTACACGGGCTTGTGGAATGCCGGCCTGGCCCTGTGCCTGGCGGGGGTATCCATCATGTTCACCTCGGGCGGCGCAACGTTTGCCGATTACTGGTGGCCGATGCTGCTGATCTCCAACCTGATCGGCTACCTGATCCATCTGTGCACGCTGGCGGGCAACCGGCTGCTGAACGGTTGGCCGCGCCGGGCGTGCGGCTGGCCGCGGCTCGCGTACCGGCTCGGCATGGCCTGCGCCTGTTCCCTGCTCGGTTATGCGCTGGGCTTCGCGCTGCTCAAGCGCAGCAATCCCTTGCAGCTGCTGGTGAGTCGCGAGGCGTTGACGCAAGTGCTGCCGCTGGCCGTCTTCATCGCCCTGTTCATGCTGGCGGTGCACCTGTCCGGTGAACGGCGCATCGCGGCCGAAACGCAGGCGGCGCGCCAGCGCGAGCAGCTGGAAACGGCCGCGCGCCAGCTGGCCGAGGCCCGCCTGCGGGCCCTGCAGGCCCAGATCGAGCCGCACTTCCTGTACAACACGCTGGCCAACGTGGCCGGCCTGATCGCCCCGCAGCCGGGATTGGCCCAGCACATGCTGGAGCGCTTCATTGACTATCTGCGCGCCAGCCTGGCGGCCAGCCGCGAGGAGCAAGCCACGCTGGGGGCCGACGCCGACCTGATCGCCGCCTATCTCGACGTGCAGGCCGTGCGCATGGGCGAGCGCCTGCGCTACCGGATCGAGGTGCCGGCAGAGCTGCGGGCCGCAGCGATCGCGCCCATGCTGCTGCAGCCGCTGGTGGAAAACGCCATCGCCCACGGACTGGAACCGAAAGTGGAGGGCGGCGAGATCGTCCTCGGCGCCGCCGTGCGGGACGGGCAATTGTGCCTGCAGGTGAGCGACACCGGCGTTGGGCTGGCTGGTGCCGCGCCCGTGTCGGGCAAGCGGGGCGGCGGCGTGGGCTTGAGCAATCTGCGCGAGCGGCTGCGCACTTTGTACGGTGATGCGGCTCAGGTACAATTGCTTGAAAATCAACCTTGCGGCATGACCGTGCGTCTGCTGCTGCCTTTGAACGGGAGCCCGCCATCGACCACCCGCGCGCCATAATCGCCGACGACGAAGCGCATCTGCGCGACCATCTGCAAACCCTGCTGGCCAGCGCCTGGCCGGAACTGCGCATCGTCGCCAAGGCCGCCAACGGCCTCGATGCGCTGCGCCTGATCGACGAGCAGGCGCCCGACGTGGTATTCCTTGACATCCGCATGCCCGGCATGACGGGGCTGGACGTGGCGGCCAGGCTGGCCGGGGGCGAGCGCCCGCCGCGCATCGTCTTCATCACCGCCTACGACCAGTATGCGGTCGATGCGTTCGATCATTCGGCTGTCGATTACCTGCTCAAGCCGGCCAGCCAGGAACGGCTGGGCAAGACGGTGGCCAAGCTGAAGGCGGCGCTGCGTGGGCAGGACGGCGAACGCACGGCCGGCGTCCCGGCGCCCGTTTCAGGCGATGCATCCGCCGCGGTGTTGCAGGCGCTGCTGCGGCAGCTGGGCGGACAGTTGGGCGGGCAGCCCGCCGTGCCGCCGGCCGCGCCGGCACCTGCCGCGCCGCCCCTGCAATGGATACGGGCCGCGCACGGCGACGAGACGCGCCTGATCCCCATCGATGAAGTGATCTACTTCCAGAGCAACGACAAATATACGAGCGTGTTCCTGGCCGGTGGCGAGAGCCTGATCCGCACGCCGCTGAGCAAGCTGCGCGAGCAGCTCGACGAGCAGCAGTTCTGGCAGATCCACCGCAGCGTGATCGTGGCTGCGCGCCATGTGGCCGGCACCCGCCAGGATTTCCGCGGCCGGCTCATGGTGCAGCTCAAGGGCCGGCCGGAACAGCTGGTGGTCAGCCGCAACTACGTGGATCTGTTCCGGCAGATGTAGCGGGCGGTGGCCACTAGTCGAGCAGGCTGTCGTAGGGCGGCAGGTTGTCGCTTTGCGCCTGCACGGTGGTGTAGTGCCGTTTCAGGTCCATCTGGGCTTTGGAATAGTCGAGCAGTTCCTCCTCCAGATAGGATACCTCGTCATCGTCGGCCGACTCGATCTGCGCTGCCAGCTCCCTGGTCTTGGCGGCTATGGCGCGGATGGCCATGATGGCGGTTTGGTCGCTGATACTCATGGTGTTCTCCCGGCTCGCTTATTTGCGTGCGTTTTCGACGGATTTGAGAATGGCGGCCCGCGCCAGGTTGTCCAGCGCGCCCTTCAGCGCGGCCACGAACATCGGTTTTTCCACCTCGATCTGGTAATGCTCGGCCGCGAACTGCTGATTGTAGCCGGTGTCGACGATCTTGAGGTTGGGGTCGACCACGGTGTCCTTGGGGATGACGAAGTAACGCCAGCTCTTGCCCTTGAAGCAGTGGCTGCGGTCGAACAGCGAGGTGCCGCCGCCCGTCTGCACCATACCGTCGCGCACCGTCACGTCGGGCTGGCGGATGCGGGTGCCGCCGCCGGGCTTGGGCAGGGTCTTGCGTTCGAACAGGGGATACAGGATGCCGGGGCGGGCGCTGCCGTCGGGGAAGGTCGCCCCTTCGGGAAAGTCGTCGCTGTGCAGCGCGCGCCAGAGATCAACGGGACAGTTAGCCATAGCGGGTTTCCTTTGCGGTCAAATGGAAAGTAGCAAAACTGCAGTCTTGTTTATTTAATATGCAAGCTCAAGCAATATTAGCCGATTTGACCCAAATGGCAAGTTCCAAGACTGCACGCTGGGCGTTACTGGCCCGTGGATCGGGTAAGTTGACTGTTGCGTCCGGCCCGCCTGGATAGGTACTGCCACCGCTCGGAAGCGAAACGACTGTACCTGCCGGAACTCAATTATGGCGCACAGCGGATGGCGGACGGGATGCGTCGCCGGTCGCCATTTCTGCTCAGCCAGTGAAGCGCCGGATGGCATTGTTCATGCGACCTCGCGCTCCATGCCATCCTCAGGGCGGGATTCGAGTTCGGCGTATTTATACTTTTCATTGCCACCCAAATAGATTACCCGTGGATCGGACGGCAAGGTGGCGTCTTTGGCAAAACCGGCGAGCGAGTCGTGCACGTAGTTGTCAAAAAAAGCGATGATGTTTTCGTCTTTCAGTCCGGTCAACCCCTGTTTTGCCGGATCGTATTCGTTCTCATACGCGGTCATCATACCCAGATAATGGGGACGCAGGGACGCGCGTAACGTCGGATCGATCACAGTTCTACCCAGCGGTGGTCGGCCATAAATATTGTAAATCGCCTGTGCGTCCTTTAGCAGTTGCGCGTCGTACAGATCGAGCATACTCTTCAAACTGCCGGCCTTGGGCAGCGCGTCGAGCCTGGCCTTAGCACGCAGTAATTTGTCCTGCGTGGTGGCCTGGGCATCGCGCGCATCGGCGACGTGTTGGTCATGGATTGCCAACTTCTCTTTTGTGTCTGGACTGCCGTAGCTGCTTTCCAGACATATCCTGCGGCGATTCTGCGCGATGGCCAATGCCTTAAGCGCCTCATTGTTCGCTGTTTCCAGAGGAATAATTTCTTTGTTCAGCGCGATTTCTTCATTCTTGAACGTCACATCGTTCTTCTTGATATGGTCATCCTCGCTGTGATCGCCCTTTTGCTTGTTGTGTATATGGCGGAACCGCCACGCGTAGTAAAGGGCCATGTGAGCATTGAACAGACCGCCGAGTGTCGAGGCGGCGTGGACCTTGCTTAGATAGTATGCATAGCACTTGATTGTATCAGTGTCAATTTCAAAGTCTTTTACGTTTAGATCCATCCAAGCTGTTTTTGGCAATAAAGGAACCCCTTTTGCCAGTGCAAGCAAATACATATCGTTAAGAGGAATAAGTCCCAATTTTTGATTGGATCGATCGCTTCGCGCACCTTCACCTGGCCGATAGCTTCCCCCAACATCCGAATGCACGCCAGGATAGACGGTCTCAAAAAAATGCGGGGGCTTAACGATTCTATTTTCTTGTAGTGCGCTAACGCTATCAAGCGGGAAGGAATTCCGTATTTCATGCGCGGCCACAAAATGCCGCACTTCCTCGACCATTTCAGGAATGAGCATATCGTCGCCCCAGCCCATATGCCCGTTATATCTACCCGGTGCAGGGTCAGCGCCCGGTTCCGCGCTTTTTTTCGCAAACGCCAGCCGCGTGGGGCGCGTTTCGGCATAATCTGTTGCGGCCAGTCGCTTGTCGATGATATAGGACACACTTTTGAATGCCGTGCCAACCAAGCTGGTGTTGTTGGCTCCTGTCGCAAAGCCGACCGAGGCGACGGTATCAAACAGCCCCATGAACCGTACCCGAACTTTGTATCCGCCCGGTTTCAACCGCCAGTGTCCATCTGCATCTTCGGCGCAGCGCTTCAAGACAAAATTCCGAACGAACGCGCGGGCCAAGGCTGCCCCTCGGCTAAATCCGAACAAAGCCAAATTAACTTCGACAATTGCATTGCTCGGATTGTTGGCCCTGGCAATGTGCGATTTTAATTTTTCGTCAAACTCTTTGAATGCCCAATCCAAACGCTCAGCGCCCATATCGCCGGCACCAAAACCGAGCGTTGTTCCCCCTTTATCGCCCACTTTATCGAAGTACGTTCCCACACCTGGGATATATATCTTGTATTCCCCCTTTACCGGATCGCTGTCCGGGTGAGCTCGGTAGAGTCGCGCAACGCTGCTGTGCTTCGACGTGCCTACATCCGCATCCATGTTATTGCCGGTGCCATCGAAAAAATAGCTAAACCACAGCGTCTGCACGCAGCTGCCGACTGCCGATTTCGGCTTGTTCTGAGCACTAACACCAAACGTCGCGGCCTTACCCATAGTCACTGGTTTCGGCGCCGCATCGGCTTGAATTTGTCGAGCTTGGTCGGTGGCGCAACGCATACAATCCGCAGTCTGGCGGAGGGCCGGCGATATCTTGTCACCGACGCTGTCATTTTTCCGGTTCTTTGTCATTTGGGCATTGTGGGTAATGGGAACGATCTTCGCGATCTTTGCTCAGGAGCAAACGCGGAGGAGATGCATGTTCAGTAATCGCCGCCTCGACATGTCCATCTGGATAAAAATGAACTTCGAAGTATGCAGGCTGGTCAGGTATTCGAGGATCGATCTGAACCTCAACCTCTTTGAAGAAACTATGAATTTCATGATATTTGACTCCCGAGCTATTCGTGTATTCACCGAAAGTGCACGCTCCGGTCTGCCATCTCACAGAAACCTTTCTGGCTCGCGCCCCGGTCACGTAACTAACGCAGCAAACACTTCCCCCGCCACCGCTGGCGCCATGGCTAACAAAAAGATTTCCGCCGCCGGCGCCATCGACGCTGAAGGTATCTATGTAGCGATTGGTATAGTTATAGCCCGTCAATGTCAATGCGACCTTCGTCCCCATTGGCGGCTTGGAGGGGGGAGCTTGCTCGTCATTTGATTGAGCCTTGCACGAGGATAGTGCGGGCACTATCAATGCTAAAAACAACGGTGCCAGCCATTTCTTCCACCAGTGCTGCGATTTGAAATTCATATTCATTCTCCATTTATCCCTTCTGCCTGGGCGACTGCTTGCCCCAGATTCAACTTCCCTGTTTGTACATCCTGAAGAACGGCATGCCATTTCCTTTGTTCCAAAAATCCTTCACCGTGAAGTAGGGCAAGCAAGCAATATTGCGCAAGTTCATGCGTCGCGTCGATTCCGATCGATTTTGCGGCGGCCATGTGGCGAACGATGAAATCGTGGCGATCTGGCCAGGGCAATGCGCCATACTCATCCGGTGCGCCCGCCTCTAACAGTTCTGCGACCTGGTCCGGCTCGCTGATTTCGACAAGTGCGTGCTCCTGCTCGGCCGTCAACCGGATTGGATGGTTGTAGCCATCCTCATCTGAAAATTGCGCCTTCACTTGCTGCAAGTGTCCGTGCCGATTCACAAACCACCAGCAATTGCCGACACTCAAAAACGCCTGCTGTTGTTCAGCGGACAGCACATCCAGCAGCGACGCGAAGATGCGCGGATCAAAAAAACGCAACATCACATCCATGTCTTCGGACAGCACGGCGTTAAGCCGCCGCGCCAACCGCTGCGCGAGGTCGCGCGTTGAAAGGGGGGATGCCAGGAAAAGCAGGCTCGAAGTATAGGTGCCGTGTTCGCAAACCCAATCGAGAAGCAGGTCTTGTGTGACGCGGCCCTCGATGACTTCGATTTGAAATAGCAGCGGCGCGACCGATAATGCGCCTTCCTCAGTTGAACCTTCAAACAGACTGACCCAGTCTGCACGGTCCCGTACCAGTCGCTTTGCCAATCCGGGCATCCCCGCGTGATCAGCCAGACCATACAGATAGCAGCCTGGAGTCGACGCGGGCAAGGCCTGGTACAGTTGCCAGATATCCCGGTGGCTTAACATATTATTTCCACGCAAAAGGTGCACCTGCTGCGCGCGCTTTGAGCAGGCACTCGACACATACGGCTGTCGGCAGCGTTGGCAATGGATAGCTCAATCTTTCGGGCGGCAGGAAACTCGTTTTGCCGGCCCTGGACGTGAACTTGCCTGGACATTCGATCGCGATATTCCCATCCGCGATAGTGATGCTCGCCCCACCGGCCGTCTGCAGGATGATGCTCTTGGCGGCGGCCCAGTCGATGTGCGAATTTGCGCTCATCACGTTGATCTCGTCGCGCGCGGCGATGTTGATGGTGTCGCTTTGCGCCTGGATGTCGATAGGCTGCTGCGCCGCGATCAATTGCAGGCCCAGATTGTTTTCGCCCGCCTTGACGGCGCCGGCCAGCACGCCGATCGCCTGCCCCGTGTGCAGGCGCATCTGCCCGCCCGTGTAGAACTGCGTATCCTGGCCGCTCATGAGCGTGATCGTTTCGCCGTTCGCCAGCTGGAGGTCTTGCGCGGCGACGATGCCCAGGCCGCCCTTGGCCGCAATGGCGATCAGCGGATCGCTGGTATGCGGCAGTTTGTCGGCGCCGGGCTTCACAGGCTTGTCGGCCGCCTCCGCCCTGGCCGCGTCGACGCTGTCGCGGCTCAGCATGCCCGATGCCGAGGTCAGCATTGCCTTCAGCGGCGCCGCCTTGTCGTCGAGCACGCTGCTGTCGGCCTTGTCCGTGCCGAGATGGCTGGCAAAGGCGACCGTCTTGTGGACGAGGGCGGCGCTGCTGAAGGTGCTGGCCAGCTTGACCGCCTGCTTCAAGTGCGCCAGGCCGGGCCCATTGTCGCCGGCCGGGTCGCGCATGGCGGCCGTGTGAGCGCCGGCATAGCTGGTGATCAGCACGCCCTGGCCGGCCCGCAAGGCGCCCCAGGCGTCGGTACGCAATTCTGCCCCCATGCCTCGGAAGCTGCCGCGATGGTTGTCGGCGCGGCGGATCAGGTGGCCCAGATTGAGTTCGGTCGCGCCATGCGTACTCTTTAACTGGATCGCGCCCTGGTTGTCGGTGTCGTCGAACAGCAACTGGTTGTAGCCGCTGCCACCGAATTCCTTGCTGCGCATGCCGGTCAGGGCCCCGTTGTTGCGGTGTCCCGCGCTGTCGCCGGATGCGCCATGCCAAACGGGGCTGTTGCCGCCGGCCAGATTGCCCTGACCACCGACGCGGTGATCGTGCGCCTGGGCGAACACCGTGTGGTCGGCTTCCCGCTCGCTGGTTCCGGCCGGGGTGGGCAAGACGCCGCCTTCGCCCTGGCCGTTGTAGAGCGCGCCCACAACGACGGGGCGGTCGATATTGTTTTCAATGAATTGCACCAGCACTTCCTGGCCGATGCGGGGCAGGAACTGCGAGCCCATGCCGCCGCCGGCCGAGCGTTGCCCGACGCGCACCCAGCACGAGGTGCTGGCGTCCGTCTGCCAATGGAAGCGGATGCGCACGCGGCCGAGCGCATCGACGTAAACTTCGTCGGCGCCGTTGGCCTGGCTCTGCCCATCGGCGCCCACCACGATGGCCGTCTGGCTACCCAGCGCCGTCGCGCGCGGATGCAGCCGCAGGCCGGTACCGTCCGCCAGCACGGGGCGCCACGGAATCTCGGCGGCGATCATGTCGAAATGGTTGGCGTAGCCGGTGGCGAGGATTTGGGGAATGAGGTCGCGCGGCGCGTATCCCGGCCGCGGCTTCGATGGGGCAGCCTCAGCCGTGTCGCCCGGACCGGCGCCATCGGCGTCCTGCTGCTGTCCTTGCGCGCTCATGAGCGCCAACGCTGCCATGCATTCTTCTAGCAGTTCGGGCAACGCGCCGAATAGTTCGGCCAGGCTTTCCGCCGCCGGCTTGGGCATATTGTTCATGCCGGCCGACAGCACGCGCGTGACGACATAGTCGGGCGGAGCGTCGTGCCGCCATGGGCCTTGGGTCAGCGTGAAGCGCGTGCCGGGCGCAAGGGTGCGCACCGTCGAGCGCGCCCTCCAGCGTCGGGTGCGCGCCTCAATCGCCTCCATCTGCAAGGTGGCGTAGCGCGTCGCTTCGGCCGCGCTGGCGTAGGCGTAGGCGCCCGGCGCATCAAAGTGCTCCAGCATGGGCGCGTGCTTGCCGCCCACGCGCTGGTTGGTCGGCACCGTGGCGGCGACGATCTGCTTGCTCTTGTAGTCGTAGCTCAAGGTGGCCACGGAGGCCGCGCCCAGACTCTGCATGGCGCTCAAGCCCTGGATGCTGTCTTGCGCCTCGCCGGCGCGCGCGCCATGGTAGCGGATGCCGCGCCCGCCCAGTTCGGAGGCGCTGGTCGCGTCCTCGGGGCAGGCCGTGGTCTGGGTGCTGTCGGCGCAGAAGACGACGCGGTGGCCGGCCGGCGAGCCGTCGCTTTCCTCGATGCGCCAGGCGATGCCCTCGCTGGTGAGCAGGCGCGCGATGAAGTCGAGATCGGTTTCGCGATATTGGGCGCAATAGCTGCGCGGCCGGGCTGCGCTCATGAACGCGACGGCATCCTCGCTCCAGCGCCAGTCGGCGATGGCGGGATAGCCGGCCAGCACCGCTTCGACGATCTCGCCGACACTGTGCTCGTTCCAGGAGCGGCTGTTGCGTACCTGGCTTAGCGGCCACAGCAGGGACCAGGCGGATGCGGTAGCGGGCCAGATCGGCGCTGCTGCCGAGCATATCGGCCTCGCTGACCAGGCCGGTAAAGCTGGCGCGGCTGCCATCGGCTAGGCTGATCTGGAAGCTGGCCTGTTTGCCGAGCAATCCATCGAGGTCGATACGTCCATTGGTGGACAGGACGATCACGTCGCGCACGCCGACTGTTTGCAGCTCGTCGACGGCAAGAAAAGCTTCGACCAGCAGGTCTCCAAGGTCGAGCTGTTCGTCCTTGAACGTGATCGCGTAGAGTCGTGTTGCGCTACTGAAGGTGGCTATGGATGCAAGCAGATCGCGCGGAGATAGCATGGAGGCCGGGTGGGAATGATGTCGAAAAGAATAAATTATTTTTATTATAACTCATCATTCATGTGGCCGGCTTTGCAGCGAGATGTGTCGTGCGTTGTGTTAATAGGTTTCCGCGACGGATAGGCGCAGGCAACCCGCGCCTGTTCGTCCGGACGCTCTTATTTGGCCAGCACCGGTTTGACGCGCGACGCCGCTTCCTTGGCGCGCAGGCG
>JAZJZQ010000634.1:0-2385 GCA_040389625.1 Pseudomonadota bacterium | reverse complement strand
GTTGGCAAAATGATGATGCAATAATAGACAGCGCAACAACTATGGCACAGATACACAAATATCAAAACCCGCCAACCGTACAGGTGGCAAAAACAGTACACTTTTGTTCGCCGCAACAATCAGGCCATCATCAGCCAACAGAAGGAGAACATGGATGGAGGACGCAAGTGCTGCGCCCGATCATGAAGGGAGTGCCTCGCCGGCCGGCGGCTGGCCTGCCGTCGCCATAGAGCGGGGCGGCAAGGGCAGCCTGGTGGACCAGATCGTGGCCGCCATCAGCGCGCTGGTGGGCCGGCGCGAACTGCGCATCGGCACCAAGATGCCGTCCGTGCGCCAGTTCGCCAAGTGTAATGGTGTGAGCACCTTTACAGTGGTGGAAGCGTACGACCGGCTGGTGACGCTGGGCCTGCTGTCCTCGCGGCGCGGCTCCGGCTATTTCGTGGCGCGCCAGGACGTGCCGGCCACGCTGCTGCCGGCGCCGTTCCACCCCACCCCGGCCGCCATCGACGCCCTCACGCCGGAACTGTATTCGGGCGTGTCGGACGCGCTGCCGGTGGGTGCCGGCTGGCTGCCGCCGGACTGGTATGGCGAAGACACCATTCTCGACGCCGTGCGCCACGCCATGCGCATCCCGGCCAACCGGCTGCGCGGCTACGGCCATCCGCTGGGTTTTCCCACCCTGCGCCAGCACATGGCCGCCACCCTGAGCGACGAACTGTATGCGATTGAACCGGAACAGATCCTGCTGACCCATGGCGCCACCCACGCCTTCGACCTGATCCTGCGCACCCTGACCAAGCCGGGCGACACGGTGCTGGTGGAAGATCCCGGCTACAGCAACCTGCTGTCGCTGATCCGCCACCACGGCTGCATCGCCGTCGGCATCGCGCGCGGCGAGCACGGGCTGGACATGGAACAGCTGGCGGCCCAGGCCCAGGCCACCCAGCCCAAGCTCATGTTCGTCAACACGGCGCTGCAAAACCCGCTGGGCACCTCGCTCAGCGCGGCCCAGGCCCACCGCCTGCTGGCCTTGGCCGAGCAGTTCGACTTCTGGCTGGTGGAGGACGACATCTACCGCGAACTGGCGCCGCGCGGCGAAGCGTCGCTGGCGGCCATGGACGGGCTGCGCCGCGTGATCCGGGTCGGCAGCTTCTCCAAGACGCTGTCGCCGGTACTGCGGGTCGGCTCCATCTGCGCCTCGTCCTCGCTGCTGCCCGAACTGCTGCGGGTGAAGATGCTGGCCGGCCTGACCACGTCCGAAATCAACGAGCGCGCCGTGTACCACGCCATCACGGCGCGGCCTTACAAGCGCATGGTGGAACGCCTGATCGCCCAGCTCGACGCGGGGCGCGAGCGCACCATCGACCTGCTGCGCGAGGCGGGCATGGCGCCGCTGGCCCGTCCGCGCGGCGGCATGTTCGTCAGCGCCGGCTGGCCGGAGGCGCCCACGCCGGAATGGAACGGCAAGGTGGTGGCCGACCTGGCGCTCAAGGCCGGCATCCTGCTCTCGCCCAACGACTTCTTCATGCTGCGCCCTGCCGAGACGATCTGGTTCCGCTTCAACGCGGCCTATGCCGACCGTCCCCAGTTGCTGCAGTTCCTGCGCTCGATACGACCAAGCTGAAAGACTCCGCCATGCCGAACGCCAAACCGCAAGCCGACCAGCCGCCCAAGCACAGCCGGCGCGCCATCAACCGCGACCGACTGGAGGCGGACATCGCCGCCGAAGCCGTGCGCGTGTTCGCCGAATGCGGCTACGAAGGCACCTCGATCGCCACCGTGGCCGAAAACGCGGGCCTGTCCAAGCAGAACCTGATGTACTACTTCCCGTCCAAGCAGGCGCTGTACCAGCGCGTGCTCGACAACGTGCTCGATGAATGGCTGGAGCGCATGGAGCACCTGGCCGATCCCAGCCAGGAACCGCAGGAAGTGCTGCGCGCCTACGTGCAGGCCAAGCTGCGCTTCTCGCGCGAGCAGCCGTGGGCCTCGCGCGTGTACGCGATGGAAGTGATAGGCGGCGCCCACCTGTACGGCGCCCAGATCCAGAACCGCGTGGTGCCGCTGCTGCGCAAGGACATCGAGGTGTTCGAGCACTGGATCAGCGCCGGCAAGATCGCCCCCATCAACGCCACCCACCTGCTGTTCGCCATCTGGGCCATGACCCAGTCCTATGCCGACTTCGCGACCCAGATGACGCTGGTGCTGAACCGCAAGCAGCTCACCCGCAAGGACTTCGACGATGCTGAAAAGCTGATCGTCGACATGGTGCTGGCCGCCATTCGCGTGCCGGAACTGGCGAGTACGGCCACGCCTGCGCCCGCATCCGATCCGGCCTCGCCTCCGGCTCCGGCTTCGGCGGGCGAGCGCGCCTAGTCCTGCATTTTT
>JAZJZQ010000633.1:17002-24562 GCA_040389625.1 Pseudomonadota bacterium | reverse complement strand
CCAGCCAGAACAGGTCGGCCTCGCCGCTGGTGAAGGACAGCCAGCGCGACTGGTCTTCCAGCTGCACCGTCATCTCGATGCGGCCGATCTGGGGGATCTTCTTGCCCCGCATCTGGCGCACGATGCGCTGGTCGTCCGGGTCGTCGCCGGGCTGGAAGTTCCACACCATGGGCCGGTGGCCCGGATTTTCCTCGAGCACGATGCGGCTGCCGCGCACCCACTGGCCCAGCTGGTACACGCCCGTGCCCACCGGATGGTCGGCCACCTCGCCCTTGCTGTCGCCGTAGCGGGCCACCACTTCGCGCGCCAGCGCGCCCAGCGGCACGTAGGCCAGGATCATGCCCAGGTTGAAATCGGTCTGGGTCAGGTGGATGCGCAGCGTGTAGCGGTCGACCTGCTCCAGCCCCGCCACGGGCCGGTCGTAATCGAACTTGCCGCTGCGCCTGGCGTCGGCCGCCAACTGGTCCAGGCCGACGATCTTGCCCTCGAGCAGCCAGCTGTGGGGCGAGGCCAGGCGCGGGTCGAACAGCCGCTTCCAGGAATACACATAGTCGGCCACGGTCAGCTCGCGCCGCTTGCCGCCAAATGCCGGGTCCGGCGTGAAATAGATGCCGCGCTGCAGGCGGATGGTGTAGGTCTTGCCGTCGGCCGCGATCTCGGGCAAGGCGGCGGCCGTCTGCGGCGCCAGCCTGACGGGGCGCGCCAGGTAATCGTAGGTGTACAGGGTCTCGAAGATGGCTTCGTTGACGTGGCCCGTGTACAGGTCGCGCGCGATGGCCGGATCGAAACTGGTCTCGGCCGCCGGCAGGATGTAGCGCAACACCTTGACCGGCGCGGCGCCGTCCGCCGCCAGCGCTGGCGAAGCCGGGGTCGCCAGCAGCAAGCCGGACAGACAGGCCAGCATGGGCAGTGTACTTACATTCATTGCCGGCCTTCCTACGCTGGGTTTCGATGGTTTCTGGGGAGCAAACAGGCGTAACAATAACCGAAATCTGCCACGGCCGGCAGCCGGACGGTTGACCAGCCGGGCCACCCGCGCCCTTGGCCGGGGTGCTGTCGCGACAGCGGTGAGATCAAATTGCCTGCCAGACTGGCCATGCCCGCAAGGCGTCGCGCAGACCAGCCCGTCAAGTGCGCGCCGTTTCCGGCGATCGCGCCACGCGAGTGTATATCTGACACAACACCGGGTCGCGGCTGCCGCCCTGTATCCACCGCTTTTTTTGCATCACCAACGAAGGCCGCCGCATCGTTCCTCCCTCGCCGCCAGCCTGAACGAAATCGAACCAGATGCATCGTTTACAGTTAAATAGACGGCATTATTGTGATAATTGCATTTTCAAACTTCGAGACTAATGCACAATCAACAAAATAAAATTCTAAATAACATTTAACTTGCCATTCATTATTTGAATTTGCCGCATCCAACATTGTTGACAGAGGGCAAGCCGCGATGGTCTTATTAATTGCTTGAAGATTAACCTTACTTCAACCAATAGACGCGCAAGGGGTCGACCAGCCCGCTGACTGCACCCGACTAAATAACAATCAGGATGTTTTTTGGGAGTTCTGTAATGATGAAAGAAACTGCAATCGCCCGTTCGGTGCGCCTGGTGTGCGCCGCAGGCCTGACGCTGAGCCTGGGCATGAGCGCCACCGCCGTACTGGCCCAGAGCAGCGACAACCAGCCCATGCAACGGGTGGAAGTAACGGGCTCTTCGATCAAACGCCTGGTATCGGAAACGGCCAATCCCCTGTCCGTCATCAAGGCTGAAGATTTCGTCAAGCAAGGCTTGACGACGGCCCAGGAAGTGCTGGACCGGATTCCCTCGAACACGTCCAGCCTGAGCTCGGGTAACGTGGTGGGCGGCAACAAGAGCGGCCTGCCCACGGGCGGCCAGTCGAGCGCCGACCTGCGCGGCCTGGGCAGCGACAAGACCCTGGTGCTGCTGAACGGACGGCGCATCGCCAACCATCCCTACGACGGCGCCAGTGTCGACCTGAACATTATCCCGATCTCGGCCCTGGACAAGATCGAAGTGCTGCGCGACGGCGCGTCCGCCATCTACGGTACCGACGCCATCGGCGGCGTCATCAACTTCATCACCAAACGTTCGGTGCAGGCGACGACCGTCGCGGCCGAGGCCATCATGCCGCGCGCACCGGGCGCCGACGAGAGACGGCTCAATATTTCGTCCGGTTACGGCGACCTGAACAAGGACGGCTTCAACCTGTTCGGCGTATTCGATTACCACAAGCTCGACATCCTGACCTCGCAGCAGCGTGACTTCTCCAAGACCGGCATCATCCCCGATCGCGGCCTGAACCTGACCTCGGGCACCACCTTCCCTGGCAACTATTTCGACCCGGGCTCGAATGCCGTCGGCAACCCGGGCTTCGCCACCGGTTGCGACCAGCCCTACTCGGTCCCCCGTGCCAGCAACGGCACTTGCCGCCAGGATTACACGCGCCTGATCGACGACTTGCCGGCACAAAAGCAGACTGCGTTCTTCGGCAAGGCCACCTTCAAGGTCAATGACGACAACCAGATCAATGTCGAATACCTGCACTCGGCCAACGATGTCGTGTCGCACACGGCGCCGCCGCCGCAGATCGGCCTGATCCTGCCCATCACCAGCAAATACTATCCGGGCAACGCGGGCGGCGTGCCGGCCCAGCCCGGCCTGTCCGGCAAGCCGCTGTCCGTCAACTGGCGCCCGCTGGAAGCGGGCCAGCGCCAGATCAACTCCCTGGGCGCCTCCGACCGGCTCAGCATCAACGCCGAGGGCCTGGCCGGTGGCTGGGACTACAAGACCGGCTTTACCCTGTCGCAAAGCCGTTCGGCCGAATGGTTCAATGGTGGCTACGTGCGCGACGACGCGTTTGCGGCCGGCGTCCTCAACGGCATATTGAACCCGTTCGGCCTGCAGGACGCGGCCGGCAAGGCTTACCTGGACAGCACCGCCCTGCGCGGCAAGGTGCAGGATGGCACCACCCGCAACACCGGCATCGATGCCAAGGTCAGCCGCGAACTGTGGGACATGGCCGGCGGCAAGGCTGCCGTCGCCATCGGCGGCGAACTGCGCCGCGAGGAAGCGAACTTCTTCGTCAACCGCGACATCGCCAGCCAGGCGGCCAGCTCCGGCCTGTCGGGTTCGCAATCGACGTCGGGCGCGCGCACCATCAAGGCCGTGTTCGGCGAAGTCAACCTGCCGCTGGTACCCGACCTCGAAGTGCAGTTCGCCACCCGCTTTGACCAGTACAGCGACGTCGGCAACACCACCAATCCCAAACTGGGACTGCGTTACCAGCCGACCAAGCAAGTGTTGCTGCGCGGTTCGGCCTCGACCGGCTTCCGCGCCCCCACCCTGTTCGAGAAGAATGCGCCAGCCTCGAAGAACGATACCAACAACTCGTACAGCGACCCTATCCTGTGCCCGGGCGGCGTGATCTCCAGCAATCCGATCGCCAACCCGCTGCGCGACTGCGATTTGCAACAGTTCAAACTGCAGAGCGGCAACTCCAAGCTGAATCCGGAAAAATCGCGCACCTTCTCGGCCGGCATCGTGCTCGAGCCGATACCACAGGCGACGCTGGCGGTGGACTACTGGAACATCAAGCTGCGGGACAAGATCGATTACCTGCCGGAAGAGGTAATTTATGGCAACTACGCCAAATACCAGGACCGCTTCCTGCGCAATGCCGATGGGTCGCCCTACGCCATCCTCGACCCCAAGGAAAACCTGGGCAAGGTCAACACGGATGGCGTCGACGTCAGCTTGAACCTGCGCTCCAGCAACGCCGCTTATGGCAACCTCTCGTTCTCGCTCGATGGCACTTATACCCACAAGTATGAATACCAGGTTGAACGCGGCGGCGCCTTTACGCAAAACGTAGGCGTATATGCGGCCAACAATCCGGTCTTCCGCTGGAAGCATAACGCCGTGCTGAACTGGCGCCAGGGCGTGTGGAGCGCGACGCTGGCCCAATCGTACAAGAGCGGTTACACCGACCAGAACCTGGACCTGGCGCCACAGTACCTGAACCACGTGCCGTCCTACAGCCTGTGGAACCTGTCGGCCAGCTACACCGGCCTCAAGGGCGCCACCCTGACGGCCGGCGTGAAGAACCTGCTGGACAAGACGCCGCCGTTCTCCAACCAGGGCACCTTGTTCCAGAAAGGCTATGACCCGCGCTACACGGACGCGGTCGGCCGCGCGCTCTACCTGCGCGGCAGCTACACCTTCTAAGCAGTTTCAAGTGCTGCATCGGACGCCGCCAGCTCATCACCGGCGGCGTTTTTCTTTGCTGCATGAAGTGCGCCAATCCGCGCCGGCGGCTTAACAAGCGGTGCATTGTTCCAGCGTCCAAATTTGGACATTTTTGCATCATTTTGGTGCGTTTTCAGTGCCGTCAAGGCACGTTTGTGGTGCGGCGCACAAATAAATGCACCAAAATGTCGCATCAGCGCGCAACACGCATACCGCGCTTCCTCGCCATTTCCTAACCGACCCGCAAAATGAAATGCTGCAACGCAGCATGATGCGTTCAGGACATTTCCAAATCGCAAACAATTTGTTGCTTTTTAACGTCAAATTGCACGATTTTGTTTGACAGGCAACGCCACATAGTGTTCTGATGCGCCCCTTCTGAAAATACATTAAGTGATTTTTGGAAAGAAATGGCGACTGATGCTTTGCTCCCGCTGCCCACGAGGCGGCAGGGAGCGCGTTTTGCCGCCGTCTAGATGTCTTTCTAAGGAGTTTTTGGTAATGATGATGGAAACGGTAATTTCCCGCTCCGTGCGCCTGATGTTCTCGGGCAGCGTGGCGGCAGTAAGCCTGGGCCTGCTGGCCCAGCCGGCATTCGCACAAGACGCCAACATCCAGCGCGTCGAAATCACGGGCTCGAGCATCAAACGCGCCTCCGCCGAGACCGCATCCCCGGTCCAGATGATCGGCCGCGAAGAACTGATGAAATCGGGCAAGGCGACCGTCGCCGAGTTCCTGCAGACCCTGACCGTGGACGGCGCCGGCTCCCTGCCGACCGGTTTCGGCAGCGGCTTCGCCGCCGGCTCGACCGCCATTTCCCTGCGTGGCCTGGGCGCCACCTCCACCCTGGTGCTGCTCAACGGCCGCCGCATGGCGCCGTACGCCCGTGCCGATGACGGCCAGAAGAGCTTCACCGACCTGTCCACCATCCCGATGCAGATCGTGGAGCGGATCGAAGTGCTGAAGGACGGCGCCTCGTCGACCTACGGCGCCGACGCCATCGCCGGCGTGGTCAACATCATCCTGCGCAAGGACTTCGAAGGCGTGCAGCTGAAGGCCGACACCGGCGCTTCGCGCTACAGCGACAACAAGCAGAACAACATCGCCCTGACCGTGGGCAAGGGCAACCTGGACGACGACAAGTACAACCTGGTGTTCAACGCCGAGTACAAGAAGTCGGACCTGCTGGCCGCCAGCGACCGCGCCGACCGCGGCTGGATCGGCCACGGCGACATCCGTCCATGGGGCTACACCCAGAACACCCAGTACATGGGCGGCTACATCACCCCCGGCAACGCCTCCTACACCCCGACCGGCGCCCTGCGCGATCCGAAGACGGGCAATTACGTGTCGCTGGGCGGCTGCAGCCAGTTCTCGCAGACCGCCAAGCAAGACCCGGCCGGCGGTTGCCTGTGGTCGCAGGACCAGTTCCGTTCGCTGCAACCGAACGTGGAAACGGTCAACCTGTACACGCGCGGCACGCTGCAACTGAACGCCGACCACCAGATCTACACGGAACTGGGCTACTCGCAACGCAACAGCTCGTTCATGCTGGCGCCCGTCTCGGCCACGCCTAACGTGACCTTCCCCGGCACGGCGGCCAACCCGACCGGCATCATCCTGTACAGCAACGACGTGCAGATGGCCGCCTCGCACCCGCAGAACATCTTCGGCGTGAACACCCGTATGCGCTACGCCATGTTCGACGTGGGCCCAAGCAACCACATCGCCAACAACCAGTTCAACCGCTTCGTCATCGGCGCCAAGGGCACGGCCTTCGGCTGGGATTACGACACCGGCCTGACCCACTCCGAATCGAAGCTGCACATCGAGTGGACCAACCAGCTGAACATGAAGGTGATGAAAGCCGCCCTGGGCGACCCGACCAGCCAGTACTTCCCGTACTACATCGGCAGCCAGGCGTACAAGAACCCCGCGTCGCTGTACGCCGCCATGGTGACCAACGCCACCTCGGACTCGACCACCAAGCTCGACATCGTCGACTTCAAGGCCTCGCGTGAACTGTTCGCGCTGCCAGGCGGCAACCTGGGCCTGGCCGTGGGCGCCGAGCACCGCCGCGAGCAGCTGGACAATCCGTCGCTGAGCGGCACCGCCGACGGCTCGGCCAACACCAGCTACGTGGCCGCCAAGGGCGAGACCAAGGTCTCGGCCATGTACGCCGAAGTGCTGGCCCCCATCGTGAAAACGGTGGAACTGTCGGCCGCGCTGCGTTACGACCACTACAGCCAGTTCAACTCCACCACCCCGAAACTGGGCCTGAAGTGGACCCCGGTCAAGAGCTTCGCCCTGCGCGGCACCTACACGGAAGGCTTCCGCGCCCCCGGCGTGGCTGAATCGAGCGCCGACAGCCAGTCGACCGGCTTCTCTTCGGTGGTCGATCCGGTACGTTGCCCGGGCGGCAAGCCAGCCGCCGGCGGCGCCACCATATTGGATTGCAACATCCAGATCGGCGCCGTCAAGGTCGGCAACCCCAACCTGGCCCCGGAAAAATCCAAGGGCTACACGCTGGGCATGGTCTGGGATCCGCTGAACGACACCAACATGTCGCTCGACGCGTGGAAGATCCGCCGCACCAACGAGATCAACCCGCTGTCGTACGTGGAAGCGGCGTCGCTGCCGACGGCCGTGCGCCAGGATAACAACCTGGTCGTGAACGGCGTCGTGGTCCCGAACTCGGGCACCCTGCTGATCTCCAGGGCCCCTTACCAGAATTCCAGCTACACGGAAGTCAAGGGTATCGACCTGGACGTCAAGCAGCGCCTGCGCCTGGGCAACTACGGCAAGGCCACCATCAACCTGGTGTGGTCGCACGTCGCTTCGTGGGTACGCGCCGACAAGAACCAGACCTTCCAGTTCGCCGGCACCCATGGCAACTGCGATACGTCGGACTGCGCCGGCACGCCGAAGGACAAGATCAACCTGATCACCTCGTGGGACAAGGGTGACTGGAACGTCAGCGGCACCATCAACTACCGTTCGGATATGAAGAACATCCGCTACGAAGGCGCCAACTGCGCCACGTTGATGGCCGATGGCAGCAAGTCGCCGAACGGCGCCTGCCGCCTGGCCTCGTTCACCACGCTGGACCTGTCGACCCGCTACAACTACAGCAAGCAGCTGCAACTGTTCGCGTCGATCAACAACGTGCTGGACAAGATCGCCCCGCTCGATCCGCTGACCTACGGCGGCATGAGCTTCAACCCGATGGACGCTTCCGGCGCCACCGGCCGCTACTTCAAAGTGGGCGCGCAGTACAAGTTCAACTGATCTG
>JAZJZQ010000633.1:0-16902 GCA_040389625.1 Pseudomonadota bacterium | reverse complement strand
GCGCCAGCGCCAGACCCAGCACCCCGGCGCCGCCCGCGCAGCCATTGCGCCGCAACCAACCCAAGTCCCCGGCACCCCGCCTCCCGCTGCTTGCGCTTCCTGCCAAACAGGACCAGCCATGCGCCCCACAAATGAAAAATCCCCCACCAGGTATGACCCTGGTGGGGGATGCTAGGAGTGCCACTAGCCGCTGGCCGCCCGCCAGACCTTGCGGTCAGGCAGAACGGCCGGGCTTGCTGCCAGTTCCGCGATTACCAGAACTTGTACTTGGCGCGCACGTACAGCACGCGACCCAGCGGATTGCCGTATTGCGGATCGTAGCCGGTCTGGAACGGCTGTTCGTTACGCGATGCTGGTGGATCCGAGTTCAGCAGGTTCTTGACGCCGACGGCAACGTCGATCATGTTTTTCTTGCTCCATACCAACTGGGTGTCGTAGGTATTGGTGGCACGCACATGACGAATGGCTGGGTAATCCGGGCCGATCGCGCCGGTATCGGTGTAATCCTGATAGCCGGAGGTGTAGTTATCGGTCACCGACAGGTTCCAAGGACCGGTGTGGAAGGTCACCGTCAGGGCATGACGCCAGCGCGGGGTCGCACCGAAGTCCTTGTAGGCGCCCAGGTCGCTGGTCTTCACGTCACCGGCGTACTGGTAACCGTGCGTCAGGTAGTAGGTGCCGTCCAGGTTGACGCCGAAGCCAGAACCCGAGCTCAGTTTCTGCTTGTAGTTCATGTTCAGGTCCAGACCCGAAGCGTAGAAGCGCGACGAGTTGGCGTACGGCAGGTCAACGAAGGCCAGCGGGAAGTTCGGGTTGGTGCTGCCCTGGATCGTGTTGCTCTTGTTGAGCGTGGTCGGGTCCAGGAATGGTGCACCGTTGACCAGTGGCAGGGTAGCCGGGTCAACACGCCAGTAGTTGGCCTGGTTGGCGGCCGGGTTGTCGAACACAGCCGTTTCCGAGGTCTGGATGATCGAGTTATCGATCTTCACGTTCCAGTAGTCCAGCGAACCGCTGAAGCTGTTGGTTGGCGAGAACACGAAGCCCAGCGACAGTTGCTTGGATTTTTCCGGCGCCAGGTTGGCATTGCCGCCACGTGCCGCGCTCAGCTGCACATTGCATTCGTCTTCCAGCTGACCGACCGAACTGTTGATCGGCACACCGTTCGGGCAACGGATAGGATCGCTGAAGTTGGCGTTGGTGTTCTGGCCGTATGCGTATGGCAGCAGGTTCTGGTACAGGGTCGGCGCGCGGAAGCCTTCAGCTGCCGAAGCACGCACCAGCAGGGTCTTGGTCGGCTGGTAGCGCAGGGCCACTTTCGGGCTCATCTTGTTGAACGAAGTACCGAAATCGTTCTTGTACTTGTCGTAGCGGGCTGCCAGTTGCAGTTCCAGATCCTTGTACAGCGGGATCGAACCTTCGGCGAAGGCTGCATAGACCTTGCGGCCGCCTTCAACGCCAGGTACCGGGCCATTGCCGCCGACCTGGTCACCCGATGCCAGCGTGTCCGACGATACCTGGACCAGCTCTTCCTTGCGCATCGACGCGCCGACCGCGAAGCCGACCGGACCGTAGGTCCACTGCGCCAGTTCCTTGGACAGGTGGAAATCGATCTCTTTCGAGGTCGAGGTCGCCGTGTTTTCGATACCGGTCAGCTGTGCGCTTTGCAGCGCAGCCAGGCTGGCTGCGTCTTGCGGGCCAAACACGTTGATGTCGCCCTTGGCGATCAGCGGGGTCAGCTTGTTGTAGCTGTACTGGCCGTCGCCGAACGAGATCGTGCCGTCGTTCTTGGAGTAAGTGAAGGCGGTGTCGTAGTCCCAGCCTGCCAGCGTGCCCTTGGCGCCGATGACCAGACGGTCGTTGGTGGTACGGGTCACGTCGCCGCGGCCGCCACCGGCGACGGTACGCCAGGTACCCGTCATCGCGCTTGCCGGCGTCACCACGCTGCCGTCAGGCAGGGTGAAGGTGCTTGGGTAGAAGCGGCCGGTGGTCGGGTAGACCATGGGCTTGGTGTAAGGGGCCGGCGAATAGTGCGCGACCACCTTGTCTTCGGTATGGGTGCCTTCGACGTAGAGCTGGTTGTCGGCGTTCAGCTGGAACACGCCGCGCAGCACCAGGTTGTCGTGGATGCCGGACGGGATCAGGTCGATGAAGCGCACATAGTCGGTACCGCACTGGGTGGGGCTGCCGATCTCGATCAGCGCGAACGCGTCGTTCTTGCAACCGTTGTAACGGTAAGGATTGACCAGGCTGTGCTTGACGCCGGCCGTGTCCGTGAACGTGAAGTTAGGCACGCCGTTACGTGGCGAATTCTTGTTGATGCCCAGGTCAGGACGCACGCCGGTCTTGGCAAAGGCGCGGTCGATGGACTTCAGGGCGTCGTCGGTCTCGTGGTTGGCGCTCAGCAGGAAGTTGAAGTGCTGGGTGTCGAGGTCGCCGTAACCGCCGGTGAAGTTGTAGTTGCGGCTGTTGCCGCCGCCCTGACGGACGTTGGTGCCATAGTACGATGCCTCGGCACCCTGGAAATCTTTCTTCAGGATGAAGTTGATCACGCCGGCCACGGCGTCGGCGCCATAGATGGCCGATGCGCCGTCGCGCAGCACTTCGATGCGCTCGATGGCCGACATCGGGATCGAGTTCAGGTCAACCGGGCTGTTGCCGAACGCGTAGTTGGCGATGCGGCGGCCGTTCAGCAGCACCAGCGTGTATTGCGGGCCAAGGCCGCGCAGGTTGGCGGTCGACGGATTGCCGGTCGAACCGATGTTCTGTGCCAGCACGCCACCACCGAAGTTGGACGGGATCAGGTTCACCAGATCCTGGGCCGTGACGGCGCCGGTACGGGCGATATCAGCCTGGCTGATGACGGTGACCGGCAGTGCCGTTTCCGCATCGACGCGCTTGATGGCCGAGCCCGTGATTTCCACGCGTTGTACGGTTTGTTCAGCCGCTTGCTGCGCCAGAACTGGCTGGGCCAGCAAACCGAAACCTACAGCTACACCGCCCGAGAACATCAGGCGCAGTGAGCGCGACAGTACAGTTTCTTTAATCATTGCTATCCTTGAATTTGAATTTTATTAAGCGGCGCGCCGTTTGGTAAGTTGATGCGCCGACTAATTGCTGCTTCTTTTTTAAGCATGAATTAAACGAACTTAGGCATCTTTTGATTGCACTAGGGTCGTACTCTTCAAGCAAGGCCAGGTCCAAAATTTTCCCGATTTATTTACCAGTTTGCCCTTTCGGGCAAATATTAAGTAGGTGTTTGGACCAACATGTCTACTTAACTGATCGACGATGAGAACATGGCGCTACAAACACTGTCAACGCGAGGCTTGTCATCAGGATGTAATTAAACAACACCGTAGCAATAATTATTAGGGTGTTCGGTGGTTTTGCGTGCATTATTCAACACTGCGCAAACTTACCCTTTCCGCAATAGCAAGAAATATGTCTCATTTTTGTCTTTTCGAATAGACAACTATCCCCGCACACGGGTCGCCGGCAAGCGCATCAAATTGCCATGATTACTTATCCAATCAGCAATAATTGCGGGCGAAAAAGCCAAAAAAAACGGGACCCGCAGGTCCCGTTGTCATCATCGGCGAACCGTCCGGTTCGCGATCTTGCACACTGATTAATTGTCGTCCGACCGCAAACGGCGCTGGCGCACGGCGTCGGCCAGGCTGTGCAGCACCTGCACGCTGCTGTCCCAGTCGATGCAGCCGTCCGTGACGGACTGGCCGTACACCAGCTCCTTGCCCGGCACCAGGTCCTGGCGGCCGGCCACCAGGTTCGATTCCACCATCACGCCGACGATGCGGCTGTCGCCGCCGGCCACCTGGCTGGCGATGTCGGCGCACACGGGCACCTGGTTTTCCGGCTTCTTGGAACTGTTGGCGTGGGAGGCGTCGATCATCAGGCGCGCCGCCAGGCCCTGGGCCGCGATCGCCTTGCAGGCCTCGTCCACGCTGGCTGCGTCATAGTTGGGCGCCTTGCCGCCGCGCAGGATGATGTGGCAATCCTCGTTGCCGTTGGTCGACACGATGGCCGAGTGGCCGCCCTTGGTCACGGACAGGAAGTGGTGCGGCTGGGAAGCGGCCTTGATCGCTTCCACGGCGATCTTGACGTTGCCGTCCGTACCGTTCTTGAAGCCGACCGGGCACGACAGTCCCGACGCCAGCTCGCGGTGCACCTGCGACTCCGTGGTACGGGCGCCGATCGCGCCCCAGCTGATCAGGTCGGCGATGTACTGGGGGCTGATCACGTCCAGGTATTCGGTGCCGGCCGGCAGGCCCAGCTCGTTGATGTCGCGCAGCAGCTCGCGCGCCATGCGCAGGCCGTCGTTGATGCGGAAGCTGTTGTCCATGTAGGGGTCGTTGATCAAGCCCTTCCAGCCCACCGTGGTGCGCGGCTTCTCGAAGTACACGCGCATGACGATCTCGAGCTCGCCGGCCAGCTCCTGGCGCAGCTTGACGAGGCGCTGGGCGTATTCCATGGCCGCCTTGGGGTCGTGGATGGAGCAGGGACCGATCACCACCATCAGGCGGTCGTCCTGGCCGTGCAGGATGCGGTGCAGCGCGACCCGGGCCGAGGCGGCCGTCTGTTCGGCCTGTTCCGTGCACGCGAATTCGCGGATCAAGTGCGACGGCGGGGTCAGTTCCTTCATTTCACGAATGCGCAGATCGTCGGTACGGGGCATGCTGGTTCTCCTGGTTCGGTAATCGAAAGGGTAAAAAAAAACCGCCATCGCTGGCGGTTTTTTAGGATTTGCTGGGATCTCGTTATTTGCTGCTACGTGAACCGGCCGCTACTCCACCGCCTTTGGGTTGGAATTGCTAAAGTAAAAATAGCCGGTAAAGAAGAAGCAGGTCATAACGCGATCCGAAAAGTGTTGAACGACTATAACAACAATTGCCAGAACTTGGCAAGTACTTCGTGGAAATAAGCTTATGCCGTACCACCCACAGTCACACCGTCCACGCGCAGCGTCGGCTGGCCCACGCCCACCGGCACGCTCTGGCCTTCCTTGCCGCACACGCCCACGCCCGGGTCCAGGCGCATGTCGTTGCCTATCATGGACACGCGGTTGAGCACGTCCGGACCGTTGCCGATCAGGGTGGCGCCTTTGACGGGATAGGTGATCTTGCCGTCCTCGATCATGTACGCTTCGCTGGCCGAGAACACGAACTTGCCGTTGGTGATGTCGACCTGGCCGCCGCCGAAATTGACGGCGTACAGGCCGTTCTTGACGGACGCCAGGATCTCGCCCGGGTCCTTGTCGCCACCCAGCATGTAGGTGTTGGTCATGCGCGGCATGGGCAGGTGGGCGAACGATTCGCGCCGGGCGTTGCCCGTGACGGGCATCTTCATCAGGCGCGCGTTCATGGTGTCCTGGATGTAGCCTTTCAGGATGCCGTCCTCGATCAGCGTGGTGCACTGGGTCGGGTTGCCCTCGTCGTCCATGTTGAGCGAGCCGCGGCGGTCGGCCAGGGTGCCGTCGTCCACCACCGTCACGCCCTTGGCCGCCACCCGCTCGCCGATGCGGCCGGAGAAGGTGGACGAGCCCTTGCGGTTGAAATCGCCTTCCAGGCCGTGGCCGATCGCCTCGTGCAGCAGGATGCCGGGCCAGCCCGGTCCCAGTACCACCGTCATGGGGCCGGCCGGGGCCGGCCGCGCGTCCAGGTTGACGATGGCCGAGTTGACGGCGTCGGCCGCGTACTGTTCCAGCAGCGCGTCGCTGAAGTAGCCGTAGTCGTAGCGCCCGCCGCCGCCGGACGAACCCATCTCGCGCCGGCCGTTCTGCTCGACGATGACGGTCAGCGACACCCGCACCAGGGGCCGGATGTCGGCCGCCAGCACGCCGTCGCTGCGCACCACCAGCACCACGTCGTATTCGCCGGCCAGGCCCGCCATCACCTGCACCACGCGCGGGTCCCGGGCGCGGGCCATCTTTTCCACCCGCTCCAGCAGCTTGACCTTGGCCGTCGCGTCCAGCGATGCCAGCGGATCATGCGGCAGGTACAGCGAGCGCACGCCCTGCTGCGTCATCTGGCCGGCCACCTTGACCTTGCCGGCGCCGGCGCGGGCGATGGTGCGGGTCGCGGCGGCCGCTTCCAGCAGCGCGTTTTCGGAAATGTCGTCCGAGTAGGCGAAGGCCGTCTTGTCGCCGGACACGGCGCGCACGCCCACGCCCTGGTCGATCGAGAAGCTGCCCGTCTTGACGATGCCCTCTTCCAGGCTCCAGCCCTCGCTCTTGGTGAACTGGAAGTACAGGTCGGCGTAATCGACCTTGTGGGTAAACATGGAGCCGAGCGCCTTGAGCAGCTTGGCTTCGTCCAGTCCGAACGGCGTCAGCAGGATGTCGCGCGCCACGGCCAGGGTGGAGAGATTCGGTTCAAATGGGGTCATGATGGTGCCTATGGTGGTGCCTGAAAGGAGTAGCTGTCATTGTATCGGAAGGCCGGCTACATGGTGCGGTGTTTCAACGCAGGCAAGCTTTCGCGCACGCTGTCCATGAAGCCGGGGTCCACTTCGCCGTGGATCACGCCTTCGCCCTCGGGCAGCACGGCCTTGATCTCGCCCCAGGGATCGACCAGCATGCTGTGGCCCCAGGTGCGGCGGCCATTGACGTGCAAGCCACCCTGGGCCGCAGCCAGCACATAGCACTGGTTTTCGATGGCGCGCGCGCGCAGCAGCACTTCCCAGTGGGCCCGGCCCGTGGTGTAGGTGAACGCGGCCGGCACCACGATCAGGGCCACCGGCCCCATGGCGCGGTACAGCTCGGGGAAGCGCAGGTCGTAGCAAACGGACAGCCCGACCTTGCCGAACGGCCCTGCCACCGTGCCCACGGTGCGCCCCGGCACGATGGTCTGCGCCTCGTCGTACGATTCCGTGCCCTTGGTAAAGCCGAACAGGTGGATCTTGTCGTAGCGCCCCACGTGCTCGCCTTCGGGGTTATAGACCAGGGTGGTGTTGATCACCTTGCCCGGCTGGTCCGACGCCAGCGGCAAGGTGCCGCCGATCAGCCAGATGCCGTACTGGCGCGCCATGGCGGCCATGAAATCCTGGATAGGGCCGCTGCCGGGCCGCTCTGCATGGTCCACCTTGTCGCTGTCGCTCAGGCCCATGATGGCCCAGTATTCGGGCAACAGCACCAGTTCGGCGCCCGCGTCGGCGGCCTGCGCGATCAGGCGGCGCGCGGTGGCGATATTGTGCGCCACGTCGGGCGAGGAAATCATCTGTACGGCGGCGACGGTATGCATGGAAAGCACCTTGCAAAGGTTAGTGTTATTGGACGGGCGGGGCCGCGTGCTCCGCTTGCGCGCTGGCCAGCTTGGTCACGACGGGCGCCTTCCACGGCCCCGTCACCTGCATCTGGTAAGTGAGCGCCTTCATCACGGGCGCGCTCAGGAACAGCTGGGCCAGGAAACTGCCCAGCCCGATCACGGGGTTGACGGCCAGCGCATACACCAGCGGCGCCGTGCCCAGGTTCACTTGCGGTATCACCACCACATGCAGGTTGGTCGATTCGTTGGCGATATCGGCCGTGCCATCCATCAGTACAGTAGCGGCCACGCCGTGCATTTTCAAGTTGTCCGTCTTGACGATGCCGTGGTTGATGGTGGCGTTGGCCGTGATGCCGTCGAACGCCAGCCCTTCCGAGAAGACGTCGTGGAAGTCGAGCTTGAGCAGGCGCGGCAGGGCCTGGAGGCTCAGCACGCCCAGCAGCTTGGCCGCGCCCGGGTCTTGCTTGAGGAACTGGCCTTGTTCCACGTTCATCGTGATCTGGCCCGACAGGCTGGGGATGTCGAACGCGTACGGCAAGCCCTTCCAGGCGATATCGCCGGCCAGCGTACCCTTGCCGCCGCGCAGCGTGCCGGCGAAGCCGAAGCGGTCCAGCAGCTTGCCCGCGTCCGCGATGTCCAGCCCGAAATTGAGGCTGGTGCTCTGCGCGCCGTCGCGGCTGACCCACTTGCCCGTGCCTTTCAGCTCGCCATCGGGATTGGCCAGCGACAGCTTGCTGACGCGCCATTCGCGCCCCGTGCTGAGCAAGGCGTTGTTGGCCTGCAGTTCCAGCCGTCCCAGCGGCTTGTTGAACAGTTCGAAACGCTCGGCCACGATGTCGAGCGCGGGGATGGTGGCCGTCGCGTTCTTGCCTTCGAGCAGATCCTGCACGTCGCCGGCGGCCGACTCGGGAATGATCAGGGTCGACAAGCGGGCCGTGACCTTGCCCAGGCCGCCGGGCGCCTCGCCCCACGTCAGGTAACCGTTGGCCTGGCTGGAATCGATGCTGGCCTGCCACGCGTTCTTCTGGTGGGACAGGCCCAGCAGCACGTTCTCCAGCTTGCGGTCACCCACCGTCAGCTCGCCGGCCCGCACCACGATGGCGTCCGGCTGGACGAACTGGGCCACGTCCAGGCCCTCGTCGGCCGCCGCGCTGCGCACCGGCTCGGCCCTGGCGGCCATGGCGTTGGCCAAGTCCAGCCAGGCGTCCACGTTCAGGGCCCGCATATTGAGGTTGAAGGCCACGCCGCTGTCGGGCTCCGGCGGCGGCGCGTTCACGCCCACCCCGCCGCGCACCAGCCGCCACGGCCCCTTGCCCGTCTTTTGCCGCAGCCAGCGGCCCGCCACGGCGTTACCGATGCCGATGCGGATGTCGTCGCGCCAGGCGCCCCCTTCCGGATTGAGGTTGCTGCTCATCACAAAACGCAGCGGCAGCGCTTCCGGCGCCGGCTTCCTGAGCGGCGCCGGCAAGTCCAGCCCGGCCCCGGCCAGGGTGGAATCGACAGCGATCTGCAACTGGTGGTCGCGCACCGTGACCAGGCCGGCGAAGCGGGTGGCGCCCGAGAAATGGCTGGCCAGGCGCTGCATGGCCGGGGCCGGATAATTCTTGCGGAAGCCGTCGGCCGTCACGGCCCCGGCCAGCTTGACGACGATGGCGTTGTCGCGCTGGCTGCCGCCGGCGATGGTGACGGGGCCGCCCAGGAAACTGCCGGCCAGCCCGTTCAGGTTCACGCCCCGCTCGTTGAATTCGATCTTGCCCTGCGAGCCCAGCACGGGCGGCAAGTCGTTGAACAGCACGATGTCGTTGTTCTGCAGCTGCAGGCTGCCCAGGACCTTGGCGTCGATCAGGTGGTTGAGCGGCAGGTGCAGCTTGAGGGCCAGTCTGGCGTTGCCGCTGGCCTGGGTTTCGTCCGTGAAGTGGCTGATCCATTCCTGCACGGGACTGAGCGTCACGTACTTGAGGAATTCCTGCATGGGGGCGGCCGCGTTGCCATCGATGTCGAGCATCATGTCGTGCACGGTCAGGTCGGGAATGACGGCCTTCACGCCGGACAGGGCGGCGCCGGCCGTGCGGGCCGTGTCGCCCCGGATTTCCATCCGCTGTCCCTCGAACACGAAGCTGCCCTTGATCTTTTCGGCCTGCGGCCACAGGGGCAGCTTGCCGTCCTCGTGCAGGTACTGGCCAGGCGCATAGTTCAGGCGGGCATTCTCGAGCCGGCCGGCGACGCGGAACTCGCCGCGGGCGCGCTCGGCGGCCGTGTCGGTGCGGAACGGGAACTGGGCCAGGTCGCCGCGCAGGCGCAGCGTCACGTCCTGGGCCACGCCGTCTTCCAGCGCGCCCGTCAGCCAGGCCCGCAGCTCATGCGGGGTCTGTAGCGGCAGGTAGCGGTCTATCGTGTTCAGGGCGAAACCGTTCAGCTTGCCCGTGAAGTCGGCCTGGCCCGGGCCCTTGCCGGCCAGCGGGATCAGGTGGCTGCCCGAGAGCGAGCCCGTCAGTCCCTGCTGGGCGAAGTCCAGGCTGTCGACCTGGAAGCGCAGCCGGTCGTCCTTTTCGAACGACCAGCGCGCCTGCATGGTCAGCCGGTCGAACGGCATGGACGGCTCGGCGAAATAGGCGGGCATCTGCAGCACCAGCTGGCGGGCGTCCAGGCTGAAACTGCCGCCGCGCTCGCTCGCATCGATGGTGCCGCTCAGGTTGTCGAAGCCGGGGATGGCCGGCATGCCGGCGATGGCCGGACTGCGGGCCGACTTGGGCACGGGCGCCTGGGCCGGCAAGGGATTGAGCCCCAGTGCGGCCAGCCGGCCCCGCACGCGGTAGGACTGCAGGGCCGGATACGCGCCCTGCCACTCGGCCGTCACGTCCAGCAGCCGGCCGCGGGGGGCGAAGTCGGCCAGCATCTTGCGTTGGCGCTCCGTCAGCGGCAGGCGTCCGGCCAGGCTGGCCAGGGTCTGCAAGTCCAGCAACGGGGCCCGCAGTTCCGTCTTTTCCGGCTGCTTGCCGCTGGCGGCCAGGTGGTGTTCGAACAGCGAGGTGGGCGCCAGCGCCAGGCCGTCGCGCGTGGTCAGCGAGAAGTTGCTCAGCTCGACCGTATGGCCGCGGGCGCCGAAGGTGGGCTTGCCGCCCTTGTCGCCGGCCGGATATTCCTCGCGCGCCGCCACCCTGCCCTGCACTTGCAGCAAGTCCAGCGGCGGCAGATCCTTGCCCAGCACGGCCGCCACGTTGGCCAGGCGCACGTCGGCCATGAAGCCGGCCAGCTTGGCATGGTCGAGGTCGACCCAGGCCCGCAGCGAACCCTGGCCCGCCTGCACGGTGAACGGATAGGTCAGATAGGTGTTCCAGGCCGCCAGGTCGGCGTCGCGCAGCTGGGCGTACAGCTGGCCGGTCCACATGGCCACGTTCGACACCCGGGCCGCGAAGGCGGGATGGGTGAAGTCGGCCCGCACGTCCAATGGCGCGCTGAGGGCGGCCGGCGGCGTCGCCTTCAGGGCGAACTGGTGGCGCCGCCACTGGTTGCGCAGCACCAGCGTCAGCTGCTCCAGCGCCAGCGGCGGGGCGGCCCGCAACTGGTCGGTCCATACGATGCGCCCTTCGCGCACGACGATCTCGCGCTGGCCCAGCAGCCAGTCGGCAGCGCGGCCGTCGCCGCCCCGGTTCAGGTCGATATGTACGCCGGCCACCACCAGGGTGCCGTCGGGCAGGCGCCGCGCGTCCAGGTCGGGCCGTATCAGTTCCAGCGATTCGAAGCGCACGTCGGCCGCCAGCACGCTCCACCACGACAGCGTGGCCGACACGCTGGGCAGGGCCAGCACTTGCCGGCCCTGGCCGTCGCGCAGCACCACGTCGCCCAGGAACAGGTTCGGGTGCAGCCCGTTCCAGGACGCGTACAGGCGGGCGATGGAAACGGGGTTGCCCATGGCGCGACTGGCCAGCCGTTCGATGTCGGACTTGTAGTGGTCGATATTGGGCAGGATGGCGTAGCGCAGCGCCAGGAACAGGATGCCGAACACGAAGTACAGCAAGGCCACCGACTTGACGGCAAACCCGAGCACATGGTGACTGGCCAGGTTGCAGACCCGATAGGCGGCACGCAACCGCTGCCAGCGCACGGCCAATGGCGCGTTGCCTGTCACGGTCTCCCCTTCGGTTTTTTTGTTGAGTAAGCTAATAAATCAGGCCCGGCGTAAAATACATCGCTACAATCGTCCAGCGCACTTGCATCCAGGCATGGCGACGGGCAGGCTCCGGTGCAAGCCCTTTCGCCTGCGCAGCAATTTTACCGCATACGCCGACCCGACCTCGCCACGATTACATCCCGTTACCGCCGCCCTGCCCGCCACCACCATCCCCCTATGAGCCCAACTTCCAGCCCAATGTCCAGTCCGAGCAACCTCACGTGCGCCTCCCGTTTCTACCAGCGCTGGCTGGCCGCCAGCCCCGAACGCCAGGGCCAGTCCGATGAATTGGCGCAATTATCGCTTGCCCGGCTCGATTTTGCTGAATATTTGACAAAAGAAACGCAAACGGGGTTGCCGCTGGTGCGCGCCATGCGCCGCCTGCGCAACCTGCTGGTGTGCGGCCTGATCCGGCGCGACCTGGAAGGCCAGGCCGATCTCGATGAAGTGGTAACCGCCATGACACGCTTCGCCGACTTCGCCATCCAGGCCCACCTGGCCGAGCTGGACGGGGAAATGCGGGCCGCCCACGGCGTGCCCACGGGCCACGACAGCGGCGAAGTGCAGCACTTGATGGTGCTGGCCATGGGCAAGCAGGGCGGCGGCGAACTGAACGTGTCGTCCGACATCGACCTGATCTTCGTCTACCCGGAGGACGGCGACACGGTGGCCAGCGAACCGGGCCAGCGCAGCCTGTCCAACCACGAATACTTCATCCGCCTGGGCAAGAAACTGATCGCCGCCCTGTCCGAGATCACGGAGGATGGCTACACCTTCCGGGTCGACATGGCGCTGCGCCCGAACGGCGCTTCCGGCCCGCTGGCGGCCAGCCTGGGCATGGTGGAGCAATACCTGATCGTCCAGGGCCGCGAATGGGAGCGCTACGCCTGGGTCAAGGCGCGCGCCGTCACGGGCCGCGACGAGGATATCGCCGCGCTGGACGCCATCGTGCGCCCGTTCTGCTTCCGGCGCTACCTGGACTTCGGCGTGATCGAAGCGATCCGCACCATGCACGCCCAGATCCGCGCCGAGGTCAACCGCCAGGAGCGGCTGCACCCGGACCGCAGCAACAACGTCAAGCTGGGCCGCGGCGGCATCCGCGAAATCGAATTCCTGGCCCAGGTGTTCCAGCTGATACGGGGCGGGCGCGACGCCGCCCTGCGCGACCGCTCGACCCGCGCCACGCTGCGCACGGTGGCGGAAAAAGGGTTGCTGGCCCCCGCCATCGTGGCCGACCTGCTGGCCTCCTACACCTTCCTGCGCAACCTCGAGCACCGGTTGCAATACCTGGACGACGCCCAGACCCACACCCTGCCGGCCAGCGAAGCGGACCGGCTGGTGGTGGCGCGCATGATGGGCCTGCCCGACACGGCCACCCTGCTGGCCCGGCTGGAAGAGCACCGGGTGTTCGTGGCGGCCCAGTTCGACGCCATGTTCGCCGACAAGTCGGCCGGCGGCGAGACCGACATCGATCCCCAGTCCAGCAACGAGTGCGCCGACCCGGACAACCGGGAAGCGATCGAAGCGCGCTTCGCCGCGCTCGGCTTCGAGGATGCGCCGGGCGCCGCCAAGCGGCTGATTGCCACCTGGCAGGCGCCGCGGCTGCAGTCGCTGCCCGAGGCCAGCCGCAACCGCCTGGTGGCCCTGGTCAACACGGCCCTGCCCCTGATCGCGCGCTGCGCCGAGGCGGCCCGGGCCGGCAACCGCCACGACACGCTGGGCCGCCTGCTCGACTTCCTGGAAGCGATTGCGCGCCGCTCGGCCTACCTGTCGCTGCTGACGGAATACCCGCACACGCTGGAGCGGGTGATCCGCATGGTGCATGCCAGCGGCTGGGCCGCCACCTTCCTCAGCCAGCACCCCATCCTGCTCGACGAGCTGCTCGACGACCGCATCCGCAACGCCGTGTTCGACCCGGTGGCGCTGGCGGCCGACCTGGCCCGCCAGCTGGCCGGCGCGGCCGGCGACACGGAGCGCCAGATGGACATCCTGCGCGAAGTGCACCACGCCCAGCTGTTCCACCTGCTGGCCCAGGACCTGGCCGGCGACCTGACGGTGGAAAAGCTGGCCGACCACCTGTCGGCCCTGGCCGACACCATCGTCGCCGCCACCGTCCAGGCCGTTTGGCAGACGGTGGCCACCCGCCACCGCGAGGTGCCCCGTTTCGCCGTCATCGCGTACGGCAAGCTGGGCGGCAAGGAACTCGGTTATGTGTCGGACCTGGACGTGATCTTCCTGTTCGATGACGACGACCAGGACGCGCCGGCCCAGTACGCCAAGCTGGCGCAGCGCTTCATCACGTGGATGACCTCGCACACCTCGGCCGGCATCCTGTTCGACATCGACATCGCGCTGCGCCCGGACGGCGCCAGCGGCATGCTGGTGTCGAGCGTGGCCGCGTTCGAGCGCTACCAGGCCAGCTCGGCCTGGGTGTGGGAACACCAGGCCCTGACCCGGGCCCGCTACTGCGCCGGCGACGCCGCCATCGGCGCCCGCTTCGAGCAGATCCGCGAACAAGTGCTGCGCACCCGGCGCCCGCCGGACGGCCCGCTCAAGGGCGAAGTGCTGGCCATGCGCCAGAAGATGGCCGGCGCCAAGGCCAACCGTTCCGAGCTGTTCGACCTCAAGCAGGACCCGGGCGGCATGATCGACATCGAATTCATCGTCCAGTTCCTGGTACTGCAGTACGCGGCCGACTACCCCGCCCTGACGGGCAACATCGGCAACATCGCCCTGCTCAAGCTGTGCGGCGAACTGGGCCTGATCGACGCCACCCTGGCCGGCCACGTGGGCGACGCCTACCGCACCCTGCGCAAGCTGCAGCACCAGTTGCGGCTGCAGGGCCAGGACCTGGCCCGGGTCGATCCGGCCCTGGTGGCCGACCACGCGGCCCAGGTGCGTGCCTTGTGGCAGGCCATCTTCGGCAGCCAGGCTGAGCAAACAGGAAATGTTGCCGCGTAACAACAGCCCGACTACATGTGTTGCATTTAAGGTTACCATGCAGGAACACAACAATTGGCGGACGGGGCGTCGCCTCCCGTCCCCAACCACATGGAGACCGTAATGAAAGCACTCATCAGCGCCATGACCGTCGCGGCGGCCATGCTGGCGCCCTGGACCCCGGCCGCGGCCGACCAGGGCACGCCCGACCAGGCCGTGGCCATGGTCAAGCGGGCCGTCGCCATGATCCGCAGCGACGGCCGGGACAAGGCCTTCGCCGCCGTCGCCGACATGGCCAACCCCGCCTTCCATGAACGCGACCTGTACATCTTTGTGTACGACTTGAACGGCGTGGCCCTGGCCCACGGCAACAATCCCAAGATGGTGGGCAAGCCCCTGATCGGCCTGCGCGACAACGAAGGCAAGCCCATGATCAAGGAAATGGTGGAGCTGGCCAAGGCCAAGGGCAAGGGCTGGGTCGATTACAAATGGCCCAACCCCGTGACCCACGCGGTGGAAGCCAAATCGGGCTATGTGGAACGGCTGGACGACATCATGGTCGGTTCCGGCGTCTACAAATAATCCCCGGCACGAAAAAAAAACGCCGCCCGGCGCAAGCCGGGCGGCGTTTTGCATGGTGCGGCGCCAGTATTACTTGGCGTTCATCAGCGCCACGGTGGTGTCCAGCATGCGGTTCGAGAAGCCCCACTCGTTGTCGTACCACGACGAGACCTTGACCAGCCGGCCCGATACCTTGGTCAGGGTCGAGTCGAAGTTGGACGACGCCGGGTTGTGGTTGAAGTCGATCGACACCAGCGGTTCGGTCTGGTAGGTCAGCACGCCTTTCAGCGGGCCTTCGGCGGCGGCCTTCATCAGCGCGTTCACTTCGTCCACCGTCGTATCGCGCTTGGCGATGAACGACAGGTCGACCAGCGACACGTTGATGGTCGGCACGCGGATGGCGAAGCCGTCCAGCTTGCCGTTCAGCTCAGGCAGCACCAGGCCGACCGCGGCGGCGGCGCCGGTCTTGGTCGGGATCATGCTCATGGTGGCGGAACGGGCGCGGCGCAGGTCTTCATGCATCACGTCGCTCAGCACCTGGTCGTTGGTGTAGGCGTGCACGGTGGTCATCAGGCCCGTTTCCACGCCGATGGCGTCGTTGAGCGGCTTGACCAGCGGGGCCAGGCAGTTGGTGGTGCACGACGCGTTCGAGATCACGGTGTCGGACGCCTTCAGCACGCCCTGGTTGACGCCGAACACGACGGTTGCGTCCACGTCCTTGCCGCCCGGTGCCGAGATGATGACTTTCTTGGCGCCGCCCTTCAGGTGGGCCGATGCCTTTTCCTTGGTGGTGAAGAAGCCGGTGCACTCGAGCACCACGTCCACGCCCAGGTCGCCCCATGGGATTTCAGCCGGGTTGCGCTGCGCGAACACGCGGATCACGTCGCCGTTCACGATCATGTTGTCGCCGTCCACTTCCACGGTGCCGGGGAACTTGCCGTGGGCCGTGTCGTAGCGGGTCAGGTGGGCGTTGGACTTGGCGTCGCCCAGGTCGTTGATGGCCACGATCTGGATGTCCTGTTTCTTGCCGCCTTCGTAGAAAGCGCGCAGCACATTGCGGCCGATGCGGCCATAACCGTTGATTGCAACTTTGATCGTCATACTATGCTCCTGATTAAAAAAGAAGGTACCCAGCGTTGCGACCGGCCGTTAAGCGGCCAGTACCGATTTGACTTTCGCCACGACGTTATCCACCGTGAAACCGAAGTGCTTGAACAGCACGCCTGCCGGAGCCGATTCACCGAAGGTATCGATGCCGACCACAGCGCCTTCCAGACCGACGTATTTGTACCAGAAATCGGTCACGCCAGCTTCGATGGCCACCCGTGGCAAGCCCTTGGCCAGCACGCTGGCCTTGTAGGCGGCATCCTGGCGGTCAAATACATCGGTCGACGGCATCGACACCACGCGCACGGCCACGCCGGCGGCGGCCAGTGCATCGGCGGCGGCCACGGCCAGCTCCACCTCGGAACCGGTGGCGATCAGCACCGCCTTGGCATCGGCCGCGTCGCGCAGCACGTAGCCGCCGCGGTTGATGTCGGCGATCTGCTGGGCGCTACGTTCCTGGTACGGCAGGTTCTGGCGCGAGAAGATCAGCGTGCTCGGGCCGTTGTGGCGGCGCACGGCGCAGGCCCAGGCGGCGGCCGATTCCACCGTGTCGCATGGGCGCCAGTTGTCCAGGTTGGGGATCAGGCGCAGCGACGAGATGTGCTCGACCGACTGGTGGGTGGGGCCGTCTTCGCCCAGGCCGATCGAGTCGTGGGTGAACACGAAGATCGAGCGCTGCTTCATCAGGGCGGCCATGCGCAGGGCATTGCGGCTGTAGTCGGAGAAGGTGAGGAAGGTGGCGCCGAATGGAATGAAGCCGCCGTGCAGGGCGACGCCGTTCATGATGGCGCTCATGCCGAATTCGCGCACGCCGTAGTTGATGTGGTTGCCCGGCTGGCCCGA
>JAZJZQ010000632.1:0-1637 GCA_040389625.1 Pseudomonadota bacterium | reverse complement strand
CGGCGCCATGCGGGGCGCCAGATCAGCGCCCTGGTGGACGGCCGCGACGGCACGCCCGTCACGGACGGCGCCAGCGTCTCGGTGCGCGCCGCCAGCTGCGCCGTGGCCGACGCCCTGACCAAGGTGGTGCTGGCCAGCGGCGAGCGCGAACACCCCGCATTGCGCGCCATGGGCGCCACAGCCCTTATAATCTAGCCGATGCACACTCAGACCCCACCGCAACGGGCCGCGGCCCGCCTCCACATCAACCTCAAACTGGAACGCTGGCACCGGCGCTGCGTCTATGTCAGCCTGGCCCTGCTGCTGGCCAGCGGCGCCGCCTGGCTGGTGGCGCGCTACTGGCTGCGCCAGGCCGGCCAGTTCGGCGAGACGGTGCATCCGCTCGAACCGTGGTCGATGAAGCTGCACGGCGGCGCCGTCATGTTGACCCTGTTCTTCCTCGGCAGCCTGATGAACGCCCATATCCGGCGCGCCCTCAAGGCCGGCCGTAACCTGGCCACGGGCTGGGGCATGATAGGCACCATGCTGTTCCTGATCGCCACCGGCTTCGGCCTGTACTACCTGGCCGGCGAAAGCGACCGTCCCACCTGGTCCGCCCTGCACTGGGTGGTGGGGCTGGCCACGGGCGCGCTGTTCCTGCTGCACATCGTGCTGGGGCGGCGCAGCAACCCGCACCGCCACCACTAGCGCACGGCGGCCGGCACCGGCACGCCCCCTGCGGCGCCGCAAAGCCGGCGTCCGCAGGAAAAATACACTGGACTCCAGCGCGTGCGTGCGCGCCATTCCGGAGATCCGCCATGAAGCTACCCACCCCATTTCCGCCTCGCCCGGCACAGCCGCTGGCCATGCTGGCCGCGCTGGCCACATCGCTACTGACCGCCTGCAGCACGCCCTACCATCCGCCCGTCGTCATGGAGGCGGACACCCGCTTCCCCGGCCTGGCCGACCTGCTGGCCGACGCCCAGGGCAAGACGGTGGACGTGCTGCTGGTACACGGCATCTGCACCCATGACGCCAGCTGGGTGCCGCGCGTGGTGGCCCAGCTGGGCCAAGCCATGGGCGCCCCGGCACCGACTCCCGGGCCGGGCCCGGCGCCGGCACAGGACGGCCAGGTGCAGATCGTCCCCGCCACGCTCGCCACGCCATATGGCAAGCTGCGCGTGGATGCCTTGATCTGGTCGCCCCTGACCCAGCGCATCAAGAACCAGCTGTGCTACGACCGCAGCGAGCCGTCCGCCCAGTGCCAGGGCCAGCCTACGGTGGGCCTCACGCGCGCGCGCCTGAACGCGCGGGGCAAGGACCTGCTGGTGGACGACTGCCTGCCCGACGCCATCATCTACGAAGGAGCGGCGCGCGAGCAGATGCAGCTGGCCATGCGCGCGGCCATCCTGCAAGTGCTGGCGGCGCGGGAAACGGAACGGGAGAGGACGGCGGCAGCGCCGGCGCCGCTGGTGGTGATCGCCCACAGCATGGGTAGCAAGCTGCTGTTCGACACCCTGCTGCGGATGGCGCGCGAAGACGCCGCCGCGCCGACGGCGCGGCTGGCGCGGCAGGCGGTGGCCAGCCTGCGCTACCTGGTGATGGCAGCCAACCAGATCCCCCTGCTGACGATGGCGGACCAGCCGTTGGCGCCGGCG
>JAZJZQ010000631.1:0-4521 GCA_040389625.1 Pseudomonadota bacterium | reverse complement strand
GCCTGTTCGCCGAGGATAACTTCCCCGCCGCGATCGACGCCTACAAGGGCGGCCGGCTGGCCATGCTGCTGGCGCCGCCCACGGCGCTCAAGCGCGTCCAGGCCGACGCCGCGGACATCTACGCCGTCACCGACGTGGCGCCCGCGCCGCTGGGCCCCACCGGCATCGCCGACGGCGGCTGGCTGATCCACTTCGCCGTGCCGAAGAATGTCGATCCCGCGCTGCTGCCGGCCGTGGGCAAGTTCGCCCGCTATCTCACCAATGACGAAAACGAGCTGGCGTTCGCGCGCCAGGCCAGCGTCTATCCGGCCATGGCGCGCGCCGCCAACGACGCCTTCTTCACCACCGTGCCGGCGGGCGCGGGCGCGTCGGAAAAGGCGGTCGCCGCCGGCGCCGTCTCCATGCCGCACGCGCATACCTTGTACGTGGCCGGCGTGACGGACTACGACGAACTGCGGCGCTACCTGGTCAAGGCCGTCGAGGCGGGTGTGACGGGCAAGCAGGACATCCAGCAGGCGCTGGACCAGGCGGCCGCGATCTGGAACCGCAAGCTGGCCGCGCAAAGGGGACATTGAGATGACGCGCCGCCCCCTCGCCGCCTGGCTGTTCCTCGCTCCCGCGCTGGCGCTGCTGGCCGTGTTCTCGTTCTGGCCCGTGGCCTTCGGCTCCTGGCTGGCCTTCACCGACTACAGCCTGATACGGCCCACCCACTGGGTCGGGCTGGACAACTTCCGCTACATCTTCGACAACGAGATGTTCGTCACCGGCCTGAAAAATTCGCTCGTGTTCCTGCTCATGGTGCCCTGCGTGCAGTTGGGCGCGCTCAGCCTCGCGGTGCTGGTCAACAATCGCCTGCCCGGCATCCGCCTGTTCCGCGCCGCCTTCTACGTGCCGGTGGTGACGACGGTGTCGGTGGTGGGCATCATGTGGGGCTTCATGTTCCACGAACAGGGCGCGCTCAATTACGTGCTGCTGGCCATGCACCTGGTGGGCGCGCCCGTCGGCTGGCTGTCGAACGACACCCTGGCCCTGTTCTCCATCATGTTCGTCACGCTGTGGCGCGGGCTGGGCTGGTATATGGTGATGTACCTGGCCGCGCTGCAGGCGGTGCCGGCCGACATGCAGGAAGCGGCCATCCTGGACGGCGCCACGCGCTGGCAGCGCTTCTGGAAGATCACCGTGCCCATGCTGCGCCCCACCATCATGGTGTGCACCATCCTGTCGGTACTGGCCGCGCTCAAGGCCTACCAGGAAGTGGACGTGCTGACCCAGGGCGGCCCCATGAACTCCACCTTCACCGGCCTGTATTACGCCTACGACCAGGGCCTCAAGCACCTCAAGCTGCCGCGCGCGCTGGCGGCCAGCTTCGTCGTCTCGCTGTCCTGCGTCGGCATCGCCGTGCTGTGCCTGCGCTACATCAAGCCCCGGAGCGGCCGATGAAAATACGTCCACACACCGTGCTCCATTACGCCGTGCTGTGCGCGCTGGCCGTGGTGTGCGTATTCCCGTTCTGGTGGACGCTAGTGACGGCGCTCTCCACCGAGGGCAACATCTTCGCCTTCCCGCCCACGTTCTGGCCGCGCGCGCCGTCGCTGGCCAATTTTGCCGAAGCGTTCCGCGCCATTCCCATGTTGGCCTTCTTCCGCAATTCCGTCTTCATCGCCGCCTGCACCGTGTTCTGGAAGCTGGCCCTGTGCTCGATGGCGGCCTACCCGCTGGCGCGCATGCAGTTCCGCGGCCGCAAGTTGGTGTTCGCGCTGATCCTGGCCACGCTGGTGCTGCCGTCGGAAGTGAACTTTCTCGTCAACTTCATCACCGTCACCAAACTGAGCTTGGTCGACACCTACACCGGCGTGATCCTGCCCAACGTGGTGACGGCCGTCGCCATCCTGCTGCTCAAGCAAGCCTTCGAGGAAGTGCCGCAGGACCTGATCGACGCGGCGCGCGTGGACGGCGCCTCCGAATGGACCATCTTCAGCAAGATCATGCTGCCGCTGATCGCGCCGTGGCTGGCCACGGTGGGCATCCTGACGGCGGTCGAATCCTGGAACGAATACATCTGGCCCTCGATCGTGATGAGCAAGCCCGATGATTTTCCCCTGTCGGTCGGCGTGCTGTATTTGCGCGGCACCTTCGGCAGCAGCACCCGCGTGATCGCGGCCGGAACCGTGCTGACCATCCTGCCCACATTGGCAGCCTTCCTCTTTACCCAACGATTCTTCATGCGCGGCATGGACGGAGCAGTCAAATGAAAAACACCCTGAACGAACTGAGAAAAATCGCCGGACAGCTGATCATGATCCGCTTCCCCGGCACCGTGCTCGATGCCGCCACCGCGCGTTTCATCCAGGCCAACGGCATCCGCGCCGTGTGCCTGTTCCGCGCCAACATGACGGATTCCGAACAGCTGGCCGCCCTGACGGCCGAACTGCGCGCCCTGATGGGGCCTGAAGCGCTGATCGCCATCGACCAGGAAGGCGGCGCCGTGGTGCGCTCGACCTGGGTACCAGCGCCGCCGGCGGCCATGGGCCTGGGCGCGGCCGACGATACGGACCTGGCCAACCGCACCGGCGCCGCCGTGGCGCGCGCCGTCAAGGCACTGGGCTTCAACTGGAATTTCGCGCCCGTGCTGGACCTGAACAACAACCCGCACAACCCCGTCATCGCAGAGCGCTCGTTCGGCGCCGAACCGCGGCGCGCGGCCGAACTGGGCATGGCCTGGATGGCCGGCAGCCACGACGAAGGCGTGGCCTGCTGCGTCAAGCACTTCCCTGGCCACGGCGACACCCACGTCGATTCACACCGCGACCTGCCCACCGTGGACAAGCCGCTGGCGCAGCTCGAGCAGTTCGAGTTCGCGCCGTTCCGCCTGGCCGCCGCGCAAGCGCCGGCCATGATGACGGCCCACATCGTCTATCCCGCGCTCGATCCGGACTATCCGGCCACCATGTCGCGCCGCATCCTGCACCAGCTGCTGCGCGAGGAATGGCAATACCAGGGCGTGATCATCACCGACGGCATGGACATGCACGCCATCGCCGGCCGCTACGGCGTGGGCAAGGCCGCCGTGCGTGCGCTGCTGGCCGGCGCCGACATGGTGATGGCGCTGGGCACCCCGGAAACGCAGGAAGAGACACTGAACGCCATCGCCGACGCGCTGGCCACGGGCGAGCTGTCGATGGACGAAGTGCGCACCCGGCTGGCGCGCCTGGCCACGCTGGCGCTGAGCTATCCCTGCCAGCCGCGCGCCTACCTGGAAGACGCCGCCGACCGCGCAGTGATGGCCGAAGGCTGGCGCCGCGCCCTGAGCGCGCGCGGCAATCCGCAGCGTCCCGCCGCCGGCAGCAAGATGCGGCTGGTGATGCGCCAGGACGTGGTGAGCGACGGCGTGTCCGAAGCGGGCGTGCCGGCCGCCACGGTGGCCGCTTCGCTGCGCCGCCTGTATGACGTGGACCTGGTCACCTACGACGACGCCGAGGCGTTCGACTGGTCGGCGCTGCCGCAGGACGGCCGCTACACCATGCTGGCCTCGACCTCGCGCCTGCGCTACGGCCCGCGCGCGCGCGACAGCTGGCGTCCCGACCTGCACCTGGCGCTGTGGAATCCCTACCAGGCGCTCGACATCGCCGCCCCCGTGTTGATGACCTACGGCTTCGCCGCGCCGGCGCTGGACGCCGTCAACGCCTGGCTAGCTGGCGAGCTGGAAGCGAACGGCCGCGTGCCGGTGCCCGGCTTCGACTGACCGGCCACGCCAGCAGCAGCACGCCCGGCGAACCACGGCAGGCGACAACGACCTAACCAGACCACGACAAAACAAGAGACAACAATGGACCACACCCAACCCCACGTCCGCAATCCCAAGCTCTGGGTACCCAGCCTGTACCTGGCGCAGGGCCTGCCGTTCTTCGCCGTGGCCATCGTGGCCAACCAGATGTTCAAGAGCATGGGCGTGCCCAACGACGAGCTCAATCACTGGACCGCCCTGATCGGCTTCGCCTGGGTGTTCAAGCCATTGTGGAGCCCCTTCCTGGAACTGGCCAGCAGCAAGAAGCTGGTGGTGGTCGGCTTCCAGCTGCTCGGTGGCTTGTGCCTGGGCGCCGTGGCGCTGGCGCTGCACGCGCCGTTCTGGTTCGCCGCCAGCGTGGCCATGCTGGCCCTGGTGGGCATCGCCTCGGCCACCCATGACATCGCCTGCGACGGCTTGTATATCACCAGCCTGACCGAGAAGGGCCAGGCCGCCTACGCGGGATGGACCGGCACCTTCTTCAACGCCGGCAAGTTCTTCACCACGGGCGCCCTGCTGCTGCTGGCCGGGCACTTTGAAAAGACCATCGGCGTGGTGCCGGCGTGGACCATCTGCTTCGGCATCCTGGCCGCCATCATGGTGGCGCTGGCGCTCTACAACAGCTGGGCGCTGCCGCAGGCGAAAAACGCCATCAGTGCCGACACCAACGCCACCGCCATCGCCCGCACGCTGTGGGAAGTGATCGTGGAATACTTCCGCAAGCCCGGCATCTGGGT
>JAZJZQ010000630.1:0-3275 GCA_040389625.1 Pseudomonadota bacterium | reverse complement strand
GTACGTCCCCATTTTTTTAGTCGGCGACGCGGCGGCGGAAGATCCAGGTCTTGCCGTCGGAGTCGTGTTCGTTAAAGGCGTAGCCGTCCACCGTGAACGCCTTGAGCTGCTCGGGGTCGGTGATGCCCTTGACTGCCGCGTAGCGCGCCATCAGCCCCCGCGCCCGCTTGGCGTAGAACGAGATGATCTTGTATTTGCCGTTCTTCCAGTCTTCGAACTGGGGCGTGACGACCGGCATCGCCAGCTGGCGCGGCTTGACGGACTTGAAGTATTCTTCCGACGCCAGATTGACCAGAGCACTGGCGCCCTTCTCTTCCGCCGTGCGGTTCAGCGCGTGGGTGATGGTGTCGCCCCAGAAGGCGTACAGGTCCTTGCCACGCGGGTTGGCCAGCCGCGTGCCCATCTCCAGCCGGTGCGGGTGGATCATGTCCAGCGGCCGCAACATGCCGTACAGCCCGGACAGGATGCGGATGTGCGACTGCGCATAATCGAGCTGGCCGGACGTGAGGGTGCGGGCCTGCAAGCCGGCATAGACGTCGCCGTTGAAGGCCATGACGGCTTGCCGCCCTTCCACCGGGTCCGCCGTCCACGAGGCGTAGCGGCCCACGTTCAGGTGCGACAGGGCGTCGGAGATGTCCATCAGGCTGCCCACTTCGGCCGGCGAGAATTCACGCAGGCGGGCTATCAGCTGGGCTGAGTGGTCGAGAAAGTCGGGTGTCGTTTGCAGTTCGGTGGTGGGCGGCGTCTCCAGGTCGAGACTTTTGGCGGGCGAAAGCACTATCAGCATAAATATCCAGAAAACCTAAATTACAGAATTGCCGACATGATACCTGTTCCACCGAAACGCATCGTGCTAGACACCAATGTCTGCCTCGACCTGTTCGTGTTCCACGACCCGCGCTGGGCCGGCCTGCTGGCCGCCATCGAGAGCGGCGCCGTGGAAGCGATCACGCGCGAGGATTGCCGCGCCGAATACCTGGTGGTGCTGCACTACCCCCACCTGCCGCTCGACGAGACCAGCCGCCCCGTGAGTGCGGCCCGCTTCGACGCCCTGATCAAGGTAGTGGCGCCGCCCGTCTCCGGCGTGCGCCTGCCCGTCTGCACCGACCGCGACGACCAGAAGTTCCTGGAACTGGCGCGCGACGCCCAGGCCGACATCCTCATCACCAAGGACAAGGCCCTGCTCAAGCTGGCGCGCCGCCTGACCAAGGCCGGCATGTTCCGCGTGATAGTACCGGAAGCGTGGTCGCTGGAAGGCTGATACCGCCAGTGTACCTCCCCACGCGCCCCGGCTTTTTGGCAACACGCGACCCGGTGCCGTGCGCTAGAATAAACACTGGACTATTCACTTGCATGCCGCCATGAACCAGCCGCACCATCCGCCCGTCACGCCCATACTGACCAGCCGTTTGCCCCATGTGGGCACCACGGTGTTTACCCGCATGTCGCAGCTGGCGGCGGAGTCGGGCGCGGTCAACCTGGGCCAGGGCTTCCCCGACTTCGCCTGCGAACCCCGGCTGGTGGACCTGGTGACGGAAGCCATGCGCAGCGGCCACAACCAGTACCCCATGATGACGGGCCTGCCTGCGCTGCGCTGCGCCATCGTCGACAAGGTCGCCGCCATCTACGGCCACCGCTACGACGCCAACACGGAAATCACCGTCACGGCCGGCGCCACCGAGGCGCTGACCACGGCCATCCTGTGCTGTGTCCATCCCGGCGACGAAGTGATCGTCATCGAACCGGCCTACGACAGCTACCTACCCGCCATCGAACTGGCCGGCGGCGTGCCCGTGATGGTGCAGATGACGGTGGGCGCTGACGGCTACAGCGTGCCGTGGGACCGGGTGGGCGCGGCCGTCACGCCGCGCACCCGGCTCATTATCATCAACAGCCCGCACAACCCCACCGGCAGCGTGTTGCGCGCGGCCGATCTGCAGGCCCTGGCCGACATCGTGCGCGGCACGGACGTGCTGATCCTGTCGGACGAAGTGTACGAACACATGGTCTACGACGGCCAGCGTCACGAATCGATCTGCCGTTATCCGGAACTGGCGGCGCGCAGCTTCGTCGTCTCCAGCTTCGGCAAGACTTATCATGTCACGGGCTGGAAGGTGGGCTACGTGGCCGCCCCGGCCGCCCTGAGCGCGGAATTCCGCAAGGTCCACCAATACAACGTGTTCAGCGTTAACACACCCATGCAGCACGGCCTGGCCGGCTACATGGCCGATCCGGCGCCTTACCAGCAGCTGCCCGCGTTCTACCAGCGCAAGCGCGACTTGTTCCGCGACGGCTTGAAAGGCAGCCGCTTTGAACTGCTGCCGGCCGACGGCACTTATTTCCAGTGCGTGCGCTATGAGAGCATTTCGTCGCTGCCGGAGGCGCAGTTCGCCGAGTGGCTGACGAGCGACATCAAGGTGGCGGCGATCCCGGTATCGGCGTTCTACCAGCAAGGCCAGGAGTCGGGCATCGTCCGCTTCTGCTTTGCCAAGCAAGAGGAGACCCTGGCACTCGCCTTGCAGCGATTGACCAGCATCTAAAAATATAGCCTGCCGGTCCCCATGCGGGCTCAGGCAAGCCAGCAGGACGGGAAAGATCATGGTGCAACGTCGCATTACCCTCAAGGATCTGGTGTTGGGCGAACCGCTGCGGTGGGATTTGTTCGGCGCCGACTCGGGCGGCCGCCCGCTGCTGCACAAGGGCCAGATCGCGTCCGACAACAAGCAGCTCCACACGCTGATCGACGCCGGCCTGTTTGCCGAGGAAGAGCCGCCGCCGTCCGTGCTGCACCAGCTTAACCAGTGCAACCGCCGGCTGGAACGGCTGCTGCGCGACCTGCGCAACGAGCACAACGCGGAGGCCGAATTGCGCGACATCGCGCGCGACGTCATCGCCGCCGTCGAACTGAACGCCGACATCGCCCTGGCCTGCATTTTCCTGGCCCAGATCGCCGGTACCTATGCGGTGCGCCATTGCATCGAAACAGCCGTGGTTGTGGTGGCGGTGGCGCGTGGCATGGGCAAGCCCGCCACCGAACTGCTGACCGTGACAGCCGCCGCCCTCACCATGAACGTGGGCATGCTGCGCCATCACGACACCTTCCAGAACAAACGCATGCCGCTCACGCGCGAGGAAATAGCCATCGTCCGGCGCCACCCGGAAGACAGCGCCGACCTGCTCAAGTGTGCCGGCGTGCAGGACGAGGAATGGATCTCGTGCGTGCTGCTGCACCACGAAAACGATGACGGCAGCGGCTACCCGGCCGGCGTGGCCCG
>JAZJZQ010000629.1:0-3627 GCA_040389625.1 Pseudomonadota bacterium | reverse complement strand
GCGCCGGCCGCATCCGCCGCCATCACCGTGGCGGCCACACTTCGGGACAGCCATGGCCACCTCCAGCATCAATACCAACCATCAGGGCGCGACGCCCTCGACCGACGTCTACAACCGCGTGCAGCAGACGCTGGCCTCGCAGAACACGGGCGTGGCCAAGCTCAACGCCACGCTGGTGCGCGACCAGACCCGGCTGTCGGGCCTGGGCCAGTTGCAGAGCGCACTGGCCGCCTTCCAGGCCAAGGCCGCCGGCCTGGCCGGCAGCGGCAAGGCGCCCGCGCCGGACGCGGCCCAGACGGGCAAGAACGTGCGCGCCTTCGTGGCCACCTACAACGAACTGAACCAGAAACTGCAAGCCTTGCAGAGCGGCGAGCTGAAGGGCGACGTGGCGCTGGGGCAGGTGAGCCGCCAGCTGTCGCAACTGCTCAAGACGGGCGGCGACGGGGTGTCGGTCAAGGCCCTGGCCAAGGCCGGCGTAACCCAGGATGCCGGCGGCAACCTGCAAGTGGACGACAAGAAGCTGGCCGCCGCGCTGGCCGCCGATGCGGGCGCGGTGGCCAAGCTGCTGAGCAACGGCGGCAAGGGCATGGCCGACCAGCTGGCCGCCAAGGCCGGCGCCTTCACGGCCGACAACAGCGTGATCCGGCGCGAGGCGGCCACGCTGAACAAGGAAATCACCACCGTCAACGGCAAGCGGGCCTTGCTGTCCAAGGCCCTCACGGCCCAGGGCAATGCCCTGGCCGCCCTGTACAGCCAGCAGGCGCAGACGGGCGGCGCGAGCGCGACCGGCGCCGCCGGCACGGCCTTCGACTTTCTTGCCTGAAGGACAGTGCTTGCAATCGTGACCACTATGCCCGATCATTTCGGCTTCACACGCAATTCCATCTTCAGGAGGCAGGCATGGCAGGCAAAGGGTTGGGCAAGCTGTTCGGTTTGGGACTGGCCGCGGCGGCGGTAATGGCGGCGCTGGCCGCGCCCGCGGCGCGCGCGCAGCAGGAAGAGAAAGTCCTCAACATCTACAACTGGTCGGACTACATTGCCGACGATACGGTCAAGAACTTTGAAAAAGAGACCGGCATCAAGGTCCGCTATGACCTGTTCGACAACAACGAGATCCTCAACTCCAAGCTGGTGGCCGGCAAGTCGGGCTACGACATCGTGGTGCCCACGGCCCAGTGGGCGAAGCTGCAGATCGACGCTCACCTGCTGCGCAAGCTCGACAAGTCCAAGCTGAGCAACCTGGGCAACCTGGACCCGGCCATCCAGGCCAAGCTGTCCAGGATAGACCCCAACAACGACTATCTGGTGGACTGGCTGTGGGGCTACACGACGGTGGGCATCAACGTCAACAAGGTCAAGGCGGCCCTGGGCGGCATGCCGATGCCGGACAACGCGTGGGAGCTGATCTTCAACCCCAAGTACGCCTCCAAGCTCAAGTCCTGCGGCGTGTCCTTCCTCGATTCGCCGTCCGAAGTGCTGCCGGCGGCGCTGATCTACCTGGGCAAGCCGGCCTATTCGGCGTCCGTGGCCGACTATGATGCGGCCGGCAAGATGCTGCAGGCGATACGGCCCTACGTGACGCTGTTCAGCTCCTCGGGCTACATCAACGACATGGCCAACGGCGCCGTCTGCGTGGCGCTGGGCTGGTCGGGCGACATCAACATCGCCCGCCAGCGCGCCATCGACGCCAAGAATGGCAACGTGATCGAAGTGCTGGTGCCCAAGACGTCGGCCGCCCTCGTGTTCGACACCATGGCCATCCCGGCCGACGCGCCGCACCCGAACAATGCCCACCTGTGGATCAACTACATCCTGCGCGGCCAGGTGCATGCCAGCCTGACCAACAAGGTGTTCTACGCCAACCCGAACACGGCCGGCATGAAGTTCGTGCGCAAGGATATCGCCAACAACAAGACCGTGTTCCTGTCCGATGCGGACAAGCAGCGCATGGCCGCGCCGGAGGCGGTGCCGGCCGACGTCCGCCGCCACATCACGCGCATCTTCACCAAGTTCAAATCGGGCATGTAAGCTTGCATGGACCCGGGCCGCGCGGCCCGGGCGGCCCGGGTGGCCGCCGTGCGATGGGGGAGGGAGAAATGATGACGGCGCGAGAGGCAAAATCCGCAAGGACCTTGCCGCTGGCGCCAGGGCTTCAAAGAAGCGGTATGCTATTCGTGATAGCGGTCGATCAGTTTGTGCTTACTCCCCCGCATTTCTTCCACGAGTTCGTAAATTACCAGGGCAATCATTCCACCAAATATGCCCATGGTGAACCAGGTAATCATAGTCATATCAGTCGACTTACGACGGCTGCTCCCTAGAGTTGGTACACTTAAACTGTAGCAGATAGTTACCGCTTTGCAAGCCCAACTCTGCAAGTCGCTACGATTTTACAACCAGGTCTGACGCCATCACCGCTTTCAGGTAAACGCTGAGTGGTTCGCTCGGATCGCGCTGGGCCAGCCACCAGGCGCCGGCCTTGCGGATGTCCCATTCCTGCACCTCGCCCGTCATCAGCTGCGCGGCCACCTGGCCCAGCGTGGGCTGGTGGCCGACGATCAGCACGGCTTCGCGGCCGGCCGGCCAGTTGGCCGCCTTCAGGATGTCTTCCGGATCGGCGCCCGGCGCCAGGTCGGCGTGGATTTTATACTTGCGCCCCAGCGCTTCGGCCGTCTGCAGCGCGCGCACGGCCGGACTGACCAGCACGCGGCAGCTTTCGGGCAGCTGGGAATCGAGCCACTGGCCCATGCGGCGGGCCTGCTTCTGGCCCTTGGCCGTCAAGGCCCGTTCCAGGTCGGACAGGCCGGGGCCGGCTTCTTCCGCCTCGGCGTGACGCCACAATATCAGGTCCATGCTTTTCTCCCGTCATACGAAAACAGCACGTCACGGCACGGCGGCCGGCGGGCAGGGCGCCCGCCGGCCTGGTGCTCAGTCACCCGCTTCGCTGGCCGGCGTGCCCAGCGACTGCATCAGGAACTGCTGGGCGCCGAACGGTGGCTGCTTGCCGCGTGGCTTGCGGCGCTGATAGTGGCCGTCCGGTTCCAGGTCCCAGGCGTTGGTGTTGTCCTTCAAATAGGGGTTCAAGCCTTCCGCAATCACGCGCCGCTTGAGGGCCCGGTCCAGCACGGGGAAGGCCACTTCGATGCGGCGGAACAGGTTGCGGCTCATCCAGTCCGCGCTGGCCAGCAGCACGTCGTGCGCCAGGTCGTTGCGGAAGTAATAGATCCTGCTGTGTTCGAGGAAGCGGCCGATGATGGAGCGCACCTTGATGTTCTCCGACAGCCCCGGCACGCCCGGCTTGAGCGTGCAGGCGCCGCGCACGATCAGGTCGATCTTGACGCCGTCTTTCGAGGCGGCGTACAGGGCCCGTATCACCGATTCGTCTACCAATGCATTGATTTTAACAATAATCCGGCCCGGCCGCCCCGCGCGCGCGATGCGCGCCTCGTTGCGGATGGCCTTGATGATCTCGTTTTGCAACGCGAACGGGGCCAGCCACAAATGGGTCAGCTTGTGGGGCTTGGTCAGGCTGGTCAGGTGGATGAAGACTTCGTTGACCTCCTGGCTCAACTGCGGATGGCAGGTGAGCAGGCCGAAGTCCGTGTACAGCTTGGTGGTGGTGGGGTG
>JAZJZQ010000628.1:0-2874 GCA_040389625.1 Pseudomonadota bacterium | reverse complement strand
TGGAGGCGGACGAAAAATCGCTTGCTTTCCGCTTTAGCTTGCAAGATACTCAAAACACCCTGCAGGACGATGTGGTCGACGCCGTGATGGCCGCGCTGGCCGAGGCGGTCAAGCAACAGCAGGGCGCACGCTTGCGTGCCTGAGTGCCCGGAGGCGGTCGCTGGCGCACCGCGCCGTGGCAGTGCAGGGAGTCCGGTCCGGTCCGGATTCCCCATTCTTTGCGCATACTTTGATAAGGCAGGGCTGTAAAATTAATAACAACGACGTGGATTCCGCCGTCCTTCAATCCGCACTGGCGGCCGATTTGCATCGGGCCATGCAGGTTGCCAAGGTACGCCAGGAAGCGGAAAAGGATTTGCCGACGCTGACCAAGGCGGAGCTGGCCGAGCTGCTGTTCGAGCAGGTCGGCCTGAACAAGCGGGAAGCGAAGGACATGGTCGAGACCTTCTTCGACGAGATCCGCAACGCGCTCGAGCGGGGCGAGGCCGTCAAGCTGTCCGGCTTCGGCAACTTCCAGCTGCGCGACAAGCCGCAGCGGCCGGGCCGCAACCCGAAAACGGGCGAAGAGATACCCATCACGGCGCGCCGCGTCGTGACCTTCCACGCCAGCCAGAAGCTCAAGGGCATGGTCGAGGAGAGCAATCCGACCGCGGCGCGCGCCGCCGCCTGACAGGGACTGACCCGCGATGAACGACCGCCTCGCCAAATCCGAACTTGCGGTGTTGCCGCCCATTCCGGCCAAGCGCTACTTCACCATCGGCGAGGTGAGCGAGCTGTGCGGCGTCAAGCCCCATGTGCTGCGCTACTGGGAGCAGGAATTCACCCAGCTCAAACCCGTCAAGCGGCGCGGCAACCGGCGCTATTACCAGCACCACGAGGTGCTGCTGATACGGCGCATCCGCGAGCTGCTGTACGAGCAGGGCTTCACCATCAGCGGGGCGCGCAATAAACTGGACAGCCGGACGTACGATTCCGGCCAAGGGGAGTATGATGGTGCGTCCGGCTTGAACGGCAGCGCGCCGCCAGCCGCCGTGCCCGCCCTGGACCGGGAGCGGATACGCAAGGAATTGTTGGCGATACTGTCCCTGCTCCAATGAGTGGGCGCAGCGGAAAGAAAAGGCGCGCACAAGGCGTCTTTTTTTTCGTCCCCCCGCCGTTACCCCGCCGGCGAAAATGTCAAATCGGATTTCCATCGAATGTTAAATCGGTAGTGTTATAATGCTAATGTTAAGTTTTTCGTCAGTGCGGCTCGGCCGCGCCGGCGGAGGTGGCGTGAAGTCCGGATCCGCCCTGGCTGGTCCGGACGCAACGAGGGGGAACAATGATACGCGTTGCCATATGTGACGACCATCAGATAGTCCGCGCGGGCTTCAAGCAGATTTTTTCGTCGTCCGACGATTTCGACGTGGTGGCCGAGGCCGGCAGCGGCCGGGAGGCGCTCGACATCGCCCGGCGCGAGATCTGCGACGTGCTGCTGCTCGACATCGCCATGCCGGACCAGAGCGGCATCGATACGTTGCGCACCATCCGCCAGGGCCAGCCGGACTTGCCGGTGCTGATACTGTCGGGCTATCCAGCCCAGCAGTACGCGCTCAACCTGTTCAAGATGGGGGCCAACGGCTATCTGAACAAGGAATGCGAGGCCGACGAGCTGATGACGGCCGTGCGCACCGTGTTCCAGGGGCGGCGCTACGTGAGCGCCACCGTGGGCGAGCTGTTGGCCCAGAGTTTCGACCGCGACCCCAACACGGCGCCCCACACGGAGCTGTCGGACCGCGAGTTCCAGGTGTTCCTGCGGCTGGCGCGGGGCGCCACCGTGAGCGATATCGGGGTGGCCTTGTCGCTGAGCATCAAGACCGTCAGCACCTACCGCACCCGCATCATGGAAAAGATGGGCATGCAGTCGAACAGTGACCTGACCTATTACGCCATGAAAAATAACTTGCTTGACTGAAAGTAGTTGATCGACAGGGGGCGCGCACGGTAGGGCTGGCGCGCTGCGGCGGGCGGCCACCCGGACTATAATGGGGTGGCCCGGCGCATCTCAGCCGCCCGCCGAACCTCTCGAAGGATGTCTATCAGGATGTATTTCACCGCCTCCGCGGCACCCCTGCACCGTCTGCCGCTGTATAAGACCATCTTGTGCGTGACTTGCGTGCTGATTCTGATCGTCAATGGATTCAGCCTGTTCCACAATTTGCAATCGCTCAAGGGCGCCAACTTCCTGCAAAGCCAGACCTCGCGCGTGGCCGACCGCCTGCAATACCTGAACGTGCTGGTATTGGATGCGGAAAGCAGCATGCGCGGCTACTTCATTTCCGGGCGCGAATCGTACCTGGGGCCGGCCCGTACTGCCGTGACGGAGACGGAGGCCGAATTCAAGGAACTGGAGAAGCTGCTGGCCGACAGCCCGTCCCAGCTCAGGAACCTGGCCCAGCTGCACACGCTGGTGCGGCGCAAGCTGGCCCTGCTGAACCAGTCGATCGACGTCTACCGCGAAGGCGGCCTGGACGAGATCGTCAAGATCGCCAAGGTCAGCGACGGACGCTCCAGCATGGACGAGATCCGGCTGCAGGTGGTCATCATGGAGCAGGAGCAGAACGAGACGCTGGCCGCCCGCAGCGCCGTGTTCTACCACGAGTACCAGAAGGCCGTGCTGCTGGGCATGGGCATCAATGCCGTGGCCATCATCGTGCTCATCATGTTCTACCAGCTGGTGCGGCGCAGCTTCCAGAACCGGGCCGCCGTCGAGCACGCGCTGCAAAGCGCCAACGAGAACCTGGAGACGACCGTGGCCCAGCGCACCGAGCAGCTGTCGGTGCTGTCGCGCCACCTGATCAGCATCAGCGAAGAGGAAAAAGTGCGGCTGTCGCG
>JAZJZQ010000627.1:0-2347 GCA_040389625.1 Pseudomonadota bacterium | reverse complement strand
GCGCTCAACGAAGCCATGCGCGACTGGGTCACCAACATTGAAAACACCTTCTACATCATCGGCACCGTGGCCGGCCCGCACCCGTATCCGATGCTGGTGCGCGACTTCCAGTCCGTGATCGGCGAGGAATGCCTGGTGCAGATGCCGGAAATGACGGGCCGCCAGCCCGACTACGTGGTCGCCTGCATCGGCGGCGGTTCCAATGCGATGGGTATTTTCTATCCCTACATCGACCAGAAGGCTGTCAAGCTGGTGGGCGTGGAGGCGGCGGGCGAGGGCCTGGAATCGGGCAAGCACGCCGCGTCGCTGACGGGCGGCATCCCTGGCGTGTTGCACGGCAACCGCACCTATCTGCTGCAGGACGAGAATGGCCAGATCATCGAGACCCATTCGGTGTCGGCCGGCCTGGACTACCCAGGCGTGGGTCCCGAGCACGCCTACCTGAAGGACAGCGGTCGGGCCCAGTACGTGTCGATCACGGACGAGGAGGCGCTGGCCGCCTTCCACGATTGCTGCCATATCGAAGGCATCATCCCGGCGCTGGAGTCGTCGCACGCGCTGGCCTACGCGGCCAAGCTGGCGGCCACCTTGCCCAAGGACCAGATCGTGCTGGCCAACCTGTCGGGCCGGGGCGACAAGGACATGCACACGGTGGCGGAGCGGATGGGCCTCAATTTCAGCTGATTTTCAGCTTGAAATGCGCTGAGCCGCCATCCGACTCCTCCCAATTTGAAAGAACAGACCATGTCCCGTATCGCACCTACTTTCGCGGCCCTGAAAGCCGATAAAAAAACTGCCCTCGTCACCTTCATCACGGCCGGCGACCCGGCGCCGGAACTGACCGTGCCCCTGATGCATGCCCTGGTGGCCGGCGGCGCCGACATCCTGGAACTGGGCGTGCCGTTTTCCGACCCCATGGCCGAAGGCCCCGTCATCCAGCGCGCCTGCGAGCGGGCGCTGGCGTTCGGCGTGGGCATCCATGACGTGTTCAACTACGTGCGCGAATTCCGCAAGACCAATGAGAGCACGCCCGTGGTGCTGATGGGCTATGCGAACCCGATCGAGCGCATCGGCGCCGCCGCCTTCATCGCCGCGTCCAAGGAAGCGGGCGCGGACGGCGCCATCGTCGTCGATTACCCGCCCGAGGAGTGCGAAGAATTCGCCGCCGCCATGCGCGCCAACGGGCTGGACCTGATCTTCCTGCTGGCGCCCACCTCGACGGAGGAGCGCATCGCCCAGGTGGCCAAGGTTGGCGGCGGCTTCAGCTACTACGTCTCGCTCAAGGGCGTGACGGGCGCCGGCAACATCGACACGGCGGAAGTGGCGGAGCGCCTGACGGCCATCCGCAAGCACGTCAAGCTGCCGATCGGCGTGGGCTTCGGCATCCGCGACGGCGCCACGGCCCGCGCCGTGGCCGAGGTGGCTGATGCGGTCGTGATCGGCAGCCGCATCATCCAGGAAATCGAAAACAATGCCCAGGATGCGGTGGTGCCGGCCGTCCAGGCCTTCGTGGCCCGCATCCGCACCGCCCTCGACGCCTGATCGCGGGCGCTTGCCGCCCCAACCGCGCACCTTGACATAGAGTTAAGCCTTTACTATGTTGAAGGGGGCGGTTGGGCGCAGTTCGCAGCGGAAGTCGCCAACCTTACGGTAAAATCCGCGAATTGCTGCGATTTTTGTAAATCCGGCTGCAATGTTGGCAATTCAGAATGTTCGACAGGGGGGCGAGAAACGGCTACACTTCCGCCACTAGTTAGCAGCAAGGAGAAATGATGAGTTGGTTGGAAAAGCTTCTGCCCCCGCGTATCCAGCGGTCCGACGCCGCGGCACGCAAGACCATGCCCGAAGGCCTGTGGGTCAAGTGCCCGTCCTGCGAGGCGGTGTTGTACCGCACCGACCTGGAATCGAACCTGCACGTTTGCCCCAAGTGCGACCACCACATGCGCATCCGCGCCCGCGAGCGCCTCGACGGCTTGCTCGATGCCGGCGGCCGCTATGAAATCGGCCAGGAAACCCTGCCCGTCGACACGCTCAAGTTCAAAGACAGCAAGAAATACCCGGACCGCCTGAAACAGGCCATGGAAGCGACCGGCGAGACCGATGCGCTGATCGTCATGGGCGGCGCCATCATGAGCCTGCCCGTCGTCGTGGCTTGCTTCGAGTTCGAATTCATGGGCGGCTCCATGGGTTCCGTGGTCGGCGAGCGCTTCGTGCGCGGCGCCCAGATCGCGCTGGAACAGAAGGTGCCGTTCGTCTGCATCACCGCCACCGGCGGCGCCCGCATGCAGGAAGGCCTGCTGTCGCTGATGCAGATGGCCAAGACCACCGCCATGCTGACCAAGCTGTC
>JAZJZQ010000626.1:19305-28744 GCA_040389625.1 Pseudomonadota bacterium | reverse complement strand
TCGGCCACCAGGGCCAGGATGGCGGGCACATCGCCGCGTCCGAACGCGGCATAGATTTGTTGCACGACTTCGGCGGATTTTCCCATGGCGATCTCCTTGCACGGCGGTGGGTGGGCGCTTGCTGGGATTCAGTCTAGCAGCCATGGTCCGGAATGCCAGCGTGGCAGCGTCCCCGCTCGCTATCGCTGCCGTACTCTGGTATCGTCTTGCGCTAAGCAAATCACCATGAGACTCCCATGCGTTTTATCCTGTGCTTCCTCGCCGCCCTGGCAGCCGTGCCGGCCACCGCCGAACAGCTGACGCTCGACCGCATCCACGCCGATCCGGCGCTGGGCGGGCCCGGCGTGCGCAACCTGAAAGTGTCGCCCGACGGCGCCCGTGTCACCTTCCTGCGCGGCCGCGCCGACAACCAGTTCCAGCTCGACCTGTGGGAATACAACCTGAAGGACAAGAGCGCCCACCGGCTGGTCGATTCGAAGATCCTGGTGCCGGAGGAGAACCTGTCGGCCGCCGAGAAGGCGCGCCGCGAGCGCGAGCGCGTGGCCAGCCTGAAAGGCATCCTCAGCTACAGCTGGTCGCCCGACGGCAAGCAGCTGCTGGTGCCCATCGCCGGCAACCTGTACCTGATCGACGTCAGCCAGCCCGACCAGGCACGCCTGGTCGCCTCGGGCAATGTGTTCGATCCCAAGATTTCGCCGCGCGGGCGCTACGTCTCGTTCGTGCGCGACCAGAACCTGGTGGTGATCGAGCTGGCCACCGGCAAGGAGCGCCAGCTGACGACGGACGGCGGCGGCACCATCCACAACGGCGAGGCCGAATTCGTGGCGCAGGAAGAAATGGGCCAGACCACCGGCTACTACTGGGCCCCGGACGACAGCGCCATCGCCTACAAGCGCTACGACGAATCGCCGGTGCCGGTGGCGCGCCGTTTCGAAATCTTCGCCGACCGCACCGACGTGGTCGAGCAGCGCTACCCGGCCGCCGGCGATCCCAACGTGCTGGTGCAGCTGATGCTCGTCTCGCCCGCCACGGGCGAGCAGCGCAAGGTGGACCTGGGCGCCAATCCGGACATCTACCTGGTGCGCGCCGACTGGAGCGCGACCGCCAGGACCCTGCTGTTCCAGCGCCAGAGCCGCGACCAGAAGAAGCTGGAACTGGTGGCCGTCGACGCGGCCACGCTGGCCCAGCGCGTGCTGGTGACGGAAACGTCGGCCACCTGGGTCGGCATCCACGACGACCTGCGCTTCCTGGCCAACGACGCCGGCTTCATCTGGTCGTCCGAGCGCAGCGGCCGCAACCACCTGTACCTGTACGACATGGCGGGCAAGCTGCTGCACCCCATCTCCAGCGGCGCCTGGGGCATAGACAACCTGCTGGCCGTCGATGAAAAGGCGGGCCGGGTCTACGTCGCCTCCAACCGCGACGCCGTGATCGACCGCCAGACCTACGCGCTGGCCATCGACGGCAGCACGGCCGACCACCCGCAGCGCATCACCCAGGGCGACGGCTGGCACGACGCGGCCTTCTCGCGCAACGGCGAAGTGTTCGTCGACACCTGGTCCGACCCGGACACCCCGCCGCAAGTGAGCATCCGCCGTCCCGACGGCAGCATGGTGGGCTGGCTGGAACACAATGAACTGAATGCCAGCCATCCGTACGCGCGCTACAAGGCGGCCCACCTGCACACGGAATACGGCACGCTCAAGGCCAAGGATGGCCAGACCCTGTACTACTCGCTGCTCAAGCCGGCCAACTTCAACCTCTTCAAGAAGTATCCCGTGTTCCTGTCCACCTACGGCGGCCCGCACGCCCAGCATGTGGCGCGCAAGTGGGGCAACCTGTTCGACCAGTACATGGCGCAGCAGGGCTTTATCGTGTTCCGCCTCGATAACCGGGGCTCGTTCCGCCGCGAGCGCGCCTTCACCGACGCCATCTACCGCCAGCTGGGCAAGGTGGAAGTGGAAGACCAGCTGACGGGCATTGCCTGGCTGGGCCAGCAGAGCTTTGTCGACGCCAAGCGCATCGGCGTGTTCGGCTGGAGCTACGGCGGCTTCATGACGCTGCGCCTGCTGGCGGGGGCATCGGACAAGATCGCGCTGGGCGTCTCGGTGGCGCCGGTGACGGACTGGTCGCTGTACGACACCCACTACACGGAGCAGTTCATGAGCACGCCCAAGGACAATGCGGACGGCTACCGCGACAGCGGCGTGTACGCCCACCTGGACGGCCTCAAGTCGCCCTTGCTGCTGATGCACGGCATGGCGGACGACAACGTGCTGTTTACCAACACGACGCGCATGATCGATGCGCTGGTCAACCGCAACGTGCATTTCGAACTGATGACCTACCCGGGCGGCAAGCACGGCATGTCCAGCCGCGCCCAGCAACGCCACGTGTACGGCAACATCGAAGCGTTCTTCAAGAAGCACTTGATGAACGGCAAGTAAGTCCAGCACACCCGGCCAGCCCCTGTTCTGGCCGGGCAGCAATGCCTTCCCACCGCCGCCCCCCGCCGGAACAAGCTCAGCAGACATGCAATTTGATAGTCCACAAATGCCATTTTAGCCATCGCCTGAATAATGCGGACTGCGGGGCGATTCCGCCCTGCCTTGCTTATTCTTGGAGGAATTATGGCTATCGACGTATATCTGCACATAGACGGCATCCGCGGCGAATCGGCGGACGACCGGCACAAGGACTGGATCGAATGCAAGTCGGTCAACTGGGCCGTGACCCAGCCCAAGTCGGCCACCGCCTCGACCGGCGGCGGCCACACGGCCGAGCGCTGCGAGCACCACGACATCGTGCTGTCCAAGCTGGCCGACCTGGCCTCGCCCGTGCTGCTGCAAACCTGCGCTTCCGGCAAGACCATCCCGAAGGCCAAGTTCGAATTCATGCGCGCGGACGGCCAGGGCGAGCGCGTCAAGTATTACGAGATTGAACTGGAGAACGTGCTGATCGGCGCCGTCACCCCCAGCGTGGCGGAAGGCGACATCCTGGGCGAGGAAGTGGCGCTCAAGTTCTCCAAGGTCAAGTGGCGCTACATGCAGCAAAAGATCAGCGGCGGGGCCGGCGGCAACACGGCCGGCGGCTGGGACTTGTCCACCAACCGCATCGCCGCCTGACGGACGGCGCGGCCAGATGTGCAAACAGCCGCGTGTGCGGCTGTTTTTGTTTGCGGCCTTGCGGGCGCCTATGTTACTGACGGTTGCCGCGGTCCTTCAGCATGTCTTCCGCAGCTTGCCGGGCGTCGCCCATGCCTTTTTCCAGCTTGCCTTCGGACTGTTTGTTCAAGCCCTTGACCTGCTGCTGGGTACTGCCGACCAGCTTGCCGGCCTCTTCCTGGATCTTGCCGCCGATTTCCTTGGCTTTCCCTTTGACCTGGTCCTTGTTCATCGCGCACTCCTTGGTTATGAATGGGGGCAAACACACGTGGTCGTGTCTTTGCTGGCCCCCATGCTATGCCTGCCATGGAGCACGCACCGTGCGTTGGCGTACAGATGGAGAGAATTCCTCAGGACGCCGGCTTGCGCCACACGCTGGCCAGCCACGGCTGCTGTGCGCGCGGCAATCCCGGCGGACGGTAGTAGTGCTCGACAGCGACAAAGCCGGCCGCCGTCAGGTAGCGTTCCCAGGTGGGGTAATCGTAGTAGCTGCCGTAACGGGGGCCGTTCCAGCCCTCTTCGTTGTGGCCGCGCGGGTTGGAACTGAACAGCACGCCGCCCGGCTTGAGCGCATCGTGCAAGGCGCGCAGCACGGCCGGCAGCGCTGCGCTGGGCACGTGGAACAGCGATGCGTTGGCGTACACGCCGTCGAAATGACAGGCCGGCAAATCGAGCGCCAGAAAATCCTGCTGCCACACGGTGCAGCCGCTCCAGGCGCGCGCCATGGCCGCAAAACGGGGACAGCCGTCGATGCCGGTCGCTTCGTGGCCCAGTTCGCTCAAGGTCTTGAGGTCGCGCCCCGGCCCGCAGCCGAGGTCGAGAATGCGCAGCGGCGCCGGCCCGTCGATCGCGCGCAGCAAGGCGGCAATGTTCTGGCTGACGTCGTGGTCTATGGTGCCGGCGAAAAACTGCTCGGCCGTCTGCTCGTAATGCTGCAGCGTGCGTTGCGTGATCTGCTCCAGCTGCTCCCGCTGCTCCGGTTCGGTATCCATGCATCTCCTGTCAGCTAGCCCCCATCCGCCCGGCAGCGATGGAAGCGGACGCCACACCGCGTGGCGCCCTGCCCTGCTACTTTACCAGACCCGCACCCGCTGTTCCGGTGCCAGATACAACGTCTGGCCCGGCTGCACGTTGAAGGCCTTGTACCAGGCGTCCATGTTGCGCACGGTGGCGGTGCGCCACTTGTCGGGCGCGTGGCCGTCCGTCAGGATGGCGCGGCGCAAGGCGGCGTCGCGTTCCTTCTCGCGCCAGCTCATCGCATAGCCGGTGAAGAACTGCTGGTCGGCGTCGGCCACGGGCGCCTGGCCGGCCAGCGAGGCCAGATAGGCGTCGTGGGCCGCGGCCAGGCCGGCCAGGTCGGCCAGGTTCTCGCTCAGCGTCTGCTGGCCGTTGATGGCCAGGTCGGGGAACGGCTTGTAGGCCGAGTACTGGGCCGCCAGCGCTGCCGAGGCCGTCTTGAAGTGGGCGCCGTCGGCCGCCGTCCACCAGTCGCGCAGCAAGCCCCTGGAGTCGAACTGGGCGCCCTGGTCGTCGAAGCTGTGGCTGATCTCGTGGCCGATGGTGGCGCCGATGCCGCCGTAGTTCATGGCATCGCTGGCGGCCGGGTCGAAGTAAGGCGCCTGCAGGATGGCGGCCGGGAAGTTGATCGCGTTCTGCATCGGCATGTTGACGGCGTTCACCAACTGGGCCGGCATGCACCATTCGGCGCGGTCCACCGGCTGCTTGAGCTTGGCCAGCTGGCGGCGCGTTTCAAACAGTTCGGCGCGCTGCAGATTGCCCAGCGCATCGCCCGGCGTCACCTGCAGGCCGTCGTAGCTGGCCCATTTTTCCGGATAACCGACGCCCACGTACAGCGACTTGAGCTTGGCATGCGCTTCCTGCTTGGTGGCCGGCGCCATCCAGTCCAGCTGGTCGATGCGGGCGTGGAAGGCGTCGACGATCTTGACCACCATCTGCTGCAGGCGCTGCTTGGACTCGGGCGGGAAGTAGCGCGCCACGTAGATCTTGCCCAAGGCATCGGGCATGGCCGCGTTGACGGCGGCCAGGCTGCGCTTCCAGCGCACAGCCTGTTGCGGCGTGCCGTTCAGGGTATGGCCGTAGAAGTCGAAATGCTGGGCCGACAACGCTTGCGGCAAGGCGCTGTGCGCGTGGTTGATGCGGTGGAAGGCCAGGAAATCCTTCCACGTGGCCAGCGGCATGGTCTGCACCAGCTTGGCCGCGCCGATGATGGCGGTCGGATGCCAGACGATGAACTGCTGCTGGCCGCCCAGGCCCGCGCTCTGGAAATACGCTTGCCAGTCCATGCCGGGCGCCTTGCGCGCGAAGTCGGCCGCCCGCCACTGGTTGTTGGCCTTGAGCACATCGGCCGAATCCTCGCGGTTGGCGTGCGACTGGGCGATCCGGCGTTCCAGGTCGAACACGCGGGCGGCGCGGGCGTCCGCCTCGTCCAGGCCGGCCAGGCGGAAGGTGGCGGCGATGTGGGCCAGGTACTGGCCCCGCAGCGCCGCCATCGCAGGCGTGTCGTCCAGGTAGTAGGCGCGGTCGGGCAGGCCCAGGCCGCCCTGCAGCAGGTAAGGCGTGTAGTGGCTGGCGTCGGTCAGGCCCTGGGCCACCCACAGGCCGAACAGGTTCTCGGTGAAGAAATTGGTGGCGTTGAGCGGATCGACGTCGGCCCGCAACGTGGCGCCCAGCGCCCGCGTCAGCGCGGCCTTGTCCTTGATGGCGGCGATCTCCTTGAGCTGGGCTTGCAGGGGCGCCAGGCCGCGCGCCTCGATGGCCGCCTCATCCATGAACGTACGGTAATAGGCCACGATCTTCTTCGCCTCGGCGCTGGCGGCCGGGTCGGCGGCCAGGCCATCGATCAGATTGACGATGCGCTGGTTGGTGTCTTCCACCAGCGCCGCCCCCACGCCCCAGCTGCTGCGGTCGGCGGGAATGTCGACCGACTTGAGCCAGTCGCCGTTGACGTAATCGAAGAAGTCGTCGCCCGGCAGCGTGGCCGCCTTGGCGGTGGCGGTGGCGGTGGTGGCGACGGGAACGGTGTCGTCCGGCGCAGCGTGCGCGGGCGCCAGCGCGAAGGCGGCGCCGCACAGGGCCAGGCTGAGGGCGGTCTTGCGGGCGGCAAGGCGCAGCGGTCGGGGGTAAGCGTGCATGGTTGTCCTTTTATAGTGGATCTGGATCAAGGGTCGGCGTGGTGGGCCAGCGTGCACTGTAGCGCCATCGCCGCCGGCCGGCGCGCACCATGCGACGAACTGCACGATCGCCGGAACAGACGGCAAAAAAGCTGACCGGGGTCGCTGCCAACGTTCATGCATGGGCTTGGCAGGCATATAGTTCAGCTCGTGCATGAATGTTGGCCGCCCTTCCCGGCGCACCGGCGAAAAAGATACGCTCAGGCATCAAAATGTCTTTTTCGATCGGGGGAATCGCTATATAGTTCACTGGTAGCAACGCGAAACCAACGAGGAGAAGAAAATGAAGCTTGATGCCCTGTTCCAGAATCCGACTGCGTTGCCCACCGCGCCCAAGGTCGTGGAAGAGCTGATCAGCAGTTTCGACAAGGCCAGCGTCTCGACCGAAGAGATCGCCAAGAAACTGTCCACGGATCCTGTGCTGAGCGCCAAGCTGCTGCGTCTGGCCAATTCGGCCTACTATCACGTGTCGCGCAGCATCGGCACGGTGGAAGACGCGGTGCTGATGCTCGGTTTCGTCACCGTGCGCACGCTCGTCATCAGCTCCGGCCTGGTGTCCGGTTTCAAGACCGTGCCCGGCCTGGACCTCAAACAATTCTGGCGTTACAGCCTGCACACGGCCGTGTCGGCCAAATGGATCGCCAAGCAGACGGGCGAGAACACGGACCTGGCCTTCACCATCGGCATGATGCACGCCATCGGCCAACTGGTGATCCACTCGGCCATGCCGGAGCAGGCACAGGCGCTCGACAAGGTAGCCGGCCCCATGGACTCGCGCCGCCTCGACGCGGAACGCGCTTCGCTGGGCTACACCTTTGCCGACGTGGGCGCGGAACTGGCGCGCCGCTGGAAATTCCCGGCCACGTTCTCCGAAACCATCAGCGCCTTCCCCGATCCGCTCACCCAGACGCCACCGAACCGGCTGGCTGCCGTGGTGTACCTGGCCGCCTGGCGCGCCCGCGTCGAGCAGAACAAGCTGAGCGATGAGGAAATCGCCAGCTGCTACCCGACCGACATGGCCGAAGCCCTGGGCCTGGACGACGGCGACCTGATCGACAAGATGCCGCCGCCCGACGAACTGAGCGCCGGCCTGGAAGAGCTGGTCAAGTAAGCAAACCGGCAAGATTGGCTGCGGCTGCCGCCCATTTTTTGGGCAGGCGGCCGTTTTTCTTTGCGGCCTCCCCCTGTTTTGAAAATATTTTCGATATTTCGCAAAATATTTTCAAAAAACCCTAAAGTTCTTCCCGCAGAGGACGTTACCCCAGACAAGCGGTAGTCTTTTTCCACTTTTCAGGGTGCGCCCATGACCTCCACCGAAGTCCTCTCGATGTATGAAAATATTGCCGGACTGAGCAACCAGATGGTCGCGGCCGCCCGCATGAGCGACTGGGACAGCCTGAGCCGCCTGGAAGACCAGTGCGCCATCGCCGCCCGTCCCGCCAGCAGCGAGTTGCCCGCCCTGAGTGGCGCACCGCGCCTGCGCAAGATCGACCTGCTGAAGCAAATCCTGGCCAACGACCGCGCCATCCGCGACGTGACGGAGCCATGGAAGAACCAGGTTCCCGGCATGAGCGCGCCGCGCCAGTAAGCGCCCATATCAGAGTACCAACAAAGCGCCTGCGGGCGCTTTTTTTATGCGCGCCAGAAAAATGGGGACGTACCCCATTTTTTTGAAATGGGGTACGTCCCCATTCTTCTGGCAACGTTTCCTGCCTGGGACGGGACATAAAAAAACCCGGCTGCGCTGTGGGCGACGGCCGGGCTCTTTCGGGAATTGGGGGAGAGCGAACACCAGGTATCTCCTGGCGTCGCTCCGCTTCCGGTTGCATCCGGAGTCCGCGCGCACATTGCCGGCAGCGCAGACCGCTTCCAAGCCAAGTCGTTTCATCAACGCTCATTCTGGGTGCGCGCCACACTATCGTTGGTGACTGCGCCAGATCATGGCCTGTTTATTCGTAGTATTGAAACTACGGCCTTAGTATAGCTCAGTTCCCGGATACGGGTATTGTGTTGTCAAAACTTTCGCTATTGGGATTGATTTAAAGCATCTTCCGTCATGGGCGGCGTCTCACCCGCAGTAGCCGCGCCCGCCTTTTTACGGCGCCAGCCTTGCCAGATCTTCAGCGGCGCACGATCCTGGCCGGCCTGCTTGCGACGGCGCAGCCAGTAATATCCCGCGCCGGCCAGCGCCAGCAACGCGGCACCGCTGGCCGCCGCCATGGTCACCATGTCCGGCCCGGTCTCCACCGGCTTTTCTTTCTTGTACTTGAGCTTGGCATGGCCGGGACGGCTGGTGCCTGCCGCCGCCTTTGGGGCGATGCGGGCCGGCGCGGGCTTGCTGTCCGGCGCGGCCTTGCCGTCCAGCGCCGTCTGCAACACCTTGACCTTGTCTTCCAGTTCCACCAGCTTGCTCGACAGGGCCGCGCTGCGGCGATCGAGTACGACGCACTCTTTCGCACTGGGACGGACGGCATTGGCGCCGCATACGGCCTCGGCTTGCCCGTGCATCGCCGGCGGCACGGCCAGCGCGCGACGCTTGCCGGCCGGCGATGGGACAGGATCGGCCGTCGGGGTAGCCCGTGAGTTTGCTGCTCCAGGCTGCCGGGCGGCGGCTTCCCCCGCCTCGTGGCTGACAGCTTCCCGCACTCCATGGCCGGGTGCTGGCGCCGCCGCCAGGCTGGCACGGGACCGGGCCGTCCGCAATGCCGCTGCCGCCGCCGCATCCAGGTCTGCCGTCGATGCGGCACTGCCGGCAGTTTGCGCGGCAGCGCTGGCCGCCACCGCTGGGGCCAGCGCCAACGGTGCCGGCGGCGGCGCCGGATGGGGATCGGCCTGCAGCCACAATGTGGCGGCCCGCACGTCGTAACGGCCCGCCACGCCCAGCTCCAGGAACAGGTGCAGGTAGCTGGCGTCGACGGCCTTGAGGGTGGTGATGTGCAGGAACTGGCGCTGCTCGCGCCGCACCACGGACAGGTGGACCGTAGCCAGCGCCGGATTCATGGTAATGCTGGCGCCCTGGTAGACGTCCACCGGCGCCAGCCGCACCTGCAGGCCGTTCACCTCGTCCGGCGTCAGCGACACCAG
>JAZJZQ010000626.1:14691-19205 GCA_040389625.1 Pseudomonadota bacterium | reverse complement strand
CCGGCGCCAGCCGCACCTGCAGGCCGTTCACCTCGTCCGGCGTCAGCGACACCAGTTCGATATCGGCCGCCAGCTGCTGGCCGATGTAGGAACGCACGCTGGCCTCCCCCAGTTCGGCCGCCCGGGCCGCCGGCGTCTGCAGCGCGGCACAGGCGACGGCGAGCGCGCACAAGGTGGAGGTCAATGGTGGTCTGCGCTGCATGTTCAAGTCGGTAATGGCCTATGCTGGGGTGTACGTACTATAACGGCTGAAATTCCCCGTTTTGTAGCCCTGAATCAATTTCTCCATTCCGCGCTACACTCTTGTCATATCGTCACATTGGAGCAACGATCATGAGCAGCCGAATCGAACGCGACAGCTTTGGCCCCATCGAGGTGCCGGCCGGCCGGCTGTGGGGCGCGCAAACCCAACGCTCCCTGGAACACTTCCGCATTTCCAGCGAACGCATGCCGCCCGAGCTGATCGCGGCGCTGGCCAGCGTCAAGCGGGCCGCCGCCCGCGTCAACCTGGCGCTGGGCCAGCTGGACGCGAGCAAGGCCCAGGCCATCGTGGCCGCCGCCGACGAAGTGCTGGCCGGCCGCCATGGGGACGAGTTCCCGCTGGCCGTTTGGCAGACAGGCTCAGGCACCCAGTCCAACATGAACATGAACGAGGTGCTGGCCAACCGCGGTTCGGAACTGATGGGCGGCCCGCGGGGCGAGCAGCGCCTGCTGCACCCGAACGACGACGTCAACCGGGGCCAGTCGTCGAACGACATCTTCCCCACCGCCATCCACGTGGCGGCGGCCCTGGCCCTGTCGCACGCCCTGCTGCCGGCCCTGCGCCAGCTGCGCGCCACCCTGCACGCCAAGGCCAGCGCCTTTGGCGACATCGTCAAGATCGGCCGCACCCACTTGCAGGACGCCACCCCGCTCACGCTGGGCCAGGAGTTTTCCGGCTACGTGGCCCAGCTCGACTATGCCGAGCACGCCATCGCCGCCACCCTGCCCGGCGTGCTGCAACTGGCTGCCGGCGGCACGGCCGTGGGCACGGGCTTGAACGCCCATCCCGAATACGCGGTGCGCATCGCGGCCGAACTGGAACAGGCGCTGGGCCTGCCGTTCCGCACGGCCGACAACAAATTCGCCGCACTGGCCGGCCACGATGCGCTGGTGTCGGCGCATGGCGCCCTCAAGACGCTGGCCACGGCACTGATGAAGATCGCCAACGATGTGCGCTGGATGGCCTCCGGTCCCCGTTCCGGCCTGGGCGAGCTCACCATCCCGGAGAATGAGCCGGGCAGTTCCATCATGCCGGGCAAGGTCAATCCCACCCAGTGCGAAGCGGTCACCATGCTGTGCTGCCAGGTATTCGGCAATGACGTGGCGATCACGGTGGGCGCCGCCTCGGGCAATTTCGAACTGAACGTGTACAAGCCCCTGATCGCCCACAACTTCCTGCAAAGCGCGCGCCTGCTGGCGGACGGCATGGTCAGCTTCGAGCATCACTGCGCGCGCGGGATCGAACCGGACCGGGCCCGCATCGCCGAGCTGATGGAACGCTCGCTGATGCTGGTGACGGCGCTGGCGCCCCACATCGGCTACGACCGCGCGGCGCAGATCGCCAAGCAGGCCCAGCATGATGGGACGACGCTCAAGCAGGCGGCGCTGGCATTGGGTTATGTGACGGAGCAGCAGTTCGCCCAGTGGATCGTGCCGCTGGAGATGACGCGCCCCGGTACTCAGGGCTGACGAAGCTGGCCGCGGCAGGCCGGCTGCCGCACCCGGGCCGACGGACGCGCTAGAAACCGCGCACGTAGCGCACGCCCAGCATCAATTCCGGCTTGGCCATGGCATCGTGGCCGGGGTTGACGCGCCACATCATGGCGCCCGTCACCCTGCCCTGGCGGGCGTCCGGACCCACGCCCGTGCTGTAGGTCAGCTCCAGGTCGCGTTCGGTGGCCGTCGGATGCAGGTTCAGGGGCTGGGTCACATCGCCCAGCGCGCCCGTCAACGGCGATTGCAGGGCCGGGCCGCCCAGGGCCGCGGCGCCGGAGCGCACCTTGGCCGGCATCGAGAAGGTCAGGCCGAAACGGTCGTCGCGGCGCCACAACTGCTTGGCCGAATAGCCGAAACTGTAAGCCACGGTGCGCACTTCCGACACTTGCGCCAGCAGGCTGTCGGTCGACCCCAGCCCGGCTGTGCGGCCGGACGAGGCCATGGCCACCAGCGAACTGGCGGGCGAGAGCGCGTAACCGACCGACAGCGAGGTGAAGGTGGTGGTGGGATTGGTGGTGAAGGCCAGCGATTGCACCAGCTGGCTACCGAGCATGGAACCATTCTCGCGCAGCATGCCGACGCTGACGATGCCCACGGCCCGCCCCATCTTCTGCTCGAACTCGGCGCTGCTGAGGAAACGCTTGCTGCGATCGTTGATAGCCTGGCCGAACGGATCGTTCAGCACGGCAGGCTGGCCCGACAGGGCACCGAAGCGCAACCGCCCGCCGTCGCCGGCCACGATGCTGAAGCCGGCATGGCTGGCATCGCGCACCATGCCGTAATACGGCGCGTTGAAGCGGTCGGTTCCGCCAATTTCCAGCGGCGCCAGGCCGGATGCCTCCAGCCCGAAGAAATGGCCGCTCATGCCACCCGCTCCTACCCCGACCACGGTGCCGCGTCCATTGCGCTGCGCGGCCGCCAGCGCGCCGCCGTCGGCCAGGTAGCTCAGCGAGACACCGTTACCCTGGTGGTCGAGCATGGCGGCCTGGCGATCCATGGCGGCGAACCACTGTGCTGCCGGACTCCACAAGGGCAAGGCCGCACGACTGGTTTCTGTTGGGGGGAAATTGGCCGATTCCTGTCCGGCGGCCTGCGCTGACCCACTGGCCAGCAACACGGCGGCGAACGAGACGGCAGATGCGAACGGTTTCATGATACTTCTCGCTGACGAGTACTGCGCGATGCAGTTAATTCAGCATAGCAATCAATTTTCCACGTAGCAATATGAAAACTGCATTGGCCATCGAGTAAACTACGGCCCCGTCGAATTGACGCTAAACTAGCCGGTGGCACAGCACACCTGCTAGCCACCATAGTAACAGAGGATGAAAATGCAGAAAGTAAGTTTCGAATTGAACGGTGAGTTTGTTGAGCTGAACCAGCTATTGAAGCTGGTGGGCCTGTGCGACAGCGGCGGCGCCGGCAAGGTCATGGTGGCCAGCGGTGCCGTCAAGGTGGACGGCAAGCAGGAATTGCGCAAGACGGCCAAGATCCGTGCCGGCCAGCGCGTCAAGGTGGGCGACATCGAAATCAACGTGACGCCGGCTTGATATCAATAATGATTTCGCTCTTGCATTTGAGCAATAACCTTCTAAGCTGAAAGCGTGGCCGGTCACATTTGATCGGGCGCAAACCGCTGCGGTGCCCGATTGTTATATTGGGCTGCACCGCGTTGCGGCCAGATCAACCGTACACAAGGGGAACGCCATGGACGGCCCTGAGCACAGTTTGCAGACCCAGGAAAGGCTGATAGGCGACCTGCGGCAAGTGATAGAAAACGCGGAAGAATTACTGAAGAACACGGACCAGTACGATAGCGCCCTGTACCACAGCGCCAGGGCCAGGCTGGCCCAGGCGCTGCACACGGCCACCGAGGAATTGGCCCGCTTCGAGGATGCCCAGCTGCTGCGCATGATTGCCGCCACCGACGCGGCCTGCGCTCTGCACCAGGAGGCCAGCGGCGAAGCGCGCGTGCTGCGCGCCTTCCATACGCGCTGAGCCGGCCCTGCGCTGAACTTGCCCTGCGCTGAGCCTGCGCGGCGATGAGCCCGCCCGGCGCTAAGCCCCCACCTCGCTTTGTCCGCCGTTAGCTTGGCCCGCCCCTATTTCCCGCCGGCCCGTTTTTCCTCAATCACCTCATCCACCGAGAAGCGGCCCGGTCCGAACGCGGCCAGCACCAGCAGCAGCAAGCCCCAGTACAGGTGGTCGTTGATGGCGGCCGGGCAATCGAAGCTGAACAGCTGCGGATAGGAAATGACGGCCATCACGTTCACGACCAGCAAACCAAGCGCCGCCTGGCGCGTGAACAGGCCGGCGAACAACAGCACGGGAAACAACAACTCGCCCCCCGCGCCCATCCAGGCCGCCAGTTCCGGCGGCAGCACAGGCACCTTGTATTCATCGTGGAACAGGGCCAGGGTGGCCGTCCAGTCGCCCACCTTGATCAGGCCGGCCTTGAAGAACTGGCTGCCGACGTAAAAGCGCAACGCGAGGTTTAGCAGGGAACCGCCCCATTCCGTCAGGTTGGCGTCGAAGCGGGAAAATTGCTGGTGCAGCCCAAGTATCATTTTCATCATGTTTTTCTCATTCGTTGATAAAGATAGGGACAACCTCGCCGGTAGCGAGGCGGGTACTGCTGTTGCGCTGGTTGCCAGTGTTACATTGAATGTGGGTCGAAATCAACCACCCAGGCCGACGATCAGGCCGTTATCGAGCCACTGGGCCAGCTGGGCGCCGATATCGAAGTCTTCATCCCG
>JAZJZQ010000626.1:8888-14591 GCA_040389625.1 Pseudomonadota bacterium | reverse complement strand
GGCCGTTATCGAGCCACTGGGCCAGCTGGGCGCCGATATCGAAGTCTTCATCCCGCTCAAAGGCCGCGTCCAAAGCCGCGCCGAAGGAGGCGCCGGCCGCCAGTTGGATCAGTGCGGCATGGGTCGCCGGGCTGAGCGGCAGCAGCCGGGTCCTCCACTGCGGCCGCAGTACGGCGCCGTAGCTGGCTTGCGCCATGGTCTCCGGAAAGTCGTGCCCGCCGTCGGGCTGATGGGCCAGCCACAACGGCACGATGGCCCACGGCGACGCGTGCAGGCTGCAGGCCGGATGCAGCGTCATGGTCAGCTCTTCCAGCCGCTCCGGCGGCACGGCCGCCAACTGCGGGGCCGTGACGGCTGCGGCGGCCGGGCCGTAGTGGGCCCGGTGCAAGGCCCACTCGAGCCGCGCCATGTCGGGCAGATAGGGCAAATCGGCCACATGGGGGAAGCCGGCCAGGAAATCGGCAAAGCCGGCACCGAAGCGGTTCAGGTCGGCATTGCCGGACGGGTGGGCATGGCCGTAGGCCTGGCTCAAGCCGCCGAAAAATTCCTCGCCGACCAGTAACCGGATCACGGGATAGGCGTTGGCCAGGGTCTTGTCCCAGGTGGCCGTCAGGTTGCCCCGATACAGGCCGAAGCGGCGCCCGTCCTGCCCGTCCAGGAAGCGAGACTGGACGGCAGGCTCCTGCGCCGGATCGAACAGGGCGGCGGCAAAAGCTTGCTGGGTGAACGCGAACGGGGGGACTGATGCAATGTCCGTTTCCGCAGCGGCCATCGGCGCCGCTGAAACTGCCGCGATCGCCTGTGCTGCCTGTGCTGCCTGTGCTGCCTGCGCTGCCAGCGTTGCCTGCGCCTCTGGAGTTGCCCGTGCCGGCTGTGCTGCCTGGGCCGTCGGTGTTGCCTCTATCGCCTGTATCGCCATCGCCGCCGGCGCCAGCCGGTCGGCCAGCGCGCGCGCCTTGTCCGCTTCGCCCAGCAGCACCTCCAGCGCGGGAATGTCGGTATCCCATTCGATCAGCGTGGGCACGCGGCCGAAGCGGCGCAACGCCGCCTCGTACAGCCGCCAGACCGGTTCGGCCACCGTATCGCCGTGGTGGTCGATGACGGCCAGCGGCGTGACCAGGTGTCCGGCCAGGTGGATTTCGCCCACCGTGCCGACGGCGAGGTCGGCCATGGCCTGCAAGGCATCCTCGCCGTGGTTGCACTGGTTGACGTATAAATTGTTGATATCGAGCAGCAGGCCGCAGCCCGTGCGCGCAGCCAGGGCGGCCAGGAATTCCGTCTCGCGCATGGCGTCGTCCCGGAACCGCACGTAGGTCGAGACGTTTTCCAGCAGGATCTGGCGTTGCAGCCTGTCCTGCACCCGCTGCACGCGCTCGCACAGCAAGGTGAGCGCGGCCTGGTCCAGCGTCAGCGGCAACAGGTCGTTGAGCTGGCGGTCGGCCACGGCGCCCCAGCACAGGTGCTCGGACACCAGCACCGGTTCAGCCCGCCGTACGAGGCTGGCCACCCGCTCCAGATGGGCAGCGGAAAAGCCACGCGCCGATCCCAGTCCCAGCCCCACGCCATGCAGGCTGAGCGGATAATCGCGCCGCAACTGCTCCAGCACGTGCCAGTCCCAGCCTGCCTGGTCGAGATAGTTTTCCGTGTGCACCTCGAGCCAGCCGGCGGCCGGCCGCTGCTCGAGGAACTGGCGGTAGTGCGGGGCCCGCAATCCCACGCCCACGCCCAGCGCGGCGACTGCCGAACCATTCTGCAGGGAAGTGGACATGGCGGACTCCGCTACCGTCGGCAACGATTACTTGGCAGGTGCGGCAGTCTTGCCACCCATTTTTTCGCAGGTGCCCTTGGCCACGTATTTCCACTCGGCGGCGCCGTTGTCGACCTTGGACTGGCCGGCGCAGGAGTGGGCGCCATTGGCGGCGGCGCAATCGTTCTGGCCAGCCTTGGCGATGCCGAAGCACTTCTCCTTGTCGGTAGCGGCCGAGGCGGCCGGAGTGGCGGCGCTGCTGGCGGCGCAGACGGTGGCGAGGGCGGCGGCGATCAGGGCTTGACGTTTGTTCATGGTAAGTCTCCTTGTAGGAAAAAATAACGGGGAAGAAATCGGGTTTGCGGTGCGACGGCTATCGTCTGCATCTGGACGGTAGTCGCCCAAACGGGCGCAAACCTTACAGCGCTTTTCTATTTTTTTGAAAAAGGGGAATTCCAACCCGGGCAAGACCTGGCGATTTTACTAAGATGGCGGGAAAAGAACAGCGCTATCCGATACAGCCGGCGAAATAAAACCGCCAGGCGTAGTAACGCCGCGCACCGCCAGGCTGTTGACTGAGGAAAAAACGGGGGGAGAAATACAAAAGGGCCGCGCACGGCCCCGGCGCGCGCCCGCAGGCGCGCAAGACAGACAGCGGAGGTGGCCGCTCAGGCGGTGGTGTTGATCGTGTTGCCCAGGTGCGAAGGCAGATTCGGCGTGGACGGCACGGGCGGAATCGCTTCGATCAGGGCGGCGGCGCTGGAAGCCTGGATATCCTGGGCCTTTTTCAACACTGCCACGCCAACGGCCTGCTTGGTGCCGGTGTCCGCAATCGTCGTTGATAGTTGGGCAATACCTGTGACGTCCATGTCAGTCTCCAATAAGGCGTATCACCTTATTTACGGACGTTCCGGCGCGATCTTTAGGCCTGCCGCACAAATATTTAGCAGCCCGTGTGATGGCGCAGCCAGGCCAGCACGGCGGCCGGCTGGTCCAGGTCCAGCCAGGCCAGGCCGGCGCGCAGGCCGTCCGGCGCCGGCTGGTCGGAGGCGACGGCGATGATGTGGCCATCGTCCGGATACAGGGGCGCGTTGCCGGACGCGGCCCGGTACACTTCCAGCTTGGCGATCGGGTAGGACTTGAACCCTTCGAGCAAGGTCAGATCGGCCGGCGACAGGCGCGCCAGCTGGTCTTCCAGGGCCGGCTCCGGCGCGCCGCGCAGTTCGCGCACGATGGCGTAACGGTAGGGCGAGGCCACCATCACTTCGGCCGCGCCGGCGCGGCGCAGGCGGGCACTGTCCTTGTGGGGCGGCTCCATGTCGAAATCATGGTGGCTGTGCTTGATCACGTTGACCTTCAAGCCGGCGCCGGCCAGTTGCCCGACCAGCCATTCCAGCAGAGTGGTCTTGCCGCTGCCGGAGCGCCCTACCACGCCCAGCACCTTACGCCCCAAGCCGCCCGAATTGCCCTGCATCGCCCTGCTCCGCTTTGTTATTGTGCCGCCATTATACTCACGCGGCCGGCAACGGCGGGGTTCACGCGTCCTTGCGGAACACCTCGTTGTGCTGGCGCCGGCGCACCAGGCAGACCAGACCCAGGCCGGCCAGCAACATGCCGTAGCCGGGCGCTTCCGGCACCGGCGACAGGGTTTGTGCCGTGTAGCTGGCGCCCACGCGGGCCAGGTCGGCATCGGTCACGCCGAACACGAAGAACTTGTTGTCGCCGCTGTCGACGCTGAAGTCGTTGTCGTTGGCCAGGTACAGGGTGTGGGTCAGCACACCGCCGTGCATGACGTCGGCGCCGAAGGCCAGGCCTTCGATCTTGGACGGGATCTGCCTGGCGCCGTAGCCGTTGGCCACCAGGACGGGCACCAGGTCCAGGAACTGCCGCTTGTTCAGCGCCGGCGTGCCGGCGCCGATGGACGCCAGCCCGCTCACGTCCGTGGCGCCGGCCAGGTCCACCATGTACAGCTGCTTGTTGACGGCCTTGGAACCGTCGCCCAGGCCCTTGCCGTCGCGCTCGTCGACCAGGAACTGGCGGTCGTTCAACGCCACGATCTCGCTCACGCCGGTGCCGGTGCTGAGCTGGTAGGCATATTCGTGGGTGGCCTTGGTGGCAATGTCGATGGTGACGATGCGCAGCGTGCCCTTGGCGTCCTGCTCCAGGTTGGCCTGCATGGCGCCGACCAGGGTCTTGCCGTCGGGCGTGATGGCCAAGCCTTCCATGCCCTTGTTGGCGATACGGCCGCTGGCGTTGCCGGCGATCTCGGCGTCGCCGCTGGCCGCCAGGTGGGACACGGCCAGCTTGCCCGGCAGCGCAAAACTGTTGATGCGCTGGCCCGTGGCGCGGTCGAACTGGTAGACGTAGGGACCGTATTCATCCGACACGAACACGCTCTTGCCGTCGCGCGCCACGCGCACCGCTTCCGGATCGAGGCGGCCGTTGTTGGGGTTGGCGCTGGTCTGGCCCGGATCGAAATTGTCGGAGCGGCCCGTGAAGTAGAAATGGCCGGCGCTGTTGAGCGCGGGCGTGCCGCTGCCCAGCGTGTAGCCGCCGCCCGTACCCAGTGCGCCGGTGCCGTAGCTCAGCGGCGTGGCGCTCGACAGCAAGGTGGTTGCGCTCAGCGTCGGCGTCAGCGTATAGGCCAGGCCGGGGCCGGCGTTGGCCGTCAGCGCCATGTTGATGGTCTGGAAGCGGTTGATGTAGGACGTGGTGTTGTCCACCAGCGGGTTGTAGACGCTGGCATTGGGGCCGCGATCGGGCGTGGCGATGAAGGTATTGCCGCCGGCATAGGCCAGGCCGGAACCGAGGCCGCCCAGCAGGTTGCCGGCCACGCCATTTTCCAGCGGGCCGGCCGTGGCCGGCGACAGGTCCGTGGCCAGGCCGCTCAGGCTGCCCACGGCGATCAGCTCCACGGCATGGGCGCGCGGTACGGAAAATGCGGCGGCGATCAGCAGCGGCATCAGCTTCAGGTGTTTCATTGATATTCCCCGGCATAGTTGACTATGGGGTAAAAATATCATTGAGACATGACGCAATGATGACATTCCGATCACATTGCACTTCGCCGTGTCAGTACGGCACGCGGTAGCGGTAGCCCTTGAAGGTGAACACGGCGGCCTTGGGCAGCAGCTTGTCGAGCACGAGGCCGGGGGCCACCTCCTCGCCTTCGTGGCGCAGCACCTTGTCGATCAGCAGCAGGCGGTCGGCCGGGTTGCGCGAGTAGATATAGCCGCCCACGGCGATGGGCGGGATGGCGCGCTGTATCGGTTCGGGCAGCTCGCGCAGGTACTGGGCCGTGTCCTCCTGCGCCGGCGCGCTGGACGGCGCGGAGTTGACGGACGCAGTGGCGGCCGCAGCGCCCTCGCCCAAGGCTGCCTTGGCCGGCACGGGGGCGTCACCGCGCGGCACGGCATTGCGGGACGATACGGCCATTGGGGCTGCGGCGGCAGCCGGAGCGGCCGGGGTCGGCACCACGCGCGCCGCAGTGGCCACTGGCGTCTGCGCCACGGATGGAGGCACAGTGGCAGGCGCGGAGGGCGCGACGGACGACGGCGCGGCCGCCGCAGATATCGGCGTCGCGGATGGGGGCAAGGTCGAAGCTGGCGCGGGCGCCGCCGACGATGGCGCGGCGACGGTCTGTATCTGCGCCACAACAGGCGACGGGGCCGGCGACGGCAGTGCCGCGGCGGGCGCGGTCGTGGCCGTGCCTGCCATGTTCGCCGCCTGCGGCGCGGGCGCGCCGGCAGTGGCGGCGGCCGGTGGCGCCGGGCGCAACACCAGCGCCAGCAAGCCCACCGTCACGATGCCCAGGGCGCCCAGCGCCAGCACCAGCGGCTTGTTGCGCAGGCCGGCGCCGGCGGCCGGCGCGGCGGCGATGGCGGGCGCATGAATGGTCGGTAAATCGCCCAGCTGGCGTTCCGCCTGCGCCTTCTTCAGTGCTTCCAGGATGTAGG
>JAZJZQ010000626.1:3453-8788 GCA_040389625.1 Pseudomonadota bacterium | reverse complement strand
AAATCGCCCAGCTGGCGTTCCGCCTGCGCCTTCTTCAGTGCTTCCAGGATGTAGGACATGTGTGATCGGCTGGCCCGGCCGGCCCGATGGGAGTGGTCAATCCTGCGATTGTACGGCCTGCGGCCCCGAAATTCATCCGGCCGCAAACATTACATCATAATGTGATATATTCACTTTCCCCATATCACTTTCTTTAGCCTCATGTCTCCCCGCTCCCAAGAACTTAGCAAAAGCGATTTCGAAACGCTCTCCAATTTCCGCTACCAGATGCGGCGCTTCGAGCACTTCTCCGAATCGGCCGCCCGCGCGGCCGGCATCACCCCGCTGCAATATCTGCTGATGCTGCATGTGAAAGGCTTCCCCGGCCGCGACTGGGCCAGCATCGGCGAACTGGCCGAACGGCTGCAATCGCAGCAACATGGCGTGGTGGCGCTGGTGTCGCGCTGCGAGTCGGCCGGACTGGTGCGGCGGCGCGTGAGCATGGCCGACAAGCGCCAGGTGGAAGTGCATCTGCTGCCGCACGGCGAAGCGCTGCTGGTCAAGCTGGCCGACCTGCACCGGGCCGAGCTGCAGTCGCTGGAAGGCAAGTTCACCGTGCCCGTCGTCGACTGGCAGGAGCAGCCATGAGCCGGCGCGACTTCGCGGGCGACTTGCGCCTGATGATCGTGGCCATGGCCGCGCTGGTGGGCCTGCTGAGCACGCTGGCCGCCTGCGCCCTGCTGCGGCTGATCCATTTCTTCACCAACCTGTTCTTCTTCCAGACCTTTTCGCTGGCCGAACGCTCGCCCGCCCTCAACACGCTGGGCTGGTGGGTGCTAGTGGTGCCCGTGATCGGCGGCCTGGTCATCGGCCTGATGGCGCGCTACGGCTCGGAAAAGATCCGCGGCCACGGCATCCCGGAGGCGATCGAAGCCATCCTGTTCGGCCAGAGCACCATGTCGCCCAAGGTGGCCATGCTCAAGCCCCTGTCGTCGGGCATCGCCATCGGCAGCGGCGGCCCGTTCGGCGCGGAAGGCCCCATCATCATGACGGGCGGCGCGCTCGGTTCGCTGGTGGCCCAGCACCTGCACCTGACGGGCGCCGAACGCAAGACCCTGCTGGTGGCCGGCGCCGTGGCCGGCATGACGGCCATCTTCGGCACCCCTATCGCGGCCGTGCTGATGGCGGTCGAACTGCTGCTGTTCGAGCTGCGCCCGCGCAGCCTGCTGCCGGTGGCCGTGGCGTGCGCCGTGGCCGGCTTTGCCCGCGCCCTGGTACTCGATGGCGGCCCCCTGTTCCCGCTGCAGACGCTGGTGCCCACGGCCGCCGTGCTGCCCGGTTGCCTGGTGGCCGGCACGGTGGCCGGCGCCCTGGCCTGGCTGCTGTCGACCTCGCTGTACCGGGTCGAAGACTGGTTCCACCGCCTGCCGTTGCACTGGATGTGGTGGCCGGCCATCGGCGGCGTGGCCGTCGGCATAGGCGGCTACCTGGAGCCGCGCGCGCTAGGCGTGGGCTACGACGTGATCGGCGACCTGCTGCACAACCATCTGGCGCTGCACTTCATGCTGGGCCTGCTGCTGTGCAAGGCCGTGATGTGGGTGCTGGCACTCGGTTCGGGCACCTCGGGCGGCGTGCTGGCCCCGCTGCTGATGCTGGGCGCCGGCCTGGGCGCCCTGCTCGGCCCCTACCTGCCGGGCAACGACCCGGCCCTGTGGCCGCTCGTGTTCATGGCCGCCACCCTGGGCGGCATGATGCGCGCGCCCGTGATGTCGGTGGTGTTCGCGCTGGAACTGACGCATGACGTGAACGCCCTGCTGCCCCTGCTGACGGCTTCCGCCGTGGCCTATGGCTTCACGGTGCTGACCATGGGACGTTCCATCCTGACGGAAAAGATCGCCCGCCGCGGCTACCACATCTACCGCGAATACGGCATCGATCCCATGGAGCAGCACAGCGTGGCGGAAGTGATGACCAGCACGCCCGTGTGCGTGGACGCGCAGGCGCGCGTGGCCGACGTTTTGCTCAGCCACTTCGGCGACGGCCAGCTGCACCGGGCCTATCCCGTGCTGCATGGCGAACGGCTGGTTGGCATGGTGGACCGGGCCGCGCTGCAACGGGGCGCGGCACACACGGTGGGCGAACTGTTCGGAGTGAACGTACCCAACGTGGCGCTGGGCACGGAAACTTGCCGCGCCGTGGCCACCCGGCTCGCCATCCACGGGCTGGAACGCTTGCCCGTGGTGGCAGACGCCCAGTCGCTGAAGCTGATCGGACTGGTCAGCCGCAGCGACCTGATCAAGCCGGCCGGCACCCTGTTCGGCGAGGAACAGCAACGCCAGACCTTCCGCAGCGCCATCCCGCAGCGTTTCCGGACGCGCCAGCCGTAATCAGATGGATGGGGTGGTGGCGACTGCCCGGGACTGCCAGCGACTGCAGGGGAACTGCCGCGGACCGCAGGGGTCTGCGGGATGCCGTCGGCTGCCGGCTGCCGGCAGGCGGCGTCAGCGCGGCGTGGTCAGCCGTGGTTCCTGCACGCCGGCCAACTGGTACAGGCGGATAAATGTTTTCGGGCCTGCCACGCCATCCGCCTTCAAATGCTGGGCGGCCTGGAATTCGCGCAGGCGATGCATCAGTGCCGCATCAAGCGCCTGGTTTTCGGCGGGCTTCTTCAACCCGTACAACTGGGACAGGCGTTTGGCCAGCCAGTCCACGTCGGGGCCATGGTCGCCGTCCGTCACCTCGTCGCGCCAGCTGCGCGGGGCGCGCCAGAACGTCACGTAACTGCCGTCGTAGCGGGCGGCCAGCGCATCGAGGCTGAGGCGCTGGGACTTGCCGTCGAGCGTGACGGTGGCGCCGGCCGCGTCCAGCGCCGTCAGCAAGGCATAACGGGGATAAGCGGGATCGTCATGCAGCGTCAGCACGGCCGGACGGTCCAGCTGGCGTAGTTCGGCCATGCCGCCCTTGGTTTGCAGGCAGCGCAGGTTGAATTTGGCCGCCGCCTGGCACGGCTCGCCTGACGGCAAGGCCTGTCCCCACAACGCCGCCAGCTGGCGCAACAGCGGTTCGGGCCGCGACGCTCCATCGCCGGCGGGCGCGGGCAACGGCGAGGGGCCAGCCACTGCGGTAACGGGCGATGCGGCCGTCGCGATGGTCGCGGCCGATGGCCCCACCCCGACGGTGCCAGCCGATGTGCCTGTCCCAACAACCACGCCGGCCGTCACCCTCGTCCCTGCGGTTGCGGCCACGCCCGCGCCTCCCGCCGTGCGCGCGGCCGAGGCCACGTGCAGATCGAGCCCTGATACCGTTTTGGTATCACGAGGCAGCCACTGCCAGGCCGCCGCGCTGAGCGCGACGCCGGCCAGCGTCCCGGCCGCCAGGCCTGCGCCCCATTGCGGCCAGGCCCGGCGCGCGCCGCCCCCCGCCCGGGCCGGTGCGGCGAACACTTCGTCCGCGGCCCGCCGCAGGATGGCGGGCGTGACCTGCGGCTGGTTCTCCACGTAAGCGCCGAGCAAGGCCCGGTCGCACAGCAGATTGATGCGGCGCGGCACACCCTTGGCCAGCTTGTGCACCAGTGCCGTGAGGCGGCGCGGGAACGGCGAACTGGCCGTCGCCCCGGCCACGGCCAGCCGGTGCTCGATATAGCTGCCCGTTTCCGCCTCCGTCAGCGGCCCCAGGTGGTAGCGGGCGATGACGCGCTGGGCCAGCTGTTCCAGCTCCGGGCGCGCCAGCATGGTGCGCAGCTCGGGCTGGCCGATCAGGATGATCTGCAGCAGCTTGCGCTCGTTCGTCTCCAGGTTGGTCAGCAGGCGCAATTGCTCGAGCACGTCCGCCGACAGGTTCTGCGCCTCGTCGATCACGAGCACGTTGTTATGGGCCTGGGCATGGCTGGCGAGCAGGTAGCGGTTGATCGCATCCACATACACCTTGACGCTCACCGCCCCGGCCCCGTGCGGCGCCAGCGTGATGCCGAATTCGTCGCACACCGACAGCAGCAACTCCTCCACCGACAGCTTGGGATTGAAGATGTAGGCCAGCTTGCAGTTGGCGGGAATCTGTTCCATGAAGCAGCGGCAGACGGTGGTCTTGCCGGCGCCGATTTCGCCCGTCAGCAGCACGAAGCCGCCGCCGCTGCCCACGCCGTACAGCAGGTGGGCCAGGGCCTCGCGGTGGCGTTCGCTCATGAACAGATAGCGCGGATCGGGCGCGATGGAAAACGGCGGCTGCTTCAGGCTGAAAAATTGCGTGTACATGAAACCCCTGGTTGGCGTCAGCGCGGGCGCACGGCCTTGGGCTGGACGGGCGGCAGCGGCTTGAACTTGGCGCAGTATATCTTGGACTTGGTATTGAAATAGACGATGCGGCTGGCCGGCCTGGCTTCCCGCACCGGGAATGCCGAGCTGTCGATTTTCGCATATTGCATGCCCACCTGCCCGGCAATGGCCTGTTCCAGCTTGTCCGGCGTGGTTTCGGCCACGGCGCCCACGAACACGAAGGTGCTGGTGTCGTCGCTGACCATCAGTTCGGATATCTCCACGCCCCACAGGGTGGCGCCATCCGACTTGAACCAGTAGGCGCCGCCGTCATGCTTGTAGGCGGGACCGAAGGCGGCGGTCAGATAGCTGTGGAAATAGCGGTTGTCGACTTCGTTACGGCACAGTAAGGCATTGCCGACGATGGTACCGAAGGTGGTGGGAACGGCCGCGTGGACGCCGGCGCTGCACAGCGCCAGCAGCAACGGCGCCATCACGCGCAGCGCCCGTTGACGCAACGGCTTGCTCAGCGCAGTGCGCATGCTAGAGCTTGGACATCCAGGCGCGGTTGGCCTGGATGCGGGCCTTGGCTGCGGCGGGCAGCACTTCATAACAGCCAGGATATTGCTTCAATGCACTTTCGCGCACTTCCTTCTGCAAACCGTTAATCAGGAAAATATACAGTACCGCACCGTCTTCCGTCTTTCTGGTTCCCATATATTTGATCATGCTTACTCCCTTCGCCGGCCGACGGCCCGCGCAGCGGTCGCCCCTTGGGTGGCATTATGACATTGTGCTTAGAAATCACATACTGTTTCACGTGTGTGTGAAGGTAGATATCGGCTCACCAGTGTATAAACTGTAGCGTATGGCGCAGCGTTGATCTGGCGCAGGTGTGAGCGATAGCTCAAACATTCAAATTCGATAACGACTATTATGAAATTCTAGTATCCAGTACTGGGGTGATATGCTCTAATGAATTGAGGTCGAAAGAGCGCCGGGGAATAAGAACTCTTGGAGAGGGTAATGAAAAGCATCATCACAGCGCTTGCGTTGACGCTGTCCCTGCTTGTTGCCGCAACAGCCCAGGCGGGGGATGCCGTAGT
>JAZJZQ010000626.1:1746-3353 GCA_040389625.1 Pseudomonadota bacterium | reverse complement strand
ATCGACGACCCCATGCATGTGCTGCAGCCCTATCTGGCCGACGACATGGTATTGCCGCGTCAGCAAGTGGGGCACTGGATACGGCCGCAATTAACGGCCAGCCGGGTGGAAGGCATCGCCGGACACAACGCCGCTCCCGGCAAGAAAGAATCCCGCCTCGCCGCCCTCAAAAGCAAGTATTCCGACCTGCCGGAGCCGCCGATGGCCTCCATGCTGCTGATCGGCCTGATACTGCTGTTCCTCACCGTGCAGGACGAAAAGGACGAAAAGTTCACCAAGGAATAATCTGCCCCAGGTCAGGCCAGCGCTGCCGTTCCCGTTCAAGTCCCCTTTTCTGCACCTGATCCCGCCCATCCGTCCTTCTGTCTTTTTGCGGCCACGCTTGCCGCGACGATGGCCTATCGTGTTGCCATTCCCACTGCATAACGCGAGAGACGCCATGAACCAGCTGATCCAACGTAGCACCCTGGCCGCCGCCCTGACCGTGGCCTGCGCCCCGCTGCTGGCGGCCGCGCCCCAGCCCGACAATGCCATCGGCACGGAAAGCCGCGCCGTGGCGCCGTTCAGCGCCATCTCGCTGGAAGGACCGTGGCGTGTGCTGGTCACGGCGCAGGGTGAGTCCGCCGTGGAACTGAGCGGCCCGCGCAAGGAAATGGCCAACGTCGAAACCGTCGTCACGGGCGATACGCTGGTGGTGCGGCCGTTGCGCCACAAAGGCTGGAGCCTGTCGTTCAACTGGGGCCAGCGGCCGCCGCTGACGCTGCACATCACGGCGCCCCGCCTGGCCAGCCTGAGCGCCAGCGGCAGCGGCAACGTGCAGCTCGAACAATTCCATGGCCAGCAGCTGACGCTGACCGCGGCCGGCTCAGGCGCCCTGCGCGCCAGCGGCGACGCGCGCGAGCTGACCCTGCACGCCAGCGGCAGCGGCGACGCCAACTTGCGCGCCATGAGCGTGGGCAAACTGAATGTGCAGATGAGCGGTTCGGGCAACGTGTCGGCGGCCGGCATCGGCCAGGATGTCAATGCGGAACTGAACGGCTCGGGCGACCTGAGCGTGGATGACGTACATGGCGGGCGGGTCAACGCCGTGCTGCGCGGGGCCGGCGACATGCGCGTGAACGGCAGCAGCAAGGAATTGCGGGCCGAGCTGTCCGGCTCGGGCGACCTGGCCGCCTGCGGCCTGCAGACGGAAGCGGTGACGGCCGTTATGCGCGGCGCCGGCGATGCCTGCGTGGCCGGCACCATCCGCCAGTTCGACGCCGAAGTACGTGGCTCGGGCGACCTGACCGTGCGCGGCTTGCAGGCGCAGAACGTGCGCGCCATCCTCAGCAGCGCGGGCACCATGATGCTGTCGGGCAGCGGCGGCACGCTCAGCGCGGAAGTGACGGGCTCGGGCGACCTGAACGCGAAGAACCTGCAAGTGACGCGGGCCGTCACGCGCAGCCGCGGCCCCGGCAACATCTACCTGAACAAGGTCAGCGACACGCTGGACGCGGAGGTGAGCGGATCGGGCGACCTGAGCGCCAGCGCCGACTGCAAGCAAGTCAAGCTGACGATGGACGGGCCAGGCCGGGTCACGCTGGACGGCAAGACGGACAATCTGCACG
>JAZJZQ010000626.1:0-1646 GCA_040389625.1 Pseudomonadota bacterium | reverse complement strand
GGGTGGAGGTTTTCGATGAACAGCAGCTCGCTTTCATCCGGCTCTTCCAGGCACATGGCCAACATCACCGGGCCGTCTTCCATCCGCCCCAGGAAATGCTTGGGCCAGCGGTTCTTGCGGTGGGCGCGCAGCACTTCCATGCCTAGCTTGGCCAACGGCGCCTTGACGCCGGCCGCCAGCGCCTCGCGCTGCCATTCGTCCCAATAATCGTTCTGTACTGCCTTGTTCATCTGTGCACTTCCTGAGGCTAAAGGCGACAGTGTACCCCGGCCGTCGCCTGCCTACCACAACAAGACCAGATTGGCCTGCAACCAGGCAGAAAACCATACCATTTCCAAAAAGAATCAAGTCGTTACAAAACAATGACTTATGTCGATAAATAGCACAATGAAAGGCAGTCCACTTCAAGATTAGACAATACCAGTTAAATACCTGTTGACAAGCTGGTTAGGCAAACTTATAGTGCCCCACAACTCCCCGGTTTGCAGGCGGTATGCAAGGCCCGGCCGGGACGGACACTACAGCTCAGGCAATCTCAGACAATCATGATCGAATACTTCATCGGCGTGGACGGCGGCGGCAGCGGCACCCGGGTACGGCTGGCGGATCGCGACGGACGCGAACTGGCCGAAGGCGCCGCCGGCCCCTCCGGCCTGCTGCACGGCATCGAGCGCGCCTGGGCTGCCGTGGAAGACGCGGCCGCCCAGGCCTTCCGCGCCGCCGGCCTGGCCATCCCCGACAAGCAGCACGTCGCCATCGGCCTCGGTCTGGCCGGTGTCCACAACAAGCAATGGGCAGCCCAGTTCGTGGCGGCCAATCCCGGCTACGCCAGGGTGGCGCTGGAAACGGACGCCGGCACCACGCTGCTGGGCGCCCACTGCGGCCAGCCGGGCGCCATCATCGCGCTCGGCACGGGCAGCGTGGGCGAGGTGATGCTGGCCGACGGCAGCCGCTACGAAGTGGGCGGCTGGGGCTTCCCGTCCGGCGACGAGGCGGGCGGCGCCTGGATCGGCTTGCGCGCCGTGAACCACATCCAGCAGGTGATCGACGGCCGCGCCACCGGCAGCCCGTTCGCCAGCGCCGTGATCGACGCCTGCGGCGGCACGCGCGACGCGATCCAGGTCTGGCTGGCCGGCGCCAACCAGACCCAGTATGCGCAGCTGGCGCGGCTGGTGCTGCAATATGCGGACACCGGCGCGGAGGCCGATCCGACGGCGCGCGCCATCCTGCTCGAAGCGGGCCGCCAGGTGGCCCTGATCGCGCAGGCGCTCGACGCCGGTGCCACCTTGCCCATCGCCCTGTGCGGCGGCCTGGCCGCGCCCCTGCGTCCCTACCTGCCGCAGACGCTGTTGCAACGGCTGGTGGCGCCGCAAGGCGATTCCGCTGCCGGCGCCCTGCGCCTGATACAACAACATTGGAAGGAGTAGCCAGTGCTAGCACAGTTGAGCGATTTCAGGCCCGATGCCAGCAGCGACACCCCGCTCTATATGCAGTTGGCCAACAAGCTGTCCGACGGTATCGCCAGCGGCGACTGGCGCGCCAACGAGGCGCTGCCGTCCGAGCGCGTGCTGTCGGAGATGCTGACCATCTCGCGCGTGACGGCGCGCAAGGCGATCGACATGCTGTGCGAGCGCGGCATGCTGACC
>JAZJZQ010000625.1:0-2268 GCA_040389625.1 Pseudomonadota bacterium | reverse complement strand
AGGGACGCATTCCTGCGCGAGTTGCCGGCCAGGCTGGAATCGCTGTAGCCTTCGCGTTGCGGAAATTGGCTGCGCGGCGACCGTCGATGGCGCCTGCATGGCATTGAATTATCGCCCTGGCCCGCGCCGCAGCCTGGCCTTCAATGATCGCGGCGACCGTGCTCAGTTCCCGAAGACGGGCAGGAGCCGTTCGTCCATCCGGCCCGGGGCGATTTCGTAGATTTCCGGCATGACTATGCCTTCGGCGACGAAAGGATCGGCGGCGACGCGGGCCTGGATTTCCTCCATCGTTGCGGTCACCGCCAGCAGGGCGCCGCCCGTCCCCGCCGGCAGGCTGCCCACCAGCATGAATACGCCTTCGTCGCAGCCTTGCTTGATCCATTCCTTGTGCGCCGGCATGAACTGCGGCGCCAGGGTCTTGCGTTCAGTGAGTTTCAACAGGATGACAAACATACTTCTCTCCTTTCAAGGTTAGGTGTAGCCGTTTATGGTTCATACCGGCGGCGGGATGCGGCTTGCCTGCGCTGCCTGCTCGTCCAGCCAGTCGCACAGTTGCTGCACTTCGTACTGGATGTAAGTTTCATCGTGGAATGCATTGGCCAGCGTCGCGACGCCCTGGCTGCGGCCGAGCAGGTGCATGGCCAGCACATCGGACTTCGCGCCGCAACCGAGCTGTTCGAACTGTTCACGCAACCAGTCGCGAAACAGGGTGAACAGGGCCGCCGCCTCGTCCCTGGAGGCGTGCTCCAGCTTCGCCAGTTCGGCGCACAGCGTGCCGACCGGACAGCCATAGTTTTGGATGGCGGCCTTGTTGCGCAGCAGAATGTGGATGAAGTCGCGTATGCGTTCCTGCGGCGTGGCGCCGGCCGCCGATAAGCCAGCCAGCATGCCTAGCGTCTTGTTCACCCTGGCTGCAATGACCTCTGCCAGGATGTCGTCCTTGGTCTTGAAGTGGTAGTAAAAGTTACCGCGCGATATGTGGACGGCTTGCGCGATGTCGGCGAAGGACGTGGACTCGAATCCGTGCTCGTAGAACAGCCGGTCTGCGGCGGCGATGATCTGGTCGCGAGTCGATAGGGTGGTCATGCGTTCTTCCTAGGTCAATTGTCCTAATAGTTGGTGTTATGTTAATTTCATCATCAACCCCTGTCAAGCGTTCCATCCTCGCTGGCGGGAAATGGCGAAGGGGACGTGTGCACAGACTGCTTCTTGATTTGTGCTGCGACGCGACATTGGCGCGAATCCCACACTTGCCATACCAGTACCGGCCATTCGAGGTGGACTTTCCGCGAGCAGATTGTATCCGCCGTCAAAAGGTAGTAAATTGCCGTGTGGCAATTAGTTCTGGTGGATTTGCGGATATCCGGCCGGCTGGCGCCTGCGCTTGCGATCGAACCGGCCCCAAACTCTCATGCCGCCTTTCCATCCAATTCAGTAGAGGCAAAAAGTGAGCAATATCGTAGAAAGCGCCAAGAGCTTGGGCGACAGGATGGGTTTTTCTCGGGAAGCGTGGACCCATGCGGAAGCGCGCTTGCTGTCCAACCAAGGTCATGCGCAACGGCTGATGGTGGTCTATTCCATCTACAGCCTGTGCTTCGCCATCTCCTTGCTGAAGTACAAGGTGGTGTCGGACGACTTCCAGAACATCTTTTCCGTCGTCCTGGCCGTCATGCTGCTGGCCTTGTCGCTGAACCTGAGTACCCGCAACTTCCGCGATCGGGCGCTGCAATTTAAGAGCGCTTACCTGAAGTTGATGGATATTGAAAGCAGGATCATGCAAGTTGCCTTGCAGCGCACGCCGCAGGCCATGCTCGACGATTACAACGAGCTGTTCGCCAGCTACAAGCAATTGCTCAATGACGTGGAAAACCACACGGCCGGCGACGCCCTGCTGGCCCGCTACCGGGCCAGGAATGAGCGGGCCGGCACCGGGCTGACGGTGCCGGAATATGCGCACGTGTTCCTGTTAAGGGCCTGGCGCGCGATGTGGCTGGTGCTGTTCTATCTGGGCCCCGTGCTGGCCTTGACGGTTTGTTACCTCGGTATCCGCGCCAATCTGTTCTGATCGCATTGCCAGGGGGTTCTTTGCCGTCCGGCCCGCGGACGGCGCCGTGTTTCAGTGCGTCAGCGCTGCGCTGGCGTCGAAACTGTTGTTCGAGCCGGCCGAGGTTGTGACGATGTAGAGCTGGCCGCCGTTGAGGAACAGGCCGCCTGGGGTGGCGCCCAGCACGTTGTTGATCTGGATGTCCGTGCCGCCGCCGCTGTAGG
>JAZJZQ010000624.1:4349-5500 GCA_040389625.1 Pseudomonadota bacterium | reverse complement strand
GCGCTCTTGAAACAGAACATCGACACCGTCGTCAGCACGCTGGCCGGCTGGCGTGGCAGCCGCTTGATCGCTGCTGCCAACGGCGCCAGCGTTATCATCTATTCCGAATGGGATACGCCCGCCGCGGTCGAGGCCATGCGGGCCGATTCACGAATGCAGGCTTATTTCCCCCGCATCCGCGAACTGGCGAGCTTCGACTCGACGCTGGGCGCGACTGTTTTCAGCCACGTTCAATGAGGAGGAACGATGACCAACGCGACGCCCGCCATGCAAGAGGATGACTTCGAGCGCCGCCTGCAGGAGCTCAGGCCGCGGCTGCACCGTTACTGCGCGCGCATGACCGGCTCGGTCGTGGACGGCGAGGATGTGCTGCAAGATACGCTGATCAAGGCCTTGCATGCGCGGGCGGACGGCGTGGTGGTGGACAACCTGGGCGGCTGGCTGCTGCGTATCGCCCACAATACGAGCCTGGATTTCCTGCGCCGGCGTGCCCGCCACACCATCGTGCCACTCACCGACGACATGGAAGACGCCACGTTGCCCGAGGCGGACATCGTCATGGTCGGCTTCCAGACCTTCCTGCAACTGCCCGAACTGCAACGTTGTGCCGTGATTCTCAAGGACGTGCTCGGCCATTCGGTCGAAGAGATTGCGACCATCGCCGCATGCACGCCGGCGGCGGCCAAGTCCGCATTGCAGCGCGGGCGCGCGGCGCTGCGGCAACTGATCAAGCAGCCGCGCGATGCGCGGCTGCCGCTCATGCCGGACGCCGGCCGGGAAAAAATGACGGCCTACGTGCACCTGTTCCAAAGCGGCGATTTCGATGCGATCCGCGCCATGCTTGCCGAGGATGTCAGGCTCGACCTGGTGAACCGCCTCAAACTGGAGGGGCGCACAAGCATCGGCCGCTATTTCACGCGCTATGCCGAGGAGAGCAAGTGGCGTTTCGCCTTCGGCGCCGTGGAGGGACGGCCGGCGATGCTGGTGTTCGACCATGCCGGTGCCATGGTGCATCCCGCCCATTTTGTTTTGCTCGAATGGCAGGATGGGCGAATCTCGATGATCCGCGACTTTCTGTTTGCGCCTTATGCGATGGAAACCCTCGACTGGGTGCGCCTGGCCTGATGCCGGTGTGTTGCCGATCGTCAGCC
>JAZJZQ010000624.1:0-4249 GCA_040389625.1 Pseudomonadota bacterium | reverse complement strand
TCGATACGCCGCTGGACCGGCCGGAAATGCGCCGCGTGTCGTTCTACACTGAAAAGGGCAATGTGTTCTACCTGGAACTGGCGATCGACCGTACCGAGTTCGTGCGCCTGTACGAATTCGATGCGAACGAGGCGCCTGATCCGGATGCCTTGCTGGCGTTCGAGCAAGAGAATCAGGCGGCCGAGTCGGCGCCCGTGACGTCGGCCGACGAAGACAATGATGAACTGTTGAAGTCGCTGGGCATGTAAGCCAGCGGGGCGCGCCGCGTCCCACCGGATCGGATTAGTCCATGAGGCCCGCGAGCGATTGCGGGCCTTTTGCATGGGCGCGCGGAGCCGGCTGTCTTTCGAATTGGCGGGGCGACCCGTTCAACGGCTGGGCGTGCGGCAGGCAGGATCATTTTCCCAGCGGCCGGAGCAGATGCGTGAACGGCACAGCATGCCTTCGATCAGGCCCAGTTGTTTGCAGCGGCGCAGCAGTTCGGCCGTACTGTCGCCATCGCCGCGCTCGACGATATCGCGGCTGCGCTCTGCGGTGACGACGGCTGTTTGGTTGGCGTGCGCCACCAGGGCCGCGAGCAAGGTGACATCTGTATCACTCGGCGCCACAGGGACGACCGCAGTCGCTTTCCGGGTGTGTGCCGGCCCGATGCCTGCAGTCTTGGCTACTGTCTTCGCCGGGCGCCCGGACAGCGTACCGGCAACTCCAGCTTCGCTCCCGGCAGGCTTGCCGGACTGCTGTGATAGCGCCGCGCCCTGCGGGTCGGCACGCCGTACTATCTCCACCTGGACTGGCCCATCGTTGATGATGGCTGCCGCCTGGCTGGCGGCCGGCAGGGTGGTTGGCGTCGCTACGGCGATTGGCGCCGCTGTGGCATGGGTGAAAATGGTGTCGCTCCTGGCTGCACCAACGTTGGGAGGTGCATTGTTCTGATGCGCTATTGTCCTGGTCGCCGACTGGTGCACCACCCACGCCAGCACCGTCATCGCCAGCAGCAGGATGCACAGGCCCATGGTCCAGCCATTCAACTTCCAGCGGGCCACTCTTTCCTGTTCCAGCGTCAGGGCGCCATGCTCCAGGCTGGCGAGGATGCGCCGCGTGCCTTCGTGCGCCTTGCGTTTGGCCGTCGCCAACGTCGGTTTGTTCTGCATCTCCAAAATACCACCCCCGAATTTGATCTAGCGTTCGATGAAGTTTTCTGGGCGGCCTACGATGGGACGATCCCGGCATGGCCGCTAGTTAGTGTCCGATCAGCGCCAGCCGCCTGTATTGATGGAGCGCACGATGTTTCTTCTTTCCATGCTGATCTTCTTTTTGCTGGTCTGCGCCGGCGCCTGGCTGTCGCTGTTTCCCACCGGCCGCGATCTGGCCCGCCAGTCGCTGGCTTTCGTGGCGCAAAGGACGGGCCGGCGCTTGCAGCGCGCCAGGCAGCGCGGCAGCCATGGCGCCGGAACGCTGGCCGACGGCACCGCGACGGCGCTGCGCTCGGGCGGCCGGCTGCTGCGCCGCCACTGGCTGACCCTGCTGGCCGCTGCCGTGCTGGTGACGGTGCCGCCCATGCTGGCCTGGATGGTGAGCGGACGTGGCATGCTGGGGGGCTTTGATGGCGGTAGCAGCAGCGAAGTGAACGCCCAGGTGGCGGAGCTGCTGCAGGGGGAGCAACTGGCGCCGCCCGCGCCGCTGCCGCCTGTCACCTTCACCACGGCCGAGGTGGCGCAGGTGCGGCCCATGCTCGACAGTGCCAACCGCAACTGGCGCCTGCTTGACGCCGAGTTCGCCCAGCGCCTGCTGCTGGTGTTCAGGATCATGCGCGAGCGCCACGGCTACGACATGGCCATCCTGGAAGGTTACCGCAGCCCGGAGCGCCAGAACCAGCTGGCGGCCGCCGGTTCCAGCGTAACCAATGCCAAGGCCTTCCAGAGCTATCACCAGTTCGGCCTGGCGGCGGACTGCGCTTTCCTGCGTGACGGAAAATTGCTCATCTCCGAGAAAGATCCGTGGGCCATGCGCGGCTACCGGCTGTATGGGGAAGCGGCCGAATCGGTCGGCCTGCATTGGGGCGGACGCTGGACCATGATGGACCTGGGCCATACGGAGCTGCGCGTGCCGGGCACGGTGAGGAAATAGGCGGACGCGGCGCTATCGTTGTTCCCGCTCAAATAAGCGCCGGGACAGCGGTGGCAACATGGCTCGGTCTGCCTGCATCCCCCTTCACCCTAACCTGGCGGTCCGCTCATGATGCGAAAAATCTGGTACTTTCTCACCGATGGCCGCAGCGCGAGCGTCGTCGGTTTTGTGGCGATGGCGGTGCTGCTGTTCGGCGGCGCCGCGCTGCTGGAACTGGCCCTGGCGTGGGCGGCGGTGGCGCTGGTCGCCGTGGTATTGGGTGTCGTTACCTGGCGCTGGTTGCGCCGCCGCCACGCCCGGCGCGAATCGGAAAAGCTGGGCGATGCCATCGGCGCCGAGGCGGCGGCCAGCGCGGCCGACGCGTCCGCCGCCGGCCGTGCCGACGGGCCGTCCCGCGCGGAAGTCGACGGCATCCGCGACAGCATGCTGAAGGCCATCGCCACCATCAAGGGTTCCAAGATGGGCATGGTGTCGGGCGCGCGGGCACTGTACGAGTTGCCGTGGTATATGATTATCGGCAATCCAGCGGCCGGCAAGAGCAGCGCCATCACGCACTCCGGCCTGCAGTTTCCTGTGGCGGATGGCCATATCGTGCAGGGCGTGGGCGGCACCCGCAATTGCGACTGGTTCTTTACCACCGATGGCATCCTGCTCGATACGGCGGGGCGCTATGCCGTGGTCGACCAGCACCGCGAGGAATGGTTCGGCTTTCTCGACCTGCTGAAGAAGTATCGCAAGCGTGCGCCCATCAACGGCATCATCATTGCCGTCAGCATCGCCGAGCTGCGGGGCGACGATCCGGAAACGGGCATCAAGCTGGCGCACAGCCTGCGCAAGCGGGTGCAGGACCTGATCGAACGGCTGGAAGTGTTCGCGCCCGTGTACGTCGTTTTCACCAAGGTGGACCTGATCGCCGGCTTCGGCGAGTTCTTCGCCAAGACGGAGCGCAGCGAGCGCGAGCGCGTGTGGGGCGCCACCATGCCCTACAAGCGCAAGATCACCAGCCAGCAGCTGCTGGCATTCTTCGACCAGGGCTTCGACGAACTGTGCGATGGCCTCAAGGAAATGAGCCTGGCCAACATGGCCATGCAGCGGCGCGAACGGATGCCGGCCGGCGTGTTTACCTTCCCGCTGGAGTTTGCCACCATCCGGCCTTCGCTGCGGGCCTTCCTGGCCACCTTGTTCGAGGAAAATCCGTTCCAGTTCAAGCCCGTGTTTCGCGGCTTCTATTTCACCAGCGCCTTGCAGGAGGGGCAGCCGGTCAGCGCGCAATCGCAGCACATCGCCAAGCGCTTCGCGCTGCAGTTGCCTGCCGCGCAGCCGGTCACGTACAGCGGCCAGACCGGCTACTTCCTGCTCAACCTGTTCCGCAAGGTGATCTTTGCGGACAAGGAACTGGTGGCCCAGTACGCCAGCAAGAGCAAGATGCAGATCAAGTACGGCGTGTTCTTCGCCTCCACCATCCTGCTGGGTGCCTCCCTGGGCGGATGGAGCTGGTCTTACCTGGGCAACCGGCAGCTGGTCAGCAATGTGCAGGCCGACCTGGACAAAGTCATCAAGTTGCAGGACCAGCGGCTCGATCTGCAGTCGCGGCTGGAAGCGCTCGATATCTTGCAGGACCGCATCGAACAATTGGACAGCTACCGCAAGCACCGGCCATGGTCGTTGCGCATGGGGTTGTATCAGGGCGAGCTGCTGGACCGCAAGCTGCGCGAGGAATATTTTTCCGGGGTGAAGGAAGTGATGCTCAAGCCCGTCGCCGCCAATCTGGAAGCGCTGCTGGCGGAAATGAACGCCAATGCCGACCAGCTGCAAGCCGTCTCCCGGCCGGCGCCGGACGGGCGTGAGGGGGCAGGCGCGGCTGCCGGGGCTGCTGCGGGCGCACCTGTCGGCGTAGCAGCGAACCCGTCGGCCGGCCAGGCCGTCACGCCAGCCGCCGGCCAGCCTGCCGTTCAGGGCGCCATCCCGCGCCCGGCGGCCACGCAGCCTTACCTTGACGCCTCGCCCACCAATGTCGAAGATGCCTACAACGCTCTGAAAACCTATCTGATGTTGGCCGACAAGTCGCACGCCGAGCCCAGCCACCTGAACGACCAGCTGACCCGCTACTGGCGCGGCTGGC
>JAZJZQ010000623.1:0-8561 GCA_040389625.1 Pseudomonadota bacterium | reverse complement strand
AGCTGCCCAAGTCGGGCCGGCAGAAGATCGCCGACCTGGCCGACCTGTCGCTGGCCTCGAGCCGGCTGGGCCCGGACGGCAAGCCCGTCATGATCCCGCTGCGCCAGGTGGTGGCGTTCGTGCCCTCGTCCAGCCCGCAGGTGCTCAAGCGCCAGGCGCTGCAGCGGCGGGTGGCCATCTACGCGGCCGTGGAAGGCCGGCCCGGCGGCGACGTCGACAGCGACATCAAGAAGGCCATGCAGCAAATCGAGCTGCCGGCCGGGGTGCGCTTCGACGTGGGCGGCAGCGCCCAGGACATGGAAGAAACCATGTCCGGCGCCGCCATGGCGCTGGGCATCGCCGTGATCTTCATCTACCTGGTGCTGGCGTCCCAGTTCGGCAGCTTCCTGCAGCCGGTGGCCATCATGATGTCGCTGCCGCTGTCGCTGATCGGGGTGCTGGTGGCCCTGCTGGCGACGGGCAGCACGCTCAACATCTTCTCCGTGATCGGTTTCATCATGCTGATGGGGCTGGTGACCAAGAACGCCATCCTGCTGGTGGACTTCACCAACCACGGCCAGCGCGCGGGCCTGGGCCAGTTCGAGGCCATCATGCAGGCCGGCCAGGTGCGGCTGCGGCCCATCCTGATGACGTCGCTGGCCATGGTGTTCGGCATGCTGCCGATGGCGATCGGCATGGGCGACGGCGGCGAACTGCAGGCGCCCATGGGCCGGGCCGTGATCGGCGGCGTGCTCACCTCCACCCTGCTCACGCTGGTGGTGGTGCCGGTGGCGTACACCTATCTGGATAATCTGGGCAAGCGGGCGGCCCGCTATTTCAAGGGAGAGCCGGAGCACGGCGTGACGGCCGTGCCCGCGGTGGCGCAGCAGGAAGCGGAAGTGGCCTGAGGCCGGCCGCTGCGCTGCGCATGGCGGGAGCGGCGCACGCCGCGCCCCCCTGATGGGGAGGCCGTTGCGCCGCCCCTGGCTTATTCGGCGGCGCCGCCGTCCACCGGCGCGCTGTCGTCGGCGCTGTCGTCGGCGTCCTCTTCCGCGCCGTCGTCCTGGGCCGCGCCGGGATTGTTCTTGGCCTCAGCCTTGCGCCTGGCTTTTTCCTCGGCTTTCTTTTTCTTTTCTAACTCGCGTTGCCGCTTTTCGTATTGGAAATTTGTCTTTGCCATTTGCATCCTCTGGTTTCACGATATTGAACTAACTCAGGCACATTATGACGCAGATACGGGCGGCGCAAGTTTTTCAGCCCCGCGGATGATGTTCCGCATGTAAACGCTTGAGCCGCTCGCGCGCCACGTGGGTGTAGATCTGGGTGGTGGAAATGTCGGCATGGCCCAGCAAAAGTTGCACTACACGCAAGTCGGCGCCATGGTTGAGCAAATGGGTGGCGAACGCGTGGCGCAGCGTGTGCGGCGACAGCGGCGTCGTGATGCCGGCCCGCTGGGCGTGCTTCTTGATCAGCACCCAGAACATCTGGCGCGTCATGGGGCCGCCGCGGGCCGTCACGAACAGGGCGTCGTCCACCTGGCCGTCCAGGATCACGCCGCGCGCCTCCTTCAGGTAGCGCTCTATCCACAGCCGGGCCTGGGCCCCGAACGGCACCAGCCGCGTCTTGGCGCCCTTGCCCGTGATGCGCAGCACGCCGTCGTTCAGGCTCAGTTCCAGCAGCTTGAGGGCCACCAGTTCCGACACCCGCAAGCCGCTGGCGTACATCAGCTCGAGCATGGTGCGCTCGCGCAGGCCCAGCGGGGTGGCCACGTCCGGCGCCCCCAGCAGCGCCTCCACCTGGGCTTCGCTCAGGGTGTGGACAAAGCGGGTGGGCTGCCTGGCCGAGGCCAGCTGGGCGCACGGGTCGGCGCTGACCTGGCCGTTGCGCAGGGCATGCTGGTAAAAACGCTTGAGCACGGACAGGCGCCGGTTCGACGAGCTGGGCTTGGTGTCGTCATGGCGGGCCGCGAAATAGGCGGCGATGTCGTGCCCCTGCACCGCGTGCAGGCCGGCCAGTGCCGGGCGCTGCACGGCCAGCCAGCGGACGAACAGGCGCAGGTCGCGGCGGTAGGCTTCCAGCGTATTCTTGGACAGGCCATCCTCCAGCCACAGGCTGTCGCAGAAGGCGTCGATCAGAGCAGGGTTGTCTGGCGCCATGCGTATTCGCTCGCTCCCTCGTGTGCCAGCAGCCAGCGCTTGATGTCCAGGTGGTAGCCGTGCTGGTCGTCGGAGTTGGAAAAGCCGCCCAGGCCATTGGCGGCCGTCACCCGGTGGCAGGGGATCACCAGCGGGAACCAGTTGGCGCCGCAGGCCTGGCCCACGGCGCGCGGCGCCGAGCCGATGTGGCGCGCCACTTCGCCATAGGTGCGCACGCTGCCGCGCGGAATCTGGGCGATGGTGTCCCACACCTTGTGCTGGAAGGCGCTGCCCACCCGCGCCAGCGGCAGGTCGAACACGAAGTCCGGGTCCTGGCAATAGCGCAGCACCTGGCCGGCCGCCAGTTCGGCCACCTTGTCCTGGGGCGCCTTCTCGTCGAAATGGGGCGCCAGGTAGAACAGTTCCGTCACCAGCGCACCGGCCGTGCGGATGCCGAACTTGCCGAACGGCAAGTCGAGGATGGCGGAGAAGAGCTCGCTTCCCTGTTGTTTTTTCGTCACTTGCCTTGTCCTTTTGAATCTTTTTGTCGCCCCGGCACGACACCGGTATCCGCCATTGTAAAACCCCGGACCAAAAAAAAGCGCACCCGAAGGTGCGCTCGAATCCTGCTTCACGTTCCCGGCCGTTTGGTTCCCGCCGTAGCGCGCTTGTGGCCGCTTGCAGCAGTGATACCAACAGCATTCTGTAAAACGTGTGTCTCCTCAATATATGGCCGGCTCTGGTTCGCCGTTGTTATACCCACTCCCCACAACTAATCCTGCGTATTCGGTGCCATCCGGAGCAGTTATATGTCCGACAGCGACGCCATCATAACGTATCTGAATGGCTTTTTCCCATTTTTTTTGTCGCAAGAAAAAGACATTTAGTTTATGAATAAATTAAGTTCGGAAGCCACAGGGTGATCTGCGGCACGTAGGTAATCAGCACCAGGAAAGCGAGCATGGTGAGCAGCCACGGCAGCACCGCCACCGTCAGTTCCGAGATGCCCATCTTGGTGATGCCGGAGGCCACGTACAGGTTCAGGCCCACGGGCGGATGGCACATGCCCACTTCCATGTTGACCACGATCAGGATGCCGAAGTGCACAGGATCTATGCCCAGTTTCATCGCCACGGGGAACAGGATGGGCGCCATGATCAGCACGATGGACGACGGTTCCATGATGTTGCCGGCCAATAGCAGCAGCACGTTGACCACCAGCAGGAAGCTGACCATGCCCAGGCCCTGGTCCGTGATCCAGCCGGCCATCGCCTGCGGGATGTTTTCGCTCGTCATGAGGAACGAGAACAGCACGGCGTTGGTGATGATGTAGAGCAGCATGGCCGACATCGAGGCCGAATCGAGCAGCACCTTGCCCACCTGCGTGAGCTTGAGGTCCTTGTAGACGAACACGGCGATGACGAAGGCATACACGGCCGCCACGGCGGCCGCTTCCGTGGGCGTGAACTTGCCGCTGTAGATGCCGCCCATCACGATCACGATCAGCAGCAAGCCCCAGGCGCTCTTGCGGAAGGCCGCCAGGCGCGCGGCCCACGTGGCGCGCGGCAGGCGCGGGTAGTTGTGCTTGCGCGCCAGGAACCAGGTGGTCAGGCCCAGCAGCGTGGCCAGCAGCAGGCCCGGCACCACGCCGGCCGTAAACAGCTTGCCGACGGAGGTGTTGGTGGTGACGGAGTACATCACCATCACGATCGACGGCGGGATCAGGATGCCCAGCGCGCCCGAGGTGGTGATGACGCCGGCGCCGAACTTCTTCGGATAGCCCTGCTTGACCATGGCCGGCAGGATGATGGAGCCGATCGCCACCACCGTGGCCGGGCTGGAGCCGGAGACGGCCGCGAACAGGGCGCACGCCATCACGCCGGCCAGCGCCAGGCCGCCGTGGAAGTGGCCCACCATGGAGCTGGCGAAGTTGATCATGCGCCGCGCCACCCCGCCATGGGTGAGGAAGTTACCGGCCAGGATGAAGAACGGAATCGACATCACTTCGAAGTTGTCGATGCCCGAGAACAGCTTCTGGGCCACGATCTCGGCCGGCACCGTGGTCATGGTGAACAGGAAGGTCAGCACCGTCAGGCCCAGCGAGATCGAGATCGGCATCCCGGTCAGCATCAGCACGATCAGCAGGACGAAGATGATGGCCGCGTTCATGGCCGCTCTCCGGCGGCCGGGGCCAGCTCGTCCAGGCCTTCCACGTGGGCCACGTCATGCTTGGGCAGCTGGCCGGTGCGCACGAAGTGCAGCGCCACCTGCAGGAAGCGGAAGCACATCAGGCCCGAGGCCAGCGGCACGCCCAGGTAGACGATCCACATCGGCACTTCCATGTCGGGCGAAGTCTGGGTGGTGAGCGACATCTTGTAGACGTAGTTGGCGCCCAGGGCGCAGATCACGCCCGTGAACAGGGCGCCGGCCAGCAGGCCGATCACCACGAAGCGGCGGTACCAGGCCGGGTTCATGCGGTTGATGGCCACGTCCACGCCCACGTGGATGCCGGTGCGCACGCCGTAGGCGGCGCCGAACTTGGCCATCCACACGAACATATAGATGCACAGTTCCTGGGCCCAGCTGGTGTTAATCTGGATCAGGGTGTCCTGCAGCCACGGGATGGGCAGGCCGGACAGGTAGCGGTGGATCACCGCCAGGAAGATGATGACGGTGGCGGCGGCCATCAGCGAGGCGATCAGCCATTCTTCGAGCTTGTCGAGATATTTCATCCTTATTTGGCCGCTTCCTTGTTGATGGCCGAGATCAGGTCCTTGCCGATGCGCCCTTCCATCTCCTTCTGCACCGGCAGCAGCACGCGGCGCCACTCGGCCTGCTCCTTCACGCTCAGGGTGTAGATGGTGGTCTTGCCGGTCTTCTTGATGGCGTCCAGCGCCATGTCGTTGTCGCGCTGGGCGATCGCCTTCTCGAACGTGGTGGCGTCCTTCATGGCCTTGTCCAGCGCGGCGCGGATGTCGGCCGGCAGGCCGTCCCAGAACTTCTTGTTGACGATCACGGCGTAGCCCAGGTAGCCGTGGTTGGACACGGTCACGAACTTCTGCACCTCGTGCATCTTCTGGGTGTACATATTGGACGGCGGATTCTCGGTGCCGTCCACCACGCCCGTCTGCAAGGCCTGGTACACCTCGGAGAAGGCCAGCACCTGCGGGTTGGCGCCCAGCGCCCGCATCTGCGCGTCGAGCACCTTGGACGACTGGATGCGCATCTTGAGGCCCTTGAAGTCGGCCGGCATGTGCAGCGGCTTGTTGGCCGACATGACCTTGAAGCCGTTGTCCCAGAACGCCAGGCCGGTGATGCCCTTGGTCTCGAGCTTCTTGAGCAGGCCCTTGCCGATCTCGCCCTCGGTCACGTTGTACAGCGCGGTCTTGCTGGGGAAGATGTAGGGCAGGTCGAACGCCTCGAATTCCTTCACGCCCAGCGGGCCGAACTTGGCCAGCGACGGCGCCAGCATCTGCACCGCGCCCAGCTGCAGCGCCTCCAGTTCTTCCTTGTCCTTGTACAGCTGGCTGTTCGGATAAACCTCGACCTTGACGCGGCCGTTGGTGGCCTTCTCGGCCAGCTGCTTGAAGCGCTCGGCCGCCTGGCCCTTGGGCGTGTCGGTCGCCACCACGTGGCTGAATTTGATGACGATGGGGGCTTCGGCGTAGGCATTCACGCACAGGGCGGCGCACAGCGCGGCCAGGGTGGCTTTCAATTTCATGCAATCTCCGGGATGTAGGTGTACCAAAATACACTATTATGATGTTTGAATCCGATTCTCGACAGTCGTATTCGGCCATGCAACTGTGGATAACCACAATGGCAGCGCCAGCCCAACTGGATAACCTTGCCGGCAATGAGCCCTACTTCCACCTCCGCGCGCCGTCCGCAGTTCAGCAATACGCTGCGCTGGCTGCTGCCGGTGGTGCTGGTGCTGCTGTTCCTGACCATTTTGATCTGGCTGCCGTGGCAGGCGCGCGAGATGGAAAGCAACGAGCGCCAGGAACAGCTGATCGCCGACACGCTGTGGGTGGAGCAGACCATCCGCTTCCAGCTGGGGCGCGACGAGGAAAGCCTGCGCGGCCTGGGCGCCGACATCGACGCCGGCCACCTGACGGGCGACCAGCTGCGCGAACGCATGGCGCGCCTGCTCAAGAACGGCCACGAACTGCTGCGGGTGCAGTGGCTCGATCCCCAGGGCCGGCTGCTGGCCGGCAGCGACGACGGCGCGCCCCTGTCGGCCACCTCGCGCACCGCGGCCGACATCGCCCGCCGCACCCACAACGCCCTGTACGCCCAACCCGAAGCCCAGAACCCGGACCCGCGCGCGCCGCCGTCGGCCGTGCTGATGGACTACCACGTGCCGCTGTACCGGGGCGGCGCCTACCTGGGCAGCCTGGTGGCGACCTACCAGGCCAGCGCCCTGCTGGAGGAAATGGTGCCCTGGTGGTTTGCCCAGGAAAACCAGATCACCCTCACCGACGGCGACGACCGGGTGCTGGCGCGGCGCGCCGCCGCCGGCCCCGGCCACGGCGTCTACACCCACAAGCGGGCGCTGGACCTGCCGGGCGTGAACATCACGCTGGTGACCGACAGCGTCAAGAGCGCGCCGCGCCTGCTGCCCAACCTGCTGGTGGGCTCCGTCATCGTGCTGTCGCTGGGATTGTTATGGAGTTTGCTGGCCCTGTGGGGCCACATCTCGCGCCGGCTGGCGGCCGAGGGCGCGCTGCGCCAGCAGATGTCGTTCCGTACGGCGATGGAAAATTCGCTCGTGACCGGCCTGCGCGCGCGCGACCTGGAAGGACGGGTCACCTACGTCAACCCCGCGTTCTGCCAGATGGTGGGCTATCCGCCCGAGGAACTGATCGGCAAGGCGCCACCCATGCCCTACTGGGCGCCGGAAGCGATGGCCGAATACCAGCACCGCTTCGCCGCCGTGCTGGCCGGCACCATCACGCCCCAGTTCGAGACCATCTTCCAGCGCGCCGACGGCACCCGGGTGCCGGTGCTGATCTTCGAGGCGCCGCTGGTGGACAAGGACGGGCGCCAGACGGGCTGGATGGGCTCCATCCTCGACATCTCCGACCGCAAGCGCATCGAGGAGCTGAACCGGCAGCAGCAGGAAAAGCTGCAGACCAGTGCCCGCCTGGCCACCATGGGCGAAATCGCCTCCATGCTGGCCCATGAGCTGAACCAGCCGCTGGCGGCCATCTCCAGCTACACCACGGGCGCGCTCAACATGCTGGGACGGGCCGAAGCGAGCGGCGCACCGGTCGACTGCGGCACGCTCAAGCCGGCGCTGGAACAGGCCTCGTCGCAGGCGCAGCGGGCCGGCCAGATCATCCGCAGCGTGCACGCCTTCGTCAAGAAGCGCGAGCCGCAGCGCGAGCAAGTGGCCCTGCCCGCGCTGCTCGACGGCATCCGCGCCCTGATCGACCTGCAGGCGCGCCGCTTCTACGTCGCCATCCACACCGACATCCCGGCCGACTTGCCGCCGCTGCGCATCGACCGCATGATGATCGAGCAGGTGCTGCTGAACCTGACCCGCAACGCCATCGAAGCGATGGCCCACATCCCGCCGCAGCGGCGCGTGCTGACCATCCGCGCCGCCTACGACACAGCCAGCGGCCAGGTCGCGGTAGCCGTGATCGACCAGGGCCACGGCATCCCGCAGGACGTGGCCGAGCGCCTGTTCTCACCCTTCTTTTCCACCAAGGCCGAAGGCATGGGCATGGGCCTGAACATCTGCCGCACGGCCATCGAATTTCACGGCGGCGCGCTGACCTACCGCGCCAACCCGGAAGGCGGTACCATCTTCACATTCACCTTGCCGGCCGCGCCGGTGGCCACCCCCACAGGAGACACCTGAACCATGCTGCACATAGTCGACGATGAAGTGGTGGTGCGCGACGCGCTGTCCTGGCTGGCCAGTTCGCGCGCGATCGCGGCGCGCGCCTATGACAGCGCGCACGCCTTCCTGGCCGAGCTCGAGCGGGGCCAGTTCGATCCGGACGGCGACTGCGTGCTGCTCGACGTGCGCATGCCGGACCTGAACGGGGTGGCCGTGTTCGACCAGCTGGCCGCCAGGGGGCTGACGCAGCGCCTGCCCGTGATCTTCCTGACCGGCCACGGCGACGTGCCGATGGCGGTCGACACGCTCAAGCGCGGCGCCTTCGATTTCTTCGAGAAGCCGTTCAACGATAACGCGCTGATGGACCGGGTGCAGCAGGGGCTGGCCGGGTCGCGCCAGGCCGGCGCGCGGGCGGCCGTGCAGGCGCGCCTGGCCACGCTGTCGGCGCGCGAGCGCGAAGTGCTGGACCTGATCCTGGCCGGCAAGATGAACAAGGTGGTGGCCGACCAGCTGGGCATCAGCATGCGCACGGTGGAAGTGCACCGCGCCCACATCTTCGACAAGATGCAGGTCAAGACGGCGGTCGAGCTGGCGGG
>JAZJZQ010000622.1:0-2042 GCA_040389625.1 Pseudomonadota bacterium | reverse complement strand
CGGTAGCAGCTGACGGCAACAAGCAGTACAGCAACACGGCGCGGCGCCAGCCGCCGCGGCCGCACCGTTTTCCCGGCCCGGGGCGATCCCCCGGGCCGTCCGCCCGACCCAACGCTCAAGGAACCCTATGTCCCGTGGTACCAAAATCGTCGCAACGATAGGCCCCGCCTCCACCGACTTCAACATCCTGGTCAAGATGATACGGGCCGGGGTCGACGTGGTGCGCCTCAATTTCTCCCATGGCAAGGCGCAGGATCACATCGACCGCGCCCGCCTGGTGCGCGACGCGGCGGCCGAATGCGGACGCGAAGTGGCCATCATGGCGGACATGCAGGGCCCCAAGATCCGGGTCGGCAAATTCGAGCACAACAAGATCGAGCTGGCCAACGGCGACAAGTTCATCCTTGACGCCAAGTGGGGCGAGAACGGCGAACTGGGCAACCAGGAGCGGGTGGGGCTGGACTACAAGGCCCTGCCGCGCGACCTGCACCCGGGCGACCTGCTGTTGCTCAACGACGGCCTGATCGTGCTGGTCGTCGACAGGATCGTCGCCCACGAGATCTTCACCACCGTCAAGATCGGCGGCGAGCTGTCCAACAACAAGGGCATCAACCGCCAGGGCGGCGGCCTGACGGCGCCGGCCCTGACGGCCAAGGACATGGAAGACATCAAGACGGCCATGAGCTTCCAGGCCGACTACCTGGCCATTTCCTTCCCGAAAAGCGCGACCGACATGGAGATGGCGCGCCAGCTGGCCAACATCGCCGGCGAGCCTTACGGCCACAAGCCCATGATGATCGCCAAGATCGAGCGGGCCGAAGCGATCCCCGTGCTGCAGGAGATCCTGGGCGCCTCCGACGGCATCATGGTGGCGCGCGGCGACCTGGCGGTGGAAGTGGGCAACGCGGCGGTGCCGGCCCTGCAAAAGCGCATGATCCGCATGGCGCGCGAAGCGAACAAGCTGGCCATCACGGCCACCCAGATGATGGAGTCGATGATCGTCAACGCCGTGCCCACCCGCGCCGAAGTGTCGGACGTGGCCAACGCGGTGCTGGACGGCACCGACGCCGTGATGACGTCGGCCGAGACGGCGTCCGGCAAGTACCCGATCGAAACGGTGGAGATGATGGCCGCCATCTGCGAACAGGCCGAGCAGTCCGAATACAACAAGCTGGACGCGGACTTCCTGGACGCCACCTTCACCCGTATCGACCAGTCGATCGCCTACGGCGCCCTGTTTACGGCCCACCACCTGCGGGTCAAGGCCATCGTGGCGCTGACGGAGTCGGGCTCGACGGCGCTGTGGATGAGCCGTCACAGCATCGACACCCCGATCTACGCCCTCACGCCCAGCGTGACCACCCAGCGCAAGGCCGCGCTGTACCGCAACGTGCGCGCCTGGCAACTGGTGCCCAAGGGCGACAGCGCCATCGTGCTGAAACAGGCCGAGGACATGATGATCGCCGCCGGCGTGGCCAAGAAGGGCGACATGATCGTCGTCACCTGGGGCGAACCGATGGGCCAGATCGGCGGTACCAATGCGCTCAAGATCGTCAAGGTCGGCGCATTCGATTAGTTTTGATGAATCAGGATTCAGGCCCACCGGCCGCCGCCCCGTGTGTCTTGCCGGGTGTGCGGGACGGCCAGGTGGCCGACACAGTTTTTCTATAAGTTGGAGTATTTACCATGTCTCTCGTATCCATGCGTCAACTGCTGGACCATGCCGCCGAAAACGGTTATGGCCTGCCTGCGTTTAACGTCAACAATCTGGAGCAAGTGCAAGCCATCATGGCCGCCGCCGACGCCGTCGGCAGCCCCGTGATCATGCAAGCATCGGCCGGCGCCCGCAAGTATGCCGGCGAAGCGTTCCTGCGCCACCTGATCGACGCGGCCGTGGAAGCCTATCCGCACATCCCCGTCGTCATGCACCAGGACCACGGCCAGTCGCCGGCCGTGTGCCAGGCCGCGATCCGCTCCGGCTTCACCTCGGTGATGATGGACGGCTCGCTGGAAGCGGACGGCAAGTCGGTCGCCTCCTACGA
>JAZJZQ010000621.1:0-1987 GCA_040389625.1 Pseudomonadota bacterium | reverse complement strand
TGCGCCTGCGCGTGGCCAACTACCACCAGTGGGAAGACCTGAACAAGGAACGCCGCAACCTGCAGGAAGAAGTGCTGCCGACGCTGGAATACCACGAAGCGCGCGAAAAGCACGGCAACATCAGCCGCCAGCTGCGCGACGCCCGCAAGCCGCTGGCGCAGGCCGACCAGCAGCTGACGGACAAGCGCAACGCACTGGCCGCGCAGGCCAAGGCGCTGACGGAAGCGCAGCAGCATGAGACGGTGCTGGAGCAGGAATCGACCGCGCTGCAGAGCCGCCTGAGCCAGATCAATGGCAAGTTGAAACCGCTCGACAGCCTGCTGGAACAGAAGACCCGCCTGCAAAAGCTGGCCGCCGATTCCGGCAGCGACATCGCCGAAGTGGCGCAGCAGCTGGAGGAAAAGGAAGCGGAACTGGCGCGCCAGAAGCAATCGCGCGAGGCGCTGTCGGCCCGCATCGCCGGCGAACTGGCCACCATCGCCGCGCTGCAGGGCAAGACCGCCATGCCGGAACCGGAAGCGGTGCGCGGCATGCGCCGTGCGCTGCGCGACGCCGGCATCGGCCACGCCATGCTGTCCGATATCGTGGAGGTGACGGACGCGCGCTGGCAGGGCGCTGTCGAGGGCGTGCTGGGCGGCTATGCCTCCGTCGTGCTGCTCGACAAGGCCAAGGACGCGCCGGCCGCCTACCGCCTGGCGGAGAAGGAACGCTATCGCCACTTCATCGTGCCCGAGCTGGTCACGGCGCCCGGCATCAAGGATGACAGCCTGCTGTCGGTGGTGAAGTTCTCGGCGCCGGTGCCGGCCTGGCTGGTGGACCAGCTGTCGCGCATCGAGCGCGTCGACACGGTGGACGAAGGCTTCAAGCTGGGCAAGGACGAGGAATGGATCACGCCCGAGGCCTACCACCGCGAACGCCGCGGCGGCCGCTCGCTGTTCGTGGAAGCGTCGCGCTACCGCTTCGGCTCCGCCGGCCGCACCCAGCGCATGGAAGCGATCCAGAAGTCGCTGCCGGCGCTGGAGGCGCAGGAAGACGCGCTGACGCTGGCCATCAGCAAGCTGGCCTCGGAAGTGGGCGCGCTCAAGGCCCGCATCGCCGGCGTGGACGCGGCCAAGGAACTGGCCGCGCGCCAGGCCGAATTCGACGAGGCCGCACGCAACGCCGTGCCGCTCAAGGAAGAGCGGCTGGAAGTGGGCACCCGCCTGGGCGAGCTGCAGACGCTGATCAAGGACGCCACCGTGCAGCGCACCCGCACCGACACCGTGTGGCAGAACGCGCGCTTCGCCCTGTCCGAGGCGGAAGCGGGCCTGCGCCTGAACAACAAGCGCCAGATCGAACAGCGCGGCGACCACGCGCGCGCGCTGCTGGCGCTGCGCCGCGCCTGGCGCCACCTGCCCAAGAGCTGGCGCCGTCCGGCGCGCCGTGCGCGCCTGGTGGCCGAGCACCAGAACTCGCACCAGGTCGCGCTGCGCATCCACAGCCTGGAAGCGAGCCTGGCCCGCAGCGACTGGGAGCTGGACGCCACCGTCATCGACCAGTACCAGCGCCTCAACGAGCAGCTGCACGGGCGCCAGTCGGAAACGGAGGAACGCCGCTACCAGAACAACCGCGCCATCGAAGCGACGGGCAACGCGCGCGGCGCCTACATCGAGCGGCTGCGCTACACCATCAAGACCTACAGCAAGAACATCAAGGAGCTGGGCGAGCTGGCCGGCATCGAAGTGCATGCCGACCCGGTGCGGCTGGAGAACGACGACACCCAGCTGGCCCAGGCCGGGCTGCACGTGCGCTTCAAGTTCGACGGCAAGGGTCCGATCGGCATGAACGACGGCGAAGCGTCCGGTGGCCAGCAGGTGATGAAATCGCTGGTGCTGCTGATAGGCTTGCTGAAGTCGGAAGACGGTTCCGGCGGCTTCGTGTTCATCGACGAACCGTTCGCCCACCTGGACATCCGCAACATCCAGCTGGTCGGCGAGTTCCTCAAGAA
>JAZJZQ010000620.1:1335-3723 GCA_040389625.1 Pseudomonadota bacterium | reverse complement strand
TGTTCGCGCTGGCGCGCGACGCCGGCCTGAACGTGGACATCCACCCCGGCATCGAAGGCATGGTCACGCTCAACGCGCTGGACCAGACCATGCCCCAACTGCTGAGCCGCATCGCCAAGCAGGTCGACATGCGCTACGAGATCGACGGCAACAACCTGGTGGTGCAGCCCGACACGCCCGTCTGGCGCAACTACAAGATCGACTACGTCAACATCGCCCGCAGCACCAGCAGCAGCGTCAACATCGCCACCCAGATCTCGACCACGGGCGGCGGTTCGGCCAGCAACGTCAACACGGGTTCCACCAACAGCCCCGGCAGCATCAACAGCACCAACAACGGCGGTTCGGGCAACAACAATTCGACCACGGCCGTCAACAACCGTTCGGACAACAATTTCTGGTACACGCTGGAAAAGAACATCCGCGACATGCTGCGCCCGTCCAACCTGTACGACAACCCGATCGACCCGCTGGCCGCCTTCCACGAGCAGCCCGCCAACACGGCCGCCCAGAGCCAGGCCATGTCCATGCAGCAGCAACAGCAGCAGGCCGGCCAGGCCAACCAGATGACGCCGGCCATCTTCGCGCCACCGGGCGCGGCCGCCTTCAACGCCAACCCGGCCGCCCAGCAGCAGCAACAATTGCAGCTGCAGGAAAAGCAGACGGCCATCAAGAACCAGGCGTCCGTCATCACCAACATCGAAGGCGGCCTGATCGCCGTGCGCGCCACCAGCCGCCAGCATGAGAAGATCCAGGAATTCCTCGACATCGTGCTGGGCGCGGCCAAGCGCCAGGTGCTGATCGAGGCCACCATCATCGAAGTGCGGCTGGGCGACCAGTACCAGCAGGGCATCAACTGGAGCAGCCTGGGCAAGGGCGGCCTCAAGCTGACCCAGGGCCAGGTGGGCAACGCCAACCTGCCGTCGGACGTCAATCCGGGCACCTCGCCCGGCGTGTTCGTGCTCAACTACGCCAACCCCACTTCGCGCCTGGGCAACATCGCCACCACCATCCAGCTGCTGGAAACGTTCGGCAAGGTCAAAGTGCTGTCCAGCCCCAAGATCAGCGTGCTCAACAACCAGACCGCGCTGCTCAAGGTGGTCGACAACAACGTCTTCTTCACCATCAAGGTGACGCCGGCCGTCTACAACAGCACCGGCGCCATCAGCACTCCGGCCACCTACGAATCGCGGCTCGAGACGGTGCCGGTCGGCTTCGTCATGAGCGTCACGCCGCAGATCTCGGACAGCGACGAGGTGACGCTCAACGTGCGCCCCACCATCACCCGCATCGTCGGCTACGTACAGGACCCCAATCCGGCGCTGGCGAGCGGCCAGGTGGTGAGCAAGGTGCCCGTGATCCAGGCCCGCGAGTTGGAATCGATCATGAAAGTGTCGAGCGGCCAGGTGGCCGTGATGGGCGGCCTGATGCAGGATTCGGTCGACAACACCAAGGATGGCGTGCCGGGCCTGAGCGCCCTGCCCGTGGTGGGCAACCTGTTCTCCTACCGTAACGAAAACAATGTCAAGACGGAGCTGGTCATCTTCATGCGGCCGGTGGTGGTCAAGGACGCCAGCATCAACGGCGACTTCAAGGATTACCGCTACCTGCTGCCCAACCAGGACACGACGGTCCCGGTTGCCCGCCCCGCCCCTGCCGCACCCTTGAAGGGGGATGGATCATGAGCCTGCTGATGCAAGCGCTGAAAAAGGCCGAGCGCGCCAAACAGAACAGCACCCCGGAAGCGGAGCTGGAAAAGCCGTCCGAGGCGTTCGACGACCTGCTCGACCTGGCGCCCCTGGAACCGCCCCCCCCCGCCGCCACCAATGACAGCGACCTGGAATTCACGCTGGACCTGGAACCGCTGGACGGCCCCGCCCCACCGCCCCCGCCCGCCGCGTCCGCGCCGCCGTTGGAGCCGTCGCTGGCGCCGCTGTCGTTCGAGGCCGGACCAGCCATCCCCGAGCTGAGCGTGGCCGACGAGGCCATCCACGATCCCGTGCCGCCCCAGGCGCGCCAACAGCCGGGTGCGCGGCCTGCGCCGCCACCGGCCGCGCAAGCGGCGGCCCAGGCGGCCCAGGCCAGCCAGGGCGAGGCCCGTGCCCGTGCGGCCAACGCCGACGTGCCACGCGCGGCCGCCCGCGCGCGCGCGGCGGCCGCCAGCGCCGGCCAGCCGGCCGGGCTGGACCCGGCCAAGCTCAGGCTTGCCGTGCTGAGCGGCATCGCCGTGCTGATCGCGGCCGTGTTCGGCTATATCTACTGGCAGGCGACGACGGCGCCCGGCCCCGGCGCCCGCCTGCCGATGGTGCCCATGCCGCCACCCGGCGCCGTCGATTCCGCCCCGCCCCCGCTGGTGGTGGCGCCGCCGGCGGCGAGCGCCCCCGCCAA
>JAZJZQ010000620.1:0-1235 GCA_040389625.1 Pseudomonadota bacterium | reverse complement strand
CCCTTCGCCGCCGCGCCCGTCCAGGGCGGCCAGCCCTCGCGCGACGAGGACCGCGAAATCCAGCGCGAGCGCGACATGATGCTGACCCAGCAAGCCCTGAACGCCCAGAAAATGGCGACGGCCCAGGCCGGCTCGCCCAAGCCGGCGCCCGGCCCGGACACGCTGGCGCCGCTCGCCGCGCCCGACAGCAGCGACATCAAGGTGGCCCGCAGCAGCGTGCCGACCCAGACCGACCCGACGCTGCAAAACGCCTACCAGGCCTTCAACGGCGGCGACCTGCCGCGCGCCCAGCAGCAGTACGAGGCGGCCCTGCGCGCCGACCCCAACAACCGCGACGCCCTGCTCGGCACGGCGGCCGTGGCCCTGCGCCAGAACCAGCAACAGCAGGCGGCGGCCGTCTACAATCGCTTGCTGGACCTGGACCCGAACGACGCCGACGCGCTGGCCGGCCTGATGGGCCTGCGCCAGGGCGACGCCTCGCAGGCCGAGCTGCGCCTGAAGTCGATTCTCAACCGCACGCCCGACGCGGCCCCCGTCCAGTTCGCGCTGGGCAACCTGTATGCGCGCCAGGGCCGCTGGCCGGAAGCCCAGCAAGCCTATTTCCGGGCCTGGTCGGCCGCGCCCGGCAATGCCGACTACGCCTACAACCTGGCCATCGGGCTGGACCGCCTGAACCAGGGCAAGCTGGCCCTGACCTATTACCAGAAGGCGCTGGCGCTGGCCCAGGATGGGCCGGTCGGCTTCGACCGCGCCGTGCTGCGCCAGCGGATGCACCAGCTGGCCAACCCGGGCCAGCAATGAGCGCGCGGCGCGACGACGCGCCGCCAGACACGGAACACCATGGCAGAACAACCTAAAATCCCCCTCGGCAAGCTGCTGATCCAGAAAGGCGTGATCAGCGAGGACCAGCTGCGCATTGCCCTGATCGAGCAAAAGCGCAGCCAGGAGCCGCTGGGCAAACTGCTCATCACGCTGGGCTTCGTCACCGAGGCCACGGTGCGCGAGGCGCTGTCGAAGAACCTGAACCAGCAGAGCGCCGACCTGAACAGCCTGGTGGTGGACGCCATCGCCCTCAAGCTGATCCCCAAGGACGTGGCCAAGCGCTACCGCGTGTTCCCCATTGTCTACGAGCGTCACAGCGACAACCTGATCCTGGCCATGTCCGACACCAGCAATATCGTGGCGCTGGACCAGATCAGCGCCATGCTGGTCAAGGGCATCACCATCACGCCGCT
>JAZJZQ010000619.1:0-1529 GCA_040389625.1 Pseudomonadota bacterium | reverse complement strand
AAGCGCAGGACGCGTTCTCGGTCGAATCGCACCGCCGCGCCATCGCCGCCCAGCAGGCCGGCTTCTTCAAGGACGAGACCACCCCGGTCGAGATCATCACCCGCACCCCTAACCTGGCCACGGGCGAAATCACCATCAAGAAGCGCACCGTCGACACCGACGAAGGTGCCCGCACCGATTGCACCGTGGAATCGCTGGGCAAGCTGAAGCCCGTGTTCGCCGCCAAGGGTTCCGTCACCGCCGCCAACAGCTCGCAGATGTCGGACGGCGCCGGCGCGCTGCTGATCGTGTCGGAAAAATTCCTGCGCGAGCACAACCTGACCCCGCTGGCCAAGTTCTCCTCGTTCGCCGTCAAGGGCGTACCGCCGGAAATCATGGGCATCGGTCCCAAGTTCGCCATCCCTGAAGCCTGCCGCCTGGCCGGCATCACCCAGGATCAGCTGGACTGGATCGAGCTGAACGAAGCCTTCGCCGCGCAGGCGCTGGCCGTGATCGGCGACCTGGGCCTGGATACGGCCAAGGTCAACCCGATGGGCGGCGCGATCGCCCTGGGCCACCCGCTGGGCGCGACCGGTGCCATCCGCGCCGCCACCGTGATCCACGCACTGCGCCGCAACAACCTGAAGTACGGCATGGTCACCATGTGCGTCGGCGCCGGCATGGGCGCGGCAGGTATCTTCGAGCGCGTATAAACGCGGCACGATAAAATAGCAACATCAAGGGCGCTGCGGATTTTCCCCGGCGCCCTTTCCTCATTCTGGAGACGACATGGAAATTGTGAGCAGCAAGGCCGACGGCATCCTGACCATCGAATTCAACCGCCCCGAGCGCAAGAACGCGATCACCAGCGCGATGTACCAGAGCATGGCCGACGCCATCAACGACGGCGAGCAGGACGCCGCCGTACGGGCCATCCTGATCACCGGCAAGCCCGAGATTTTCACGGCCGGTAACGACCTGGAAGACTTCCTCAAGAGCGCCCGCAGCAGCGACGGCGTGGCGCTGGAAGAGCGCGCCGTGTTCCGCTTCATGCTGGCCCTGAGCGGCGCCACCAAGCCCGTGGTGGCGGCCGTGGCCGGCGCCGCCGTCGGCATCGGCACCACGCTCTTGATGCACTGCGACCTGGTGTACGCGGCCGACAACGCCAAGTTCTCGATGCCGTTTTCGCAGCTGGGCCTGTGCCCGGAATTCGCCTCCAGCCTGCTGCTGACGCAAGTGGCCGGCTACCCCCGCGCGGCGGAAAAGCTGATGCTGGGCGAAGCGTTCCTGGCGCAGGAGGCGCTGGACATGGGCCTGGTGGCTAAAGTGCTGCCGGTGGCCGAGTTGCTGCCGTTCGCGCGCGCGCAAGCGGCCAAGCTGGTGGCCCTGCCGGCCAGTTCCGTGCGCGCCACCAAGCAGCTGATGAAGTCCAGCCGCAACACCGCCATCACGCAAACCATGGCGGCCGAGAACAAGCTGTTCGGCGCCATGCTGGAAGCGCCGGAAGCGAAGGAGGCATTCACCGCCTTCTTCGAGAAGCGCAAGCCGGA
>JAZJZQ010000618.1:0-12172 GCA_040389625.1 Pseudomonadota bacterium | reverse complement strand
CGGTTCAAGAAACGACGTAAGCTTCCTCGCCGTGGAACACTTCATCCATCTGCTCTTCCGCCTCGGCGCCGGCCTTGACGGGCGTGAAGCGGTCGATCAGCCACAACATGCCGTACGTGAAGGCGAACGCCCACACGCCGGAGATGACCACCGCCAGCAACTGCACCAGGAAGAAGTGGCTGTTGCCCAGTAACAGGCCATCAACGCCGGCCGGATTCCACGCCTTGGAGGCGAACACGCCCAGCAGCACGGTGCCCAGCAGGCCGCCCACGCCGTGTACGCCCCACACGTCCAGCGCATCATCAAGGCCCAGGCGATTCTTCAGCGCCACGGCGTAGAAGCACACCAGGCCGGCGGCGATGCCGATCAGGGCGGCAGCCGGCATGGAGACATAACCGGCGGCCGGGGTGATGGTGGCCAGGCCGGCCACGCCGCCCGTCAGCAGGCCCAGGAACTTGGGCTTCTTGTGGTTGTACCATTCGATGAACAGCCAGGTCACGGCGGCGAACGAGGCCGAGATGTCGGTGTTCAGGAAGGCCGAGGCGGTGACGGCATCGACCCGGAATTCGGAGCCGGCGTTAAAACCGTACCAGCCGAACCACAGCAGGCCCGAACCCAGGGCGATCAGCGGCACGCTGTGCGGCTTCAGTTCGACCAGCTTGCGGCGCCCCACGTACAGCACCGACGCCAGCGCGGCAAAGCCGGCCGTGTTGTGCACCACGATGCCGCCGGCGAAGTCCAGCACGCCCCATTTGGCCAGCAGGCCGTCCGGGCTCCACACCATGTGGACGAAGGGGAAATAGACCAGCACCAGCCAGCCGGTCAGGAACACGAAGTAAGCCTTGAACGTGATGCGGCTGGCGAAGGCACCGGTGATCAGGGCCGGCGTGATGATGGCGAACATCATCTGGTAAGCCACGTGCACCACCAGCGGAATGCCGGCGTCGCTGCCGGTGTACATGGTGTCGAGCGTGACGCCGCGCAGGAAGGCGTAGTAGCTCGGGTCGCCGATGATGCCGCCCCAGCTCGGGCCGAAGCACATCGAATAGCCGAAGGCGAACCACAGCACGGTGGTCCAACCCAGCGAGATAAAGCTTTGCATCATGATGGTCAGCACGTTCTTGCGCCCCACCAGGCCGCCGTAGAAGAAGGCCAGTCCCGGCGTCATCAGCATCACCAGGCTCGTACAGATGAGCATGAAGGCGGTGTTGCCTGTATTAATAGTCATGAAGTGTCTCCATTGGGATCTCGTTATTGGTATCGAAAAGCGGACCCCGGCGACGTTAGACGACAGTGCGTAGACGGCAGTGCGCCAGGCCGCCGCCAGTGTTTCACGTCCAGCGGGCGCGATGAAGCCGGCCGCGGGCATAGTGGCTATATCCGGTACCCGATGGAATAAAGGAGGGGGCGCCGCGCTGGCGCCCCGTGCGCCCGGCCCGTACCGATAGCGGCGGACCGGTCCCGGCGTCATCGAGGGGACGGGCCAGTGCACAGCGCGGGTGGGCGATGCGGCGGGTGGCGGCCAGGCGCCACCCGTGAGGCGGACGGGTTACCAGCCGAGGTAGTAGTCGGCCGGCAGCCAGCTGGGACGGGTCAGGCCGAAGTACGACTCCAGCATTTTTTCCGCCTCGCAGAACGCGCCTTCGACCCAGCCCTGCTGGTCGGAATAGGCTTCGCCGCAGATGTGGATGTTCTCGCTCTGCACCGGCTTGCGCATGTAGGGCATCACGTCCTGCACCTTGTAGCCGGCCTTCCAGGCGTGGTAGCCGGCGCCGAACGGGTCGTCGCCCCAGTCCTTGAACCAGGTCACGTAGGGCAGGGGCACGCCCACGCCGTGCAGTTCGCGCAGCTCCTTGACCACTTCCCTGACCATCATGTCGCTGGCCGCCACGTCGTTGAGCGCTTCCACTTCGCGCAGCGACGCCAGCCTGGTGGCGCGGGCGCGGAACTTGACCGGGTCGTCGGCCAGGGCCTTCCAGAACGATTCCGTCTCCATGTCGCCATAACTGCCAAGCAGCATCGAATGGTCGGTGAGCTTGGCGGTGCCGAAGTAGTAGCACTGGCGCATGGGCAGGTCGGTGATGGAGTGGCCGGCGTAGATGCCCAGTTCATTCCACCACGGCGTATCGAAACCCATCAGGATCTTGAACGCCGGCTCCATGATGACGGAGCGGATATTGTTGTTCAATACCGTGTTCTGGTTCACGTCGAAGAAGAAGTTATCCTGGTCCAGCAGTTCCAGCGAGCGGCGCGGCATGGCCAGCACCAGGCTGTTGGCATACACCCGCCATTGCAGGTTCGAGCGCAGGTTGAGGAACACCAGCTCGTAGCGGTGGGTGGCCGTGTGGGGATGGACCTTGTTAAACGTCAGCAGCTTGTTCTCCGACCAGATGCAGGCGCCTTCGGCGCGCATGTATTCGTTGGCCATGGCGTAGACGGTGCTGTCGAACCCTTCGGCGATGGTCTTGTAGGTGGCGCCGGCCGAGAAGTCGCCTATCATGTAGGGAAACGCCTCGGCCGCGTTCCAGTTGATGGTGTTGGAATAGTAGCCGCCGCCGGTCGAGAGGAAGGTGTAGCCTTCCTGCGATACCTGGTCCTTGAGCAGGTTCCAGAAACCGATGTCGTTGACCAGCCGCTTGTCGTAGGGCGAGCCTTCGAAATGGTAGGTCAGGTAGGGCTTGATCTGGTCCCACTGGCGCAGCGTCAGTTCGATGGTATAGGTGTATTCGTCGACCTTGTTGACGTATTCGCCGAAGTTTTCGTTGAACCATGGGTCGGCCGTCAGCACGTCGTAGATCACCTTGCTGAACAACTGGTCGGCGCTGAAGCCCACGTCGTCGTCGTCCAGGTAGTAGCGGGTAAGCAGTTTTTCGCCCTTGGCCTGCGCCTCCGTCCAGGCGTTCTGCTTGCAGCGCTCCTTGCGCAGATACATGTACAGATCGGCCGGATCGCCCATCGGAAACTCCACCGCTTCCATCTGGTCGGCAAACACTTGTTCGATCAGGGTGGTGACGATCTTCTGCGAGGTCAGGTAGCGCATGCCGCCCAGTTCCCCCTGTACGGTCGGCATGCCGGGCAGCCGCACCGATTCCAGCCGGCCCGCGATGCGGGTGTTCATGTCGAATATCTGCACCTGGCTGCCCGTGCTGGCGCCCGCCGTGGTCAGGCGGTATGCCGTGTAGACGCCCGAGATGCCGGCGCCGACGATGGCCACGTCGAGCATCAAACCGTCCTGCATGCCGGTGTTCAGTGTCGTGTTCTTGTCTACCATCATGGTCTCCTGTTGTATGTGAAGGTGTTACATGGCTTTGAAGTAGCGCTGCCCAGTCTGAAAGTGCGAGATGTCGTACGTGCTCTTGCCGTCGAGCGCCATCTCCGACAGGATGCTGCCCAGCAGCGGCACGAACTTGGCGGCCCAGCCCGTCGCATACATGACGATGTTCTGGTGGTTGGGCACATAGGCGGGGGCGAAATCGATCAGCATTTCCTTGCCGGGGATATTGCTCAGTGCCACCAGGCAGGTGGACTTGTAATGGGGCGTGGGGTCCAGGCCCGTCATGTGCTTGCGCACCCATTCGGCCGTGTAGGCCAGTTCCTCGGGGTTGGGGATAAAGCTGGCCTGGTTGGGATCGCTCAGGGGCGTCATCACGAAGTCCGGCGCCACGCGGATGTAGCCGGGGTGGTCCCAGTCCACTTCCGGGAAACCGTAGAACTGGTTGCCGCTGTCGCCTTCCGGTTCCTGGAACACGAACCAGGTGGGGTACTGGATGGCCGGATCGGTCTTGCGGTAGTAGGCCGACGCCAGGTTCCAGTAGGTGGCCTCGATACGGAAGTTGAGCAGGTTGATGACGTCGTTGATGTACGGCCCCGGCACGATCACCAGCTTCTTGCCGACGTAGGTGCCGCCCGGGGTGGTGACCATGAACAGCTGGTCCGATTGTTCGATGCCGATCACGGGCGCCTGGTCCACCATCGTCACGTAGGGGCTGACGAGGTTGCAGTCGTACAGCGTGCGCTGGGTGGCGCGCAGGTCGATGCTGGCGCCGTCGGCCTGGAACAGGCCCCGGTAATTGCGGGGCAGGTCCTTGAAGTGGTAGCGCGTCTCGATCTGGTCCACCGTCAGCGCCGTGTAGGGCACGTCCTGGGCCTGCATGGCCAGCTCGGCGGCGGCGATATTGCCCTCGGTCGATTGCACGGCCGGGTCGCCGAACCACAGGGTGCCGACCGTGGTCAGCAGCGGCTCTTCCGTGTGGGTCTGCAGTTCGGCCCAGTACGGCAGCGCATCCTCGGCCATCTTGACCATGTATTCATCGGGATAGGGGATGCGGAACTGGCGCGACACGCCGGCCGAACTGCCTTGCTGGTTGATGAAGGTGAATTGTTCCAGCACCAGGGTCGTGGCGCCGCGCTTGCTGTTGTAATACGCGGTGGCGAGCCCCATCGGACCGCCGCCGATAACGATCACGTCATAGGTTTCCTGAAAATGGGCGGCGGGCTTATTCTCTATATCGACAGGCATGAGACATCCTTTCCAATAGTAACTAATGGAGGCGAGATAATATGAAGGGAGAAATCAGGTTGGGCGGCGCAGGCTGCCAGCCATGAATATTAGTATTACACCAATTGGCAGAAAATTATGTTCATGTTGGTGTCCGCCAACGGTAATATGTAATATTAAAATATTAACTTGACGGCTGCGGTGACTAGCTGGTTGCTTGTTCTGATATTGAATGGATTAGGTAATGAAATCAGGTAGTTACTATTAATATGGCGTTTGAGTATTTCAGGCCGAATTAGCCTGGTCCGGCTGGGGCTGGACAGAACTTATTCAATCCGCCAATACATCTTTGAGGCCCTGCGCGAGGAATTCAACCAGCGCCGCGATGCGTGGCGCCAGCGCGCCCTGTTTGTAGAAAACGGCCCAGACGGGCTGGCTCCATGGCAGCGTCGCCGATGGCAGGACAGGCAGCAGCCGGCCGCTGGCGACATCGTCATGCGTGAGAAACTCGGCCAGGCAGGCAATGCCGGCGGCGCCCAACGCCAGATGCCGCAAGGTTTCACCACTGGAGGCGGCAACGGCGGGCTGCACGGCCAGGCCGTCACCTTCCGGCTGGGCCAGCGGCCAGATGTTGAGCGACGCGGGCGCCGTAAAGCCCAGCAGCCTATGGCCGGCCAGTTGCTCCGCGTCTGCCGGCGTGCCGTGGCGCGCCAGGTAGTCCGGCGCCGCCAGCAGCCGCAGGCGGCTCGTGCCCAGGCGGCGCGCGTTCAGGGTGGAGTCGGCCAGCGGGCCGATACGGATGGCCAGGTCGATACGCGCTTCGATCAGGTCGACGATGGTTTCACCGCTGACCAGCTCCAGCCTGACCAGGGGATAGGCATCCATGAACGCCGCCATCAAGGGGGCCAGCAAGTGGATCAGGGCCGGCGTCGCTGCGCTGACCCGCACCAGGCCGGAGGGCTGGGACTGGCAGGCGTGCATGTGTTCTTCCGTTTGCTGGAGGTCGGACAGTATTTTTCGCGCCCGCGCCAGCAGCCATACGCCTTCTTCGGTCAGGTCCAGCCGGCGCGTCGTCCGCGTGATCAGGGTCGCGCCCAGCTGCGCTTCGAGACGCGAAATGGCGCGGCTGATGCCGGACGGCGTTTGCCCGAGCTGGTCGGCCGCGGCGGAGAAGGAACCGTTATCTATGACGGAAACCAAGGCAATCAAGCCTTCAAGATTCAACATTAGTGATCCTTAGTCAAAAATGTATTGTAGCCGCGATACTTTTTCTTTGACAGTGCCCGGTCCACACTGCGAGGCATCTTTTACCTACCGCAAAGGAACACCATGCCTCTCGCACTCTGGGCGTTGACACTCAGCGCTTTCGCTATCGGTACGACGGAATTCGTCATCGTCGGCCTCATCCCCACCATCGCCGCCAGCCTGGGCGTGTCGGTACCGTCGGCCGGGCTGCTGGTCAGCCTGTATGCGCTGGGCGTGGCCGTCGGCGCGCCCGTGCTCACGGCGCTGACCGGCCGTATGCACCGCAAGCACCTGCTGCTGGCCTTGATGGCGTTGTTCACGGCCGGCAATCTGCTCGCCTGGCTGGCGCCGGGCTATGCAGCGCTGATGGTGGCGCGGGTGTTGACGGGCCTGGCGCACGGCGTGTTCTTCTCGATCGGTTCCACTATCGCGACCAGCCTGGTGCCCAAGGACAAGGCCGCCAGCGCCATCGCCCTGATGTTCACCGGGCTGACGGTGGCCCTGGTCACGGGCGTACCGCTTGGCACCTTCATCGGCCAGACCCTGGGCTGGCAGACGACGTTCCTGGCGGTGTCGCTGCTGGGCGTGATTGCCTTTCTCGGCAGCCTGGTACTGGTGCCGGACAATATCGCCGCCAGCAAGCCGCCATCGTTGCTCACCCAGCTGGCTGTGTTGAAAAAACCACGCCTGTTGCTGGTGTATGGCATGACCACGCTCGGCTATGGCGGCTCCTTCATCGCCTTCACCTACCTTGCGCCCATCTTGCAGGAAGTCTCGGGCTTCTCGGCGGGCAGCGTCAGCCTGGTGATGCTGGTGTATGGCGTGTCCGTCGCATTCGGCAATATCTGGGGCGGCAAGTTGGCCGACCGCAAAGGCCCGATCCGGGCGCTGCAAATCGTGTTCGCCTTGCTGGCGCTGGTGTTGTTCGTGCTGACCTTCACAGCCGCCCACGCGTGGCTGGCGCTGGCGACGGTGTTGGTGTGGGGCGCCGTCGCGTTCGGCAATGTGCCCGGCCTGCAGGTGTATGTCGTGCAGCGCGCCGAGCGCGATGCGCCGCAGGCCGTCGATGTCGCGTCGGGCTTGAATATCGCCGCGTTCAATGTCGGCATTGCCGGCGGCGCGTGGGCCGGCGGCCTGATCGTTGTGCATTTGGGACTGATGGCGACGCCGTGGATAGGCGCCATCGTCGTGCTCGGCGCGCTGGGCCTGACGGCGCTGGCCGGCCGGCTGGACCGGGCGGAGGGCATGGCCGCGGCGATGCCATCGCGCCGGGTAGTCATGGGGCATTAATGTCATCGATATCGATACGGATATCGAACTCGAATAATAAGTAATTGGAAAGGTATCGTTGAAGCAACTAGTATCAAGCTCGGCATCTGAACCGCATGCGGCGATACCAGTCCTGCGCAACATCCGCCTATTTCAAAAACAACGAGGAGACAACATGAAGCAACGCATCCTGACCTTGCTGCCGCTGGCAATCGCCATGACCCTGGCCGGCAACGCCGCCCGGGCCGACGCCGGCCATGACGAAGAAGGCTTCCACGGCTACCTGCGCGCGGGCGTGGGCAGCAGCCACGGTCCGCAAAATTGCTACGGCCTGGGTGGCAACACGATGAAGTACCGCCTCGGCAACGAGTGCGACGCCTATTTCGAAGGCGGCTACACCAAGGAATTCGCCAAGACGCCCGACGGCGTGAGCTTCGTCGGCACGCTGTGGGCCAACGAGTGGAATTCCGGCTCCGATTTCGGCGACGCCAAGCTGGGCCTGGCCAAGGCCTATGTGGAGGCGAAGAACATCGACTTCCTCAACGGCGGCGTGGCCTGGATCGGCAAGCGCTACTACTACCGTCCCGACATCCACATGCTGGACCTGCAGTTCATTAACCTGAACGGCACCGGCGGCGGTATCGACGGCGTCAAGGCCGGTCCCGGCAAATTCAGCTACGCCATCTTCAAGGACAACGACAGCAACACCACCGATCCGCAAACGGGCCTGGTGACCAACAACAAGTCGGCGCTGCGCCAGAACCTGGTGTACGAAGGCTTGCCCGTCAACCCGGGCGGCACGATCGACATCGCCACCTCCATCATCACGGCGCAGGGCAAGGACAAGCACAATGGCTGGCAGCTGACGGTGCTGCACAAGCAGGACAAGGTGCTGGGTGGCGGCAATACCTTCGGCGTGCAGTACGGCGTGGGTCCGGGCACGGGTATCGGCGTGGGCAACGACCGCATCGGCGCGTCCGGCAGCACGACGCTGGGCACGGACGTGACGCGGGCCCGTATCTTCAACGACCTGGTGATGCAGCCGACGCCGGAATTCAGCATGGAGTTCGTGGTGCTGGGCCAGCGCGACAAGTCCGACGCCGGCGGTTCGAGCACCTGGACCACGCTGGGCGCGCGCCCCGTGTATGCGCTCAACGAGCACTTCAAGCTGCAGCTGGAGCTGGGTACCCACCGCGTGACGCAGCCCAACGGCGGCGATACGCTGCGCCTGAACACGATCACCTTCGCACCGACCATCACGGCCGGCAAGGGCTACTGGTCGCGTCCTGAGCTGCGTGCCTTCGTCACCTACGGCAAGTGGAACGATCCGGCGACCGCGGCGCTCAACGCCAGCAACAACGCCGGTCCGGCCTTCGGCACGGCCACCAACGGCACCTCCGTCGGCCTGCAGGTCGAGGCCTGGTTCTAAGGCAGGGCAGGGCGCCGGCGCGGTAGGCCGGCGCCAGTACAGTTCCGGAATGGACGCGTTCATTCCGGGCTGTGCCATCAAACTGTGCAGGTGCAAGGGAAGCATTGCTGCATCGCCTGGCACCATTGTCCTGCTTCATCCCCTTGTGGCTTGCCCATGTCTCCCACCATCCTTCCCAGCATCACCCGCGCCCCGTTCGGCCAGCTGCCCGACGGACGTAGCGCGCACCTGTACACATTGGACAACGGCTGCGGCCTGACCGTCTGCATCAGCGATTTTGGCGGCATCGTCACGGCCATCCATGCGCCGGACCGTGACGGCGTGCGCGCCAACGTCACGCTCGGGCATGCCGCCATCGAACCGTATTGGGACAACCGCGACTACTTCGGCGCGCTGATCGGGCGCCACGCCAACCGCATCGCCCACGGCCGCTACCGGCTTGACGGCCAGCTGGTGCAGCTTGACGTCAACGACGGCGCCAACCACCTGCACGGCGGGCGCGCCGGCCTGCATACGGCGCTGTGGCAGGCCGCTCCCAGTGCCAAGGCCACCGCGGCCAGGCTGTCGCTGACGCACCTGAGTCCCGATGGCGACCAGGGCTACCCCGGCAACCTGGCGCTGACCGTGCTGTACGAACTCAATCGCGCCAACGAACTGCTGATCCACTTTCGCGCGATGAGCGACCGCGCCACCCCGGTCAGCCTGACCAGCCACGCCTATTTCAACCTGGCGGGGCAGGGCGATATCCTCGACCATCGCCTGACCATCGCCGCCGACCATTACACGCCGGTGGATGCGGGCCTGATCCCCACCGGCGCCATCTGCCCCGTCGAAGACTCGCCGTTCGATTTTCGCGCCCCGCGCGCGGTCGGCCGGCACATCGGCGCAGACCATCCGCAACTGGCGCTGGGCAAGGGCTATGACCACAATTTCGTCCTGCGCCCGCGCGAGCGCGCCGGCCCCACGCTGGCGGCGCGGCTGCACGATCCGGGCTCGGGCCGGGCGCTGGACGTGTCGTGCCAGGCGCCGGGCCTGCAGTTCTACAGCGGGAACTTCCTCACCGGCGGCGCGGGGCGGCACGCCTGGCGCGGCGGCCTGTGCCTGGAGCCGCAACAGTTCCCCGACAACCCCAACCAGCCGGCCTTTCCCAGCGCGCTATTGCAGCCGGGGCAGGTCCATCGCAGTGCCATCGCTTACCGGTTCTTTGTCTTGGACTGATATCCGTTTCGATATCGAAATCGACAAATAAGTGATTTGATTGTGATGGCTGGCCGCTCTAACATCGGTTCATCGCTGCGCGGACGGACACAGGTACCGCGCGCTCAACCAGGAGGAATGCATGTCCGCGACAAAGAAAACCAAGCTGCGCTCGGCCGAGTGGTTCGGCACCCAGGATAAGAATGGCTTCATGTACCGCAGCTGGATGAAGAACCAGGGCATACCCGACCACGAATTCCAGGGCAAGCCCATTATCGGCATCTGCAATACGTGGTCCGAGCTCACGCCGTGCAACGCCCACTTTCGCCAGCTGGCCGAATACGTCAAGCGCGGCATCCTGGAGGCGGGCGGCTTCCCCGTCGAATTCCCCGTGTTCTCGAACGGCGAATCGAACCTGCGCCCGACCGCCATGCTGACCCGTAACCTGGCCAGCATGGACGTGGAAGAATCGATACGGGGCAATCCGATGGACGCCGTGGTACTGCTGGTGGGCTGCGACAAGACCACCCCGGCCCTGCTGATGGGCGCGGCCAGCGTGGACTTGCCGACCATCGTCGTCAGCGGCGGCCCCATGTTGAACGGTAAGCTCAACGGCAAGAACATCGGTTCCGGCACGGCCGTCTGGCAGCTGCACGAGCAGGTCAAGGCCGGCACCATCACCATGCACGAATTCATGCACGCCGAATCGGGCCACTCGCGCTCGGCCGGCACCTGCAACACCATGGGCACGGCCTCCACCATGGCCTGCATGGCCGAGGCGCTGGGCACCAGCCTGCCGCACAATGCCGCCATTCCCGCCGTCGATTCGCGCCGCTACATCCTGGCGCACATGAGCGGCATCCGCATCGTCGAGATGGTGCACGAAGACCTGCGCCTGTCGAAGGTGCTGCGGCGCGAGAACTTCGAGAACGCGATCCGCGTCAACGCCGCCATCGGCGGTTCCACCAACGCCGTGATCCACCTGAAGGCCATCGCCGGCCGGATCGGGGTCGACCTGGAACTGGAAGACTGGACCCGCATCGGCCGCGGCATGCCCACCATCGTCGACCTGATGCCGTCGGGCCGCTTCCTGATGGAGGAGTTCTACTACGCGGGCGGCCTGCCCGGCGCGATCCGCCGCATGGGCGACGGCAAGCTGCTGCCCCATCCCGACGCGCTCACCGTCAACGGCAAGTCGCTGTGGGAAAACTGCAAGGATGCCCCCGTGTACGACGATGAAGTGATACGCCCGCTGGAAAAACCGCTGCTGGACGACGGCGGCATCTGCATCCTGCGCGGCAACCTGGCGCCGCGCGGCGCCGTGCTCAAGCCGTCCGCCGCCACCCCGGCGCTGATGCAGCACCGCGGCCGCGCCGTGGTGTTCGAGGATTTCGACCATTACAAGAGCCGCATCGCCGATCCGGAACTGGAAGTGGACGCCAATTCGGTGCTGGTGATGAAGAACTGCGGCCCGAAAGGCTACCCCGGCATGGCTGAAGTGGGCAACATGGGCCTGCCGCCCAAGCTGCTGGCGCAAGGCGTGACGGACATGGTGCGCATTTCGGATGCGCGCATGAGCGGCACGGCCTATGGCACGGTGGTGCTGCATGTGGCGCCGGAAGCCATGGCTGGCGGCCCGCTGGGCATCGTGCGCGACGGCGACTGGATCACGCTCGACTGCGCCGGCGGCATCCTGAACCTGGACATCAGCGACAGCGCGCTGGCCGAACGCCTGGCCGAGCGGGCCGCGCGCCAGCAGCCGGTGGCCAGGAGCGGCTACCAGCAGCTCTACATCGACCACGTGCTGCAGGCCGACGAGGGCTGCGACTTCGACTTCCTGGTCGGGCACCGCGGTTCCGAAGTACCCAAGCATTCACACTAAAACTAGCTGGAGACGCCATGTTACTGGTTCAATTCAAGAATGAAGACGGGGCGCGCCGCGTGGGCGTGCTGCAGGACGACACGATACGCGTGATCGAGGGCTACGACAGCACCTACGCGCTGGCCCAGGCGGCGATACGCGCCCGGCGCGGCCTGGCCGCATTGGCCAGCGAAGCGGTGGGCGCCACGGCAGTCGATTACGACAGCGTGGCCAAGGCGGGCCGTTTGCTGGCCCCGCTCGACCATGCCGACGCGGCGCACTGCTACGTGACCGGCACCGGCCTGACCCACCTGGGCAGCGCCGACACGCGCGACGCCATGCACAAGAAAATCGGCGGCGCCGTCGAAAGCCTGAGCGACAGCATGAAAATGTTCCGCATGGGCGTGGAGGGCGGCAAGCCGCAGCCCGGTACGGCGGGCGTGCAGCCGGAGTGGTTCTACAAGGGCGACGGCTCCATCGTGGCGGCCAGCGGCCAGCCTTTGCTGATGCCTGAGTTCGCGCTCGACGGCGGCGAGGAACCGGAAATCGCCGGCCTGTACGTGATCGGCGACGACGGCCAGCCCTACCGCGTGGGCTACGCCATCGGCAACGAGTTTTCCGACCACGTGACGGAGCGGCAGAACTATCTCTACCTGGCCCATTCCAAGCTGCG
>JAZJZQ010000617.1:1830-3377 GCA_040389625.1 Pseudomonadota bacterium | reverse complement strand
GCGGCACGGGGGCAGGTGCCGGAATCGGGGCGCTGGCAGGAACTGCGTTTTCCGGCCGATGCGGTGGACAGCCAGGTCGAGGACCGCTACATCGACCGCGTGGTGACGCTGGCCGCCGACGGCAAGCTCGATGACGATCCTGCCCTGCTGGCGCGCCTGCGGTCCGTCAGCGTCGGCCTGATACGGGCCGCCGTGGCCCTCAAGCCGGAGGCGGCCCAGTGGCAATGGGAGCTGCACACCACCAGCGACCCCGAGGTCGATGCCGTCTGCATGGCGGGCGGGAAGATCCTCGTCGGCAGCGCCTTCGTGCGCGACATGGCACTGGATGATGGCGAGCTGGCCACCTTGCTGGGACATGAGGTGGCCCACGCCGTGGCCGAGCATGTACGCGAGACGCTGTCCGAGGCGCTGGTCCTGGTGCGCCTGCCGCCGCTGCCGCTCGATGTGTTGATGGAGCGGCTCGACAGCGATCTGTCGCTGCAGATCAAGCTGTCGGATCTCTCCAGCCTGCAGGAGAGCGAGGCCGACCAGTTAGGGATGGTGCTGGCTTACCGGGCCGGCTGGCCGCCGGCGGCCATGGTCCGCTTCTACGGCAAACTGGCGGCACATGAACAGGTCGCACTGATAGGCGACCACCCGGGCGCCGCTTCGCGCCTCAGCATGGCCCGCGGCATGGCGCTGCTGCTGGGCAGCGATGCGCCGCTGGCGATATCTCCCTGACAGCGACGGCGCTCGCGGCGACCGCGCTGCGCCGTCCGTTGTGTTCGGGCCGTTCAGCCACGTTTGCGTTCGTGCTGCCACAGCACGTCGCTGCCGCCGGCAAAGCGGTTGAGCACGCGCGACAGCACGAACATCAGGTCCGACAGGCGGTTCACATACTGGCGCGGATGGTCGTGGATGGTTTCGGCCTTGCCCAGCGTGACGATGGCACGTTCGGCGCGGCGGCACACGGTGCGGCACACGTGTGCCACGGCCGCCGCCCGCGAGCCGGCCGGCAGGATGAATTCGGTCAGCGCCGGCAGGTCGGCGTTGTACTTGGCCAGCAGGTCGTCGAGCCGGGCCACGTGGGCTTCCGTGATCATCTGGTAGCCGGGGATGCACAGTTCGCCGCCCAGGTCGAACAGGTCATGCTGGATCGTCACCAGCTCCTCGCGCAGGGCGTCGGGCATGGCTTCGCACAGCAGCAGGCCGATGTTGGAATTGAGTTCGTCCACGTCGCCCATGGCGTGCACCCGCACGCTGTCCTTGTCGGTGCGCGTGCCGTCGCCCAGGCCGGTGGTGCCGTTGTCGCCGGTGCGGGTGGCGATCTTGGAGAGTCGGTTGCCCATGATGGTTACTGATCCGTTAAAAATTGAGAGGATACGCCAAAACGGCGCCGGCCGCCGCATTTCACCCTGCTGCCAGCATGGCCAGCATAGTCAGATTATGCCAGCCTGATGACGGCCCGCCCATGCCGCCGGCGTGCGGCGGGAAGGCGACAATCGCGGCACATCCGCATCAATTGACCGGCCCCACGCGACGGCGGCGCCGTTTGTGCTTACAATCGA
>JAZJZQ010000617.1:0-1730 GCA_040389625.1 Pseudomonadota bacterium | reverse complement strand
GCTGAATGTGCCCATCGTGCCGCGCGGGGCCGGCACCGGCCTGTCGGGCGGCGCCATGCCGATCGCCGACGGCGTGGTGCTGTCGACGGCGCGCCTGAACCAGATCGTCCGCATGGACGCCTACGCCCGTACGGCCGTGGTGCAGCCGGGCGTGCGCAACCTGGCCATTTCCGACGCCGCCGCCCGCCACGACCTGTACTACGCGCCCGATCCCTCGTCGCAGATCGCCTGCACCATCGGCGGCAACGTGGCCGAGAATTCGGGCGGCGTGCATTGCCTGAAATACGGCCTGACGGTGCATAACGTGCTGCGGGTGCGCATGGTCACCATCGAGGGCGAGGTGGTGGAACTGGGCGGCGAGGCGCTGGACGCGCCAGGACTGGACCTGCTGGCCGTGTTCATCGGCTCCGAGGGCATGCTGGGCATCGTGACGGAAGTGACGGTCAGGCTGATCCCCAAGCCGTCCACGGCGCGCGTGATCATGGCGTCGTTCGGCGAAGTGGGCGCCGGCTGCAACGCCGTGGCCGACCTGATCGCGGCCGGCATCATCCCGGCCGGACTGGAAATGATGGACCAGACTTCGGCCCGCATGGTCGAGCCGTTCTGCAAGGCCGGCTACGACACGGAGGCTGCCGCCATCCTGCTGTGCGAGGCCGACGGCACGGTGGAGGAGGTGGAGGAAGACATCGTGCGCATGACGGCCGTGCTGCAGGCGGCCGGCGCCAGCGCCATCGCCGTGTCGCAGGACGAGGCCGAGCGGCTGCGCTTCTGGTCCGGCCGCAAGAACGCCTTCCCGGCCGCCGGCCGCATCTCGCCCGACTACTACTGCATGGACGGCACCATTCCCCGCAAGCGCCTGGCCGAGGTGCTGGCCGGGATCGCGCGCATGGAAACCAGGTACGGCCTGCGCTGCGCCAATGTGTTCCATGCCGGCGACGGCAACCTGCACCCGTTGATCCTGTTCGACGCCAACCAGCCCGACGAATTCGCGCGGGCCGAGGCTTTCGGCGCCGAGATCCTGGCGCTGAGCGTGGAGGTGGGTGGCACCATCACGGGCGAACATGGCGTGGGTATCGAGAAGATCAACTCCATGTGCGAGCAGTTTACGGGCAAGGAGCTGGAAGCGTTCTTCGCCGTCAAGCGCGCTTTCGACCCGCTGTCGCTGCTCAATCCCGACAAGGCGATTCCGACCCTGAACCGCTGCGCCGAATTCGGCAAGATGCGGGTCACGGGCGGCGTGCTGAAGTTCCCCGATTTGCCGCGTTTCTGACGGAGTCCCCTTGCAAGCGCCCATCGCACAATACCAACAACAGATCCGCGCGGCCACGGCCGCCGGCACGGCGCTGCGCCTGCGCGGCGGCGGCACCAAGGACTGGTACGGCAACGCGCCGGCCGGCGAACTGCTCGACACGCGCGCTTACAGCGGCGTGCTGGCCTACGAACCGACGGAACTGGTGATCACGGCCCGCTGCGGCACGCCATTGGCCGAGATCGAAGCATTGCTGGCCGAACGGCGCCAGATGCTGGCGTTCGAGCCGCCCCGCTATGGCGCCGCATCGACCATCGGCGGCGTGGTGGCGGCCGCCCTGTCCGGACCGCGCCGCGCCAGCGCCGGCGCCGTGCGCGACTTCGTGCTCGGTGCGGCCATGATGGACGGCCACGGCGAGTTGCTGTGCTTCGGCGGCCAGGTGATGAAGAACGTGGCCGGCTACGATGTCTCGCGCCTGCTG
>JAZJZQ010000616.1:0-4567 GCA_040389625.1 Pseudomonadota bacterium | reverse complement strand
AGGCTGTGCGCCGCGCGATCGCCGGCCATGTGCTGGCCGAGGCGCGCCTGACCGGTACCTACACGCTCAATCCCAAGCTGCAGTAAGGGCGGCATGGACGGCACGGCCAGTGCGCTGAGCCGTCCGCCGCGTATTGCCTGCATTGGCCGGGTCAGTCGATGGACCAGACATAGCTCAGATTGGCCCAGGTCGGCTCCGATTGCCCTTCGGCCGGCTTGAACTTGCATAGCGAGAGCGCATTGCGCGCTGCCTTGTCCAGTTCGGACGAACCGCTCGATTTCTGCACTTTCGATTCGACGACCCGGCCATCGCTTGCCACTAACAGCGCCAGCAACACGGTGCCGGCCTGGCCATTACGGTAGGCATTGATCGGATATGGCGGCGCGACGCAACTGCGCGCATCGGCGATGACGGCGGTGCGCGGCGCACGGCTGGCGGCCCCATTCGGGGCGGCGCCGGCTGCGCTCGGGCCGGCGCCGGCTGCGCCCAGGCTGGTACCTGCCGCGTTCGGGCTGGCGGCCGGCGCCGGGCCCGTCCGGCCATTATCGGCCACGGATTTCGCGTCGCTGCGCGCGGGGTCTGGCGCGGCTGGCCGAACCATCTCTTCGTGCACCCGGCTCTTTTCGGACAGCGCGGCGGCACTGGCGGCGGGCAGGGGAGCGACTGGCGCCGCATTTGCCGTGGCCGGCTCGGCTGTCCTGGCCGGTTCGGCTGCCGGCACCGGCGCAGGCTTGCCATTGGCCGCCAGCGCGGGCGATTCCAGTTTGTGCAGGCCCAGCCCCATGCTCTTTAACATGGCGGCCAGGCGCGCAAAATCCGATGTCTTGGTCGCGGCGCCGGGCGCAGCCGGTACTTGGGCCATGGTGGCCGGCGCCGCCAAGGTAGCCGTGGCCGCTCGCTGGTCAGGTGGAACGGCATGCCCGCTGGCGCCGACGGGCGCTGTCCTGGCGTTCGGGGCGCCGCTGCCCGCAGGCCCTTCGTCCGCTTGTCGCGGGACGAGCGGCCATCCGGGCGCTGGGGTGTTGGCCTTGTCGGTGGCAAGTATCATCCCCTGTTCTATCCGCAGCGCCGATTGATTGTCCGCCCAGATCATCCAGGAAACGGGGAGCAGGACAATGAAAATTCCCCCGAGCAGCATGGCAACCTTGCGCCCATTCCTGCCTGTCAGGAGCTGGCGGAGCAAGGCATGGCGCGGTTGTGGCACCGGCTGCTTGTCCAGGAGTTGCAGATCATACAATCTCCTTTGTTCTGAATCGGACAACACGCTGTAGGCGGCATTCAGCCGCATCATTTTCTGTGCGGCGTCATGGTCGCCTATGTTCTTATCCGGATGGTGCTTTTGCGATAGTGAACGATAGGCCGCGCGGATCACCTCAGCGGGAGCTTCGCGCGTGACGTTGAGACAGTCGTAATGACTGTAATATTTTGTCAACATAGCTATTGTTGTTGGTCTGCGGCACTGGAAGCGACTTGGGACCTGGAAACTTATTTAGTTGTACAGAATACTATATTGAAATGCATGCCTTGAGGCGGCATCCCGGGCTGTCGTTTATTAAATAATGATTGAAAAACAACAAAAATGGTCGAAATGCACATGGCAGCGGGCCGCTACTGGTTGGGGACCGTCCACAGTGCCCATACCAGGTGGCGCGCCGGCGCCGCATACAGCAATCTGCCTGTCGCCCGGCAGGCTCTCTGCCCGGCATGCGATGGCGGACAGGGCGGGCAAATTACCCGTGCCATCGCGGGCAGCGTCCCCTAGGAGAACGGGGGCGCGGCGCGTTGTAATGACAGCGGCACCTGCCCACAACTTCAAGGAGATAATTCAGATGACTACCCGCCCGTTCGACGACCATGCCATCCACTGGACGCGCTTTGGCGAATTCGTGCCCGCTTTCTCTTACCACATCCTGCACGTCGATCCCCGCAGCCGGATTGCCGACGTCCTGTTCAAGCTGCCCGCCGGGGAGCAGATCGTGTTGCATCGCCACCGCGCGCTCAACCACACGCTGGTGCTGCAGGGCGAACACCGGCTGTACGAAACGGATGGCAGCCTGCGCGAAATCCGCCCGACGGGCAGCTACACCGTGTCGCCGGCCAGTGAATTGCCGCACCGGGAAGGCGGCGGCGAGCAGGACGTCATCATCGCCTTCAGCATCCGCCCGGGCGACGACGAGGTGCTCTATGAATTGCTGGACGACGCCCTCCAGCCGATCGGCACGGTGACGTTCGCCATGCTGGTCGAGTTGCACCAGGCCCAGCTGGCCGCCGTGCCGGGCTGACGGGGGAGGCCGCCATTGCCGCTGCCGCCGTCGCGGCAGCGCGCTCAGGCGATCAGCTTGAGCTTGATGGCCAGCCGGGTCAGTTCGATATCCGTCTTTACGCCCAGCTTGGCCTTGATCTGGTAATGCCCGTTCTGGACCGTCTTGGGGCTGATGCTGAGGGTGTTGCCGATCTGTTCGGCGCCCTGGCCGTCGAGCAGCAAACGCAGGATTTCGAATTCGCGGGGACTCAGTTCCGCCAGCGGATTGGCGTCGCGCCCCAGCAGGCTCAGCGCGATGTCGGGCGCGATGTCGGGACTGAGCACTTTCTCGCCCCGCGCGATGCGGTAGATGGCGTCGATCAGGATGTCGGGGCTGCTGCTCTTGGTGACGTAGCCGAGCGCGCCGGCCCGCAAGGCCTGGGCCGCGAACAGCGGATCGCGGTGCATGCTGAAGGCCAGCATGCGCGCCAGCGGCTGGCGCTGGGCGATGCGCTGTATCAGTTCGATCCCGCCCATGTTGGGCAGCGACAGGTCGAGCACGATCACGTCGGGTTCCACGTCGCCCGCCCGCAGCCGCTGCAAGGCTTCTTCCGCGCTGCCCGCTTCCGCCTCGACCCGCAGGTCGGCGCGCCGTTCCAGCAGGCGGCGGTAGCCTTCGCGTACGACGGCGTGGTCGTCGACCAGCAGGATGCGGATCATGGCGCCTCCGTGGCGCTGCCGTCCGGCTCTGCCAGCGGCAGCGCCACGCTGACGACGGTGCCGCCGGCTGGCGCGGACTGGACGCGCAGCGTGCCGCCCAATGCCAATACCCGTTCCTCCATGGCCAGCAAGCCGTAGCCGCCCGCGCTGCGGTTGGCCGCCCGCGGCGCCGGCCGCCGGGCGCCACCGAGGCCGTCGTCGCGGATTTCCAGTTGCAGGCCGGCGTGGTCGGGGCGCAGCGTCACCGTCACCTGGGCGGCGCGGCCGTGGCGCACGGCGTTCGTGATACTTTCCTGGACGATGCGGTAGATGCTGACCCCAATATCGTCGGGCAGGCCGGCCGGGATGGCATGGGCGTCCAGCGTGAACACGGTACGGCCGCGGCAACGGGCATTCCAGCCGTCGACCAGTTGCTGCAGGCTGGGCCGCAAGCCGAATTCCGTCAGCCCGCCGGGGCGCAGCCGGTGCAGGATCTGCTGCAGCACTTCCATCATGTGGCCGCTGGTCTTGCCGATGGACTCGGCGCAGGGCAGCAGGGCCGGCACGCCTTCCTCGGCCAGCTCGCGGGCGTAGGCCGCTTCGGCGTTAAGCGAAGCGAGGTATTGGCCGAATTCGTCGTGCAGTTCGCGCGCCAGGTGGGCCCGTTCCTCTTCGCGCACCGACAGCAGCCGGTGCGCCAGCCGTTGCTGGCCGCGGATGGTGAGTTCGAGCCGGTCGACCAGGTGGTTGAACGCGGCGCCTATGCGGTTCAGTTCGATCAGGGCGAAGGCGGGCATGCGCGCGCGCAGGTCGCCCGCTTCCATCCGTCCCAGCGTGTCGAGGATGTCGGCCGACGGCGCCAGCGCCTGGTGCACGGGACGGTAGACGAAAAAGCTCAGCAGCAGCAGCATGGCCGTCAGCGCCAGCAGCTGGGCCAGCTTGCCGGCCAGGTCCAGCAGCTCGCGTCCGTAGTTCGGCGTGACGGTCAGCTGGCCGACGGTGATGCCGGGGAAGCGGCCCACCTGGCCCTGGTACACGGCGTCGGCGCCGATCACGGCGCGCATCGCCCGTTCCAGGATGGCGGGCAGCTGCGCCGTGGTCGCAAAACAGCGCTGGCCCACCTGGTGCGAATAGATGTCCGTCAGGCTCAGGCAAAAATTGACCAGCTTGCCGATCGGCTGCAGCGGGGCCAGGTCCAGGTCGGAGCCGTCCAACGTGCGGCTGTAGGCATTGTCGCTGCGCCCGACGGCGTCGCTGATGAGCTGGCCGATGACGTGGCCGGTGCGCTCGATGTCGCCGCGCACCCGCTGCCGCGTTTCGAGCAAGGCCACGGCCGTGCTGAGCACCAGTATCAGCAGGGCAAACAGGCTGACCCGCGCCAACAGCTGGCGCTTGAGGTCGACGGGGCGCGGCTGGGGACTGGCGGGCATGGGCGGAGCGGGAAGTGGGCGGGTGCGGCGATGATGCCATAAAACGGGCGGGAAATTTGCCCGCCGTGATGGCAGCGTCGTCTGCCGCCACCCGCTACGCGATCCCGACGCCGGTGGTCAGGAGCCGCTGCGTTCCCGCTTCCAACGTCCTGGCTGGCAAGTTGTGCAGCTTGAACACGCTGACTATCCTGGCCAG
>JAZJZQ010000615.1:0-2008 GCA_040389625.1 Pseudomonadota bacterium | reverse complement strand
CAGAATTCTATGCTCAGATCAGCCATTATGCCTCCTCCTTGGTCGACGCCTTGGTCGACGCATTGGTCAATACGATATCGCGGTGGATGGCCAGTGCGGCCAGCTTCCCGTGCTGCACCGCCTGCACCGTCAGGTCCTGTCCCGGCGCCACGCAGTCGCCGCCCGCGTAGATGCGCGGCAGGACGGTGCGGAACTGGGCGTCGACGTGGATCTTGTCGCCGTCGCGCTGCAGCGTCTTCGCCAGCGGATCGCTGATGCTGGCCGTATCCATGCCTTGGCCGATGGCCTTGAAGATCGCATCGGCCGCGATCTCGAACGTCTCGCCGGTGCCCGCGAGCCGGCCGTTGTTCAATGCCGTCTTCTCGAAGCGCATGCCGCGCACGCGGCCCGCCTCGTCCAGCAGCACCTGCTGCGGCTGGGCCCAGGTACGCATGCGGACCTGGTTCTCTTTCGCGATGTGCTGCTCGTGGCCGGTGGCGCTCATGGCGTCGAAGCCGCGGCGGTACACCAGCGTCACCTCCTCCGCGCCCAGGCGCTGGATCTGCACCGCCATGTCGATCGCCGTGTTGCCGGCGCCGATGACGATCACGCGTGCCGGTACCGGCAGCTGCGCCAGATCGTCGGCCTGGCGCAGCGCCGCGATGTAATCCACGGCGGCCAGCAGGCCGGGCGCATCCTCGCCCGTCAGTCCCAGCCGGCGGCTGGCGCCCAGGCCCAGGCCCAGGAACACGGCGTCGTACTGCGCCTGCAAGTCCTTCAGTTGCACGTTGCCGCCCAGGGTCTGGCCGTGGCGGATTACGATGCCGCCTATGCCGAGCAGGAATTCGACTTCCTTCTGCGCGAAATCGTCCGTCAGCTTGTATTTGGCGATGCCGTATTCATTGAGGCCGCCCGACTTCTCTTTGGCTTCGTAGATGACGACATCGTTGCCCAGCATGGCCAGGCGGTGCGCACACGACAGCCCGGCCGGCCCTGCGCCCACCACTGCGACCTTGCGCCCCGTCGACGGCGCGCGCTGGAACGGATGCTGGCTGAACGTCATGTTGTCGACCGCGTAGCGCTGCAGCAGGCCTATCTTCACCGGCTGGCCTTCCGCATCGTGGTTGCGCACGCAGGCGTCCTCGCACAGGATCTCGGTCGGGCACACGCGCGCGCAGCTGCCGCCCAGGATGTTCTGCTTGAGGATGCCGGCGGCGGCGCCGTTCACATTGCCTTCATGGATATTGCGGATGAAGCTGGCCACGTCGATCTCGGACGGGCAGATGCGCGAGCATGGCGCATCGTAGCAATACAGGCAGCGCGCGCTTTCGATCGCCGCCTGGCGCGCGTTGAGTGCGGGCGCCAGGTCGGTAAATTGCTCGGCCAGCGCGCTGCTGGACTGCTTGGACTGCGGCATGTACTTCAGGGATTCGATCATCATTGCTCAATTCCTGACTAAGGCTGGTTGACGGGGCTAGCTCACGCACCATGCTGCAGGTGGGCGGCCTTACTTCATCTGCGGGAATGCAAATTCCGCGCCTGCGCTGGCGGTGTTCGGCCAGCGCTGCATCACGGCCTTGTGGCGCGTGTAGAAACGCACGCCTTCCGGACCGTAGGCGTGATGGTCGCCGAACAGGCTGCGCTTCCATCCGCCGAAACTGTTGAAGGCCATGGGCACCGGCAGCGGGATGTTCACCCCCACCATGCCGACCTGGATCTGGCGCACGAACTCGCGCGCCACGCCGCCGTCGCGGGTGTAGATGGCCACGCCGTTGCCATACTCGTTGCGGTTGATCAGGGCCACGGCATGGCCCACGTCCGGCGAGCGCAGCATGCACAGCACGGGCCCGAAGATCTCTTCCTTGTAGATGCTCATGTCCGGCGTGACATGGTCGAACAGCGTGCCGCCGACGAAGAAGCCGTTCTCGCGTCCAGCCACCTTGTAGTTGCGGCCATCGACCACCAGCGTGGCGCCCTGCTCCAGCCCTTCGCCGATCAGTTTTTCGATGCGCTGCTTGGCCGCGCTCGA
>JAZJZQ010000614.1:0-1640 GCA_040389625.1 Pseudomonadota bacterium | reverse complement strand
GAACCGTACGCGGAAGTGGGCGGCCTCGATGCCGCCCTGGCCGGCTCGCTGGCGCAGCTGGTGGAAGCGCTGCTGCACTGGCGCGCGCTGCTGGCCCAGTCCCGTTCCCCGGCCGACTGGGGCGTGCAGGCGCGCGCGCTGCTGGCCACCTTCTTCGACGGCGCCGAGGAAAATGACCGCCTCACGCTGGCCCAGCTCAGCGACACGCTCAACCACTGGCTGTCCACCTGCGAGGCGGCCCAGTTCGACGAAGCCGTGCCGCTGGCCGTGCTGCGCGAGGCGTGGCTCGGTGCGCTGGACGAACCGACGCTGGACCACCAGTTCGTCTCCGGCGGTGTGACCTTCTGCACGTTGATGCCGATGCGCGCCGTGCCGTTCCGCGTCGTGTGCCTGCTGGGCATGAACGACGGCGACTTCCCGCGCCGCGCGCCCAAGGCCGACTTCGACCTGCTGGCGCAGCCGGGCATGGCCCGCCCCGGCGACCGTTCGCGCCGCGACGACGACCGCTACCTGATGCTGGAAGCGCTGCTGGCCGCGCGCGACAAGCTGTACGTGAGCTGGGTGGGACGCAATGTGCGCGACAACAGCGAACAGCCGCCGTCCGTGCTGGTGTCGCAACTGCGCGACTACCTCGTCAACGGCTGGGGCCTGGACCTGCACGCGCGCACCACCGAGCATGCGCTGCAGCCGTTCAGCCGCCGCTATTTCGAGGCCGGCGGCCTGCTGACCTATGCCGGCGAGTGGCGCGCCGCCCACGCCGACAAGGACGCGCAGCAGGGCGCGGCCGAACTGCCGCCGTTCGAGATCGACGACAAGTACCGGCTCAAGCTGTCGGCGCTGGCCAGTTTCCTGCGCCAGCCGGTGCGCTACTTCTTCCGCCAGCGCCTGGGCGTGATCTTCGGCGAGGCGGCGCTGGTGGGCGAGGACGAGGAACCGTTCTCGCTCAACGCGCTGGAACGCTACCTGCTGGAAGACGTGATGCTGGACGACGAGGGGGCCGACGCCGAGCAGCTGGAGGATGTGCGTGATCATCTGTCCGCCCGCGCCGAGCGGCTGGCGCGCGAAGGCGTGCTGCCCATCGGCCTGATCGGCCAGCAGTGGCAGCGCCAGCTGGTGGACGCGCTGGTGCCCGTGCGCTGCGCCTGGCTCACGCTGCGCCAGCACTATCCGCAGGCCGCGCCCAAGCTGGCCCTGAGCCTGGAGCTGTCGGGCGTGCCGCTGGACGACTGGCTCGACCACCTGCGCAGCAACGGCAGCGACACCGTGTGGCTGACGCAGATGTCGTCCAAGGTGACGGACAAGGCCGGCCAGGCGCGCGGCGACAAGCTGATCCCCATGTGGCTGCGCCAGCTGGCCGCGGCGGCGGCCGGCATGCCCGTCACCGGCTACCTGGTGGCGCGCGACGCCATCGTCACCATGGCGCCGCTGGAGCAGGGCGCGGCGCTGCAGGCGCTGCACGACCTGGTCAGCATCTGGCGCCACGGCATGCACCGCCCGCTGCCCACGGCCTGCAAGACGGCGCTGGCGCTGGCCCAGGGCGGCGACCCGCGCGCCGTGTACGACGGCGGTTTCGAAATCAAGGGCGAGAACGAAGACCTGTGCCTGGCGCGCCTGTGGCCGGACTTCGCCGCGCTGTCGGC
>JAZJZQ010000613.1:0-3890 GCA_040389625.1 Pseudomonadota bacterium | reverse complement strand
CTGGTGGTGTCGGGCGCCGGCGCGGCCGCGCTGGCCTGCCTGGACCTGATCGTGGACCTCGGCTTCCCGCTCGAGAACATCTTCGTCACCGACCTGGCCGGCGTGGTCTACAAGGGCCGCACGGAACTGATGGACCCGGACAAGGAGCGCTTCGCGCGCGACACGGCGGCCCGCACCCTGGCCGAAGTGATCCCCGGCGCCGACATCTTCCTCGGCGTGTCGGCCGGCGGCGTGCTGAAACAGGACATGGTGCGCCAGATGGCGTCCAAGCCCCTGATCCTGGCGCTGGCCAACCCGAGCCCGGAGATCCTGCCCGAGGACGTCAAGGCCGTGCGCGACGACGCCGTGATCTGCACCGGCCGTTCGGATTACCCGAACCAGGTCAACAATGTGTTGTGCTTCCCCTACATCTTCCGCGGCGCCCTCGATTGCGGCGCCACCACCATCACGCGCGAGATGGAGATCGCCGTGGTGCACGCCATCGCCGAGCTGGCCCACGCCGAGCAGAGCGACATCGTGGCCACCACCTACGGCATCAGCAACCTGTCGTTCGGCCCCGAGTACCTGATCCCGATGCCGTTCGATCCCCGCCTGCTGATCCAGATCGCGCCGGCCGTGGCCAAGGCGGCCGAGCAGTCCGGCGTGGCCACCCGTCCCATCAAGGACTTGCAAGCCTACGCCGACAGCCTGCAGCAGTTCGTCTACCGCAGCGGCACCTTCATGAAGCCGCTGTTCCAGGTGGCCAAGAACACGCACGCCGACCTCAAGCGCATCGTCTATGCCGAGGGCGAGGAAGAGCGCATCCTGCGCGCGGTGCAGGTGGTGGTCGACGAGCGCCTGGCGCGTCCCATCCTGGTGGGCCGTCCGGCCGTGCTGGAGACGCGCATCCAGAAGTTCGGCCTGCGCCTCAAGCAGGGCGTGCACTTCGACGTCATTAATCCCGATTTCGACGAGCGCTACCGCGATTACTGGAAGGCCTATTACGAGCTGACGGCGCGCAAGGGCGTGACCCAGGAATACGCCAAGCTGGAAATGCGCCGCCGCCACACCCTGATCGGCGCCATGATGATTGCCAAGGGCGACGCCGACGGCATGATCTGCGGCACCTTCGGCACCACCGATCTGCACCTGAAGTATATCGACCAGGTGCTGGGCAAGCGGGCCGGCGCCAAGGTGTACGCGGCCATGAACGTGCTGATCCTGCCCGAGCGCCAGCTGGTGATGGTCGACACCCACGTCAACGAGAACCCCACCGCCGCGCAGCTGGCCGAGATCACCATCATGGCGGCCGAGGAGATGGTGCGCTTCGGCCTGTCGCCGCGGGCGGCCCTGCTGTCGCACTCGAACTTCGGCTCGTCCAACAGCGAATCGGCGCAGAAGATGCGGGCCGCACTGGCCATCATCAAGGAGCAGGCGCCGGAGCTGGAAGTGGACGGCGAGATGCACGGCGATACGGCGCTCGACTCCAAGTTGCGCGGCAAGATCATGCCCGGTTCCAACCTGACCCATGACGCCAACCTGCTCGTCATGCCCAACATCGACGCGGCCAACATCGCCTACAACCTGGTCAAGACGGCGGCCGGCAACGGCATCGCCGTCGGCCCCATCCTGCTCGGCTGCGCCCGTCCGGTGCACATCCTCACGCCGTCGGCCACGGTGCGCCGCATCGTCAACATGACGGCCCTGTGCGTGGTGGACGCGGTGGCGGAACGCAAGAGCTGATCCGGTCTTTGCACCGGCGCCAGGCTGGCGGCCCGCGAGGGCGCCAGCCTTTTTTTTTGCGCCGGCCGTCCGCGCGCGCCGCGACTATTGATGCAAATCAAACAATGCTTCAATGATTGAAAATATTTCCATGTAACAAGATGTAACTGTTGTAATTGCCATTTTGAGCAGGAAGTACGACCGTGGCGCTCTGTTACAATACCGGGTTGTTCGAGGGCGCAGGCCGTCCTCCCGCCATTCCCAGCATCGGATCTGAATATCATGCAAAACACGAAGAAAGCGCTCATCACCGGCATTACCGGCCAGGACGGCGCCTATCTGGCAGAACTGCTGCTGGAAAAAGGCTATGAAGTGGTCGGCACCTACCGCCGTACCAGTTCGGTCAATTTCTGGCGTATCGAGGAACTGGGCATCCAGTCCCATCCCCGGCTCAAGCTGGTGGAGTACGACCTGACCGACCTCGGTTCCAGCATCCGCCTGTTGCAGAGGGCGGCGCCGGACGAGGTGTACAACCTGGCGGCGCAAAGCTTCGTCGGCGTGTCGTTCGAACAGCCCGTGACGACGGCCGAAATCACCGGCATCGGCCCCGTCAACCTGCTCGAGGCGATCCGCATCGTCAATCCCAAGATCCGCTTCTACCAGGCGTCGACCTCGGAAATGTTCGGCAAGGTGCAGGCCATTCCGCAGAAGGAAGACACCCCGTTCTATCCGCGCAGCCCGTACGGCGTGGCCAAGCTGTATGCGCACTGGATGACGGTCAACTACCGCGAATCGTACGGCATCTTCGGCTGCTCGGGCATCCTGTTCAACCACGAGTCGCCGTTGCGCGGACGCGAGTTCGTCACCCGCAAGATCACCGATGCCGTGGCCAAGATCAAGCTGGGCAAGCTCGACGTGCTGGAACTGGGCAATCTGGACGCCAAGCGCGACTGGGGCTACGCCAAGGAATACGTGGAAGGCATGTGGCGCATCCTGCAGGCCAAGCAGCCGGATACCTATGTGCTGGCCACCAACCGCACCGAGACCGTGCGCGACTTCGTCACCATGGCTTTCAAGGCGATCGACGTGGCCATCGAGTGGCAGGGCACGGCCGACCATGAGTCGGGCCATTGCAGCCGCACCGGCAAGGTGCTGGTACGGGTCAGCCCCAAGTTCTACCGTCCGGCCGAAGTGGAGCTGCTGATCGGCGACCCGGCCAAGGCCCTGACGGAACTGGGCTGGAAGCCGCGGACCACGCTCGAGCAGCTGTGCCAGATGATGGTCGAGGCCGACCTGCGCCGCAACGCGGCCGGCTTCTCGTTCTAGGCGCACGTCATGGCAGCCGCACCGCTGGCCCTGATGGCGCCCACGCAGGAGGGCGCCGGCAAGCGCGCCCTGGTCACCGGCCTGGCCGGCTTCACGGGCTGCTACCTGGAGCAGGAACTGCGCGCGGCCGGCTATGAAGTCTTCGGCACCACCACGCCCGGCCATCCGCCCGCTTCCGGTATGTATCCGCTCGACCTGACCGACCGCGCCGCTGTGGCGGCCATGGTGCAGCAGGTGCAGCCGGATGTGGTGGCCCACCTGGCCGGCATCGCCTTCGTCGGCCATGCCGACGTCGAGCAGTTCTACCGCGTCAATGTGGTCGGCACCCGCCACCTGCTCGAAGCGCTGGCCGCCCAGCCGCACCAGCCGTCGGCCGTGCTGCTGGCCTCGAGCGCCAACATCTATGGCAACACCAGTGTGCCCGTGATCGGCGAGGACGTGCCGGCCGCGCCGGCCAACGACTATGCCGTCAGCAAGCTGGCGATGGAATACATGGCCCGCCTGTGGCAGGACAAGCTGCCCCTGATCGTGACGCGGCCGTTCAACTACACGGGCGTGGGCCAGCACGAGAACTTCCTGCTGCCCAAGATCGTCGGCCACTTCCGCCGCCGCGCCACCGACATCGAGCTGGGCAACCTGCACGTGTGGCGCGACTTCTCGGACGTGCGCATGGTGGCGGCCAGCTACCGCGCCCTGCTGGCGGCCGCCCCGGCCGGCCAGACCTTCAACATCTGCTCCGGCCGCGCCCATTCGCTGGGCGAGGTGCTCGACATGATGGCCGACATCGCCGGCTACCGCATCAACGTCCACGTCAACCCGGCCTTCGTGCGGGCCAACGAAGTGGAACGGCTGACGGGCGACAA
>JAZJZQ010000612.1:5030-6317 GCA_040389625.1 Pseudomonadota bacterium | reverse complement strand
GGCGGCGTCACCAGCCTGGTGTGCCCGCCCGACACCGACCCCGTGCTCGACGAGCCGGGCCTGGTGGAAATGCTCAAGCACCGCGCCAAGACCCTGAACCAGGCCCACGTGCACCCGCTGGGCGCGCTGACGGTGGGCCTGAAGGGCCAGGCCCTGACGGAGATGGCCGAGCTGACGGAAGCGGGCTGCATCGGCTTCTCGCAGGCCGAGGAACCGATCGAGGACACCACCGTGCTGCTGCGCGCGCTGCAGTACGCCAAGACGTTTGAATACACCGTGTGGCTGCGGCCGCAGGACGCCCACATCGGCCGCGGCGGCATCGCCGCCAGCGGTCCGCTGGCGTCGCGCCTGGGCCTGTCGGGCGTGCCCGTGATGTCGGAAACGATCGCGCTGCACACCATTTTCGAGCTGATGCGCGCCACCGGCGCCCGCGTCCACCTGTGCCGCATGTCCTCGGCCGCCGGCCTGGACCTGGTGCGCGCGGCCAAGCGCGAAGGCTTGCCCGTCACCTGCGACGTGGGCGCCCACCACATCCACCTGACGGACGCAGACATCGGCTTCTTCGATCCGAACGCGCGCGTCACGCCGCCGTTCCGCAGCCAGCGCGACCGCGACGCCATCCGCCTCGGCCTGCTCGACGGCACCATCGACGCCCTGTGCTCGGACCACACGCCGGTGGACGACGACGAGAAGCTGCTGCCGTTCGGCGAAGCGTCGCCCGGCGCCACGGGCCTGGAACTGCTGCTGCCCCTGGCCATCAAGTGGGCCGACGACTACGCGGCCGGCCAGCCCGACGGCGGCGTGCGGCCGCTGGTGCGGGCCGTGGCCAAGATCACGGCCGACGCGGCCCGCGTGGCCGGCCTGGACGGCGGCACGCTGGCCGTCGGCAGCGCGGCCGACATCTGCCTGTTCGACCCAACGGCGCGCTGGACGGTGAACGCGGCGGCGCTGGCCAGCCAGGGCAAGCACACGCCGTTCCTCGGCTACGAGCTGGCCGGGCAGGTACAGGCCACCATCGTGGCCGGCCACGTGGCCTACCAGCGCGGCGGCCCACGCTAAGCGCCTATGCTCCGGAAAAATGGGGTACGTCCCCATTTTATTCGTGGCCTACCAGCGCGGCGACGCGCGCTAAGCGCCCTCGACGTCAAGACGCCGGCTCGCTGTTACTGCGAGCCGGCGTTTTTCTTACCAGGAAAAGCGCTTGCGGCGTGCCGCGAAGCCCAGCAGGGCCAGGCCGCCCAGCAGCATGGCGTAGCTTTCCGGCTCCGGTACGGCGGCCGTGATGCG
>JAZJZQ010000612.1:0-4930 GCA_040389625.1 Pseudomonadota bacterium | reverse complement strand
TCCTGCGACAGGCCGCGCTCCGTATGCCAGACCGACACCCCGTTCACCAGCACCTCGGCCGAGAAGGTGGCGCGGTAATCGCGTGTGCTCGTGTCGGCGCTCCAGCCGCCCAGTTCCAGCTGGCCCTGGCTCAGCGCGAAATGGAAGGTGTAGTTCTGGCTGTGACCGTTGCGGTTGACGATGGTGTCGTGCCACTCGCTGCTGGCCACGCCCAGGCCGCCGGCCCGCAGGTTGGCACTGGCCTGCAGCGCACCGCTGTCGTTGGCGCCGGCGGCCAGATTGACGTAGTGTGCGTAGCCAGGGTAGGGCGCACGCGACGGGAAGCTGGCGCTGTCGAGCCAGACGGCGTGGCTGTCGCTGGCCTGGGCGCTGGCGTCAGCCATGTTTTCGGCATTGGCCAGGCCCAGGTTCTGGTAGCGGATCTGGCCGGCGACGTCGGCCGCGGCGGCGTGGCCGCACAGGGCCAGCGTGGCGCCGGCAATGGCGAAGCGGTGGGTAAGCGTGAGTGTCATGGTCGGTCCGGGTTCGTTGTCAGGGAAGGGCGGGGCTGCCGCGCTGTGACGCGCAGTTACAATATGATAATGGAACTTATTGCCAATAATGCATGCAAAATGAATAAAATTGTCTATCCGCATAATGTAAACGGCGAACTTGGCCCGGGCGCGCCATCCCGGCGGCCCGATACTGTTGCGTGACTTGCCCACGGTGCGATGTTTTTCCACGACCAGGCGCACATCCCGGTAAAATCCGCATTTCTGCGAAGCATGGACTTCGCCTCTTTTGACGACGCGGTGTTATTTGAAAATTCTGCTTGTGTTCCGCCTGGTGCGGGTGGTGTTGCATATGTTGGCCGGCATGGCGACCTGCGCGCTGGTGTTTCCCTGGATCGATGGTCCGGCCCGCAACGGCCATATCCGGCGCTGGTCGCGCCAGTTGCTGGCCATGTGCAATGTGACGGTGGAACAGGCCGCCGGCGGCGCACCCGTGCTCGACCATGCGATGGTGGTGGCCAACCACGTGTCGTGGCTCGACATCTTCGTCATCAACGCCCTCTATCCCTGCCGCTTCGTGGCCAAGGCCGAGATCCGCTCCTGGCCGCTGGCCGGCTGGCTGGCGCACCAGGCCGGCACCGTGTTCATCGCGCGCGGCAACCGGCGTGACCTGCGCCACATCTTCAAGGGGCTGGTGCATAACCTGCAGGCCGGCGAGCGCGTCGCTTTCTTCCCCGAAGGGACCACGGCGGCCCAGGGCACGCTGCTGCCGTTCCACGCCAACCTGTTCGAGGCCGCCATCGACGCCAAGGCGGCCGTGCAGCCGTTCGCCCTGTCCTATGTGGACGGGCAGGGCGCGTCCCATCCGTCCGTCGATTTCGTGGGCGAGATGAGTTTTGTGGAGAGCATCATCGCCATCCTGAACGGCGCGCCCGTGCAGGCGCGCGTGCATGCGCTGCCGGCGCTGGACAGCGTGGGCGCCCACCGGCGCGAACTGGCCGAGGCCACCCACCGGGCCGTGGCCGGCGCACTGGGCGTGGCGACGGCAGCGGATGCGCCCGCGCCCGCGCCGGGCACGACCGCCCGCGCCTGACGGGCCACCTGTGCCTGACGGGCCGCCTGCCCTGACGGCTGCCTGCCGCACCCGGGGCCTCTCCCGCCTGACAACAGCCCGCGCCCGCCGGGCGCTGCCTTACTGCTTGCCGGCGTGCTGCTGGTAGGATGGACAATCCACCTGCAGCAGCGCGTGGTCGTCCAGGCAGACGGCCGTCAGCTGGCCGCCCCATACACAACCGCTGTCGAGTCCGATCAGATGGGGCCGCCGCAGCAAGCCCAGGGCCGACCAGTGGCCGAAGATGACAGTGTGGTCGGCGCTGCGCCGGCCCGGCACGTCGAACCACGGCATCAGGCCCGAGGCCGGATCGGCCGTGCCGCTTTCCTTCAGTTTGAAATCCATCACGCCGTCGGCCGTGCAGAAGCGCAGCCGCGTCATGGCGTTGATCACGCAGCGCAGGCGGTCGGCGCCGCGCAGGCTGTCGTCCCAGCGGTCCGGCTGGTTGCCGTACATCTGGGCCAGGAAGGCGGCCAGGTCGGGGCCGCGCAGCATGGCGGCCACTTCCTCGGCCAGCGCCAGCGCCTGCTGCGCGTTCCACTGCGGCAGCAGGCCGGCGTGCACCAGCAGATGGCCTTCGGCCTGCAGCATCAGGGGCCGCCGGCGCAGCCAGTCGATCAGCGCTTCGCGGTCGGGCGCCGCCAGGATGGCGCCCAGGGTGTCGCTGCCGTGCTCGGGCCGGATGCCGTAGGCCACGGCCAGCAAATGCAGGTCGTGGTTGCCGAGCACGCTGTTGACGCGGCCATCGCTCGCTTCGCACAGCGCTTTCACGTGGCGCAGCGTGGCCAGGGAATCGGGGCCCCGGTTGATCAGGTCGCCTGCGAACAGGATGGCGGGCGCTTCGGCCGCGTCCGCCTCGCGGCTGGCGATGCGCTCGAGCAGGGCCACGGTCTGGCCGTGGCAGCCTTGCAAATCGCCGATGACGTAGGTTTTCATGGTGGAGTTCCAGCTATCGTTGTAGGGCAGGGCCAGCTATGCTGTGATCCTGCGGCGGGCCTGTAAATTTTGCCCGGTGACGTACCAGTTTCACATAAAATCATGCTTATGACTAATGTGGTGCTCAGCACAGGATATTAACGCGATGATTTTTGTGACAGGCGGTGCCGGCTTCATCGGCTCAAACTTCGTACTGGACTGGCTGGCGCAATCGGATGAGCCCGTTCTCAATTTCGACAAGCTGACCTATGCCGGCAACCTCAACAACCTGGCCACGCTCAAGCAGGACAGCCGCCACGTGTTCGTGCGCGGCGACATCTGCGACCAGGCCCAGGTGGAGGCCCTGCTGCAGCAATACCGGCCGCGCGCCATCGTCCACTTCGCGGCGGAAAGCCATGTCGACCGCTCCATCCACGGCCCCGGCGCCTTCATCCAGACCAACATCAACGGCACCTTCAGCCTGCTCGAAGCGGCCCGCGCCTACTGGGGCACGCTGGAAGGGGAAGACAAGGCCGCGTTCCGCTTCCTGCACGTGTCCACCGACGAAGTGTATGGCACGCTGGGCGCGGACGACGCGCCGTTCAGCGAAACGACGGCCTACGCGCCCAACAGCCCGTACTCGGCTTCCAAGGCCGCTTCCGACCACCTGGTGCGCTCCTACCACCACACCTACGGCTTGCCGACGCTGACCACCAACTGCTCCAACAACTACGGCCCCTACCATTTCCCGGAAAAGCTGATCCCGCTCATCATCGCCAACGCCCAGGCCGGCAAGCCGCTGCCCATCTACGGCGACGGCCTGCAAGTGCGCGACTGGCTGTATGTGAGCGACCACTGCGCCGCCATCCGTCGGGTGCTGGCGGCCGGCCGCCTGGGCGAGACCTACAACGTGGGCGGCTGGAATGAGATGACCAACCTGGACGTGGTGCACACCCTGTGCGACATGCTGGACCGGCTGCAGCCGCGCGCCGACGGCGCCAGCTACCGCAGCCAGATCACCTACGTCAAGGACCGCCCCGGCCACGACCGCCGCTACGCCATCGATGCCCGCAAGCTCGAGCGCGAACTGGGCTGGAAGCCGGCCGAGACCTTCCAGAGCGGCATTGCCAAGACCGTGCAGTGGTACCTGGACCATCAGGACTGGGTGGCCGACGTGCAATCCGGCGGTTATGCGAGCTGGGTGGCAACCAATTACTTCAACCGCGAAAGTGCCCAATGAGCGATCCCATCCATAACCGCAAAGGCATCATCCTGGCCGGCGGTTCCGGCACCCGGCTCTATCCGGTGACGATGAGCGTATCCAAGCAGCTGCTGCCCATCTACGACAAGCCGATGATCTACCATCCGCTGACGACGCTGATGCTGGCCGGCATGCGCGACATCCTCATCATCTCCACCCCGCAGGACACGCCGCGCTTTCGCGACCTGCTGGGCGACGGCAGCCAGTGGGGCATCAACCTGCAGTACGCCGTGCAGCCGTCGCCGGACGGCCTGGCGCAAGCGTTCATCATCGGCAAGGAATTCGTGGGCGACGCGCCGTCGGCCCTGATCCTGGGCGATAACATCTACTACGGCAACGACCTGGACGCGCTGCTGCGCCACGCGGCCAGCCGCGCCGAGGGCGCCACCGTGTTCGCCTACCACGTGCAGGATCCGGAGCGCTATGGCGTGGTCGAGTTCGACGGCGATCACCAGGCCGTCAGCATCGAGGAAAAGCCGCTCCAGCCCAAGTCCAACTATGCCGTCACGGGCCTGTATTTCTACGACCGCCAGGTGTGCGACATCGCCGCCGCGATCAAGCCGTCCGCCCGCGGCGAGCTGGAAATCACGGACGTCAACCGGGCCTACCTGGAGGCCGGCCAGCTCAACGTGGAAGTGATGGGGCGCGGCATGGCCTGGCTCGACACGGGCACCCATGAGTCGCTGCTCGACGCCTCGCAGTTCATCGCCACCATCGAGCGCCGCCAGGGCCTGAAGGTGGCGTGCCCGGAGGAGATCGCCTACCGCAAGGGCTATATCGACGCGGCCCAGCTGCGCCGCCTGGCCGAACCGCTGAAGAAAAACCAGTACGGCCAGTACTTGCTGCAAATTTTGGAAGACAAGGTGGTGCCGCGATGAACGTCCTGTCCACTCCGCTGCAAGGCTTGCTGGTGCTGGAGCCGCGCGTGTTCGGCGACGACCGCGGATTTTTCTTTGAAAGTTACAACGCCCGCCGCTTCGCCGAACTGACGGGCGTGACGGCGCCCTTCGTGCAGGACAACCATTCCCGCTCGGCCCGCAACGTGCTGCGCGGCTTGCACTACCAGATCCAGCAAGCGCAGGGCAAGCTGGTGCGGGTGACGGCCGGCGCCGTGTTCGACGTGGTGGTGGACGTGCGCAAGAGCTCGCCCAC
>JAZJZQ010000611.1:0-4162 GCA_040389625.1 Pseudomonadota bacterium | reverse complement strand
TCGAAGCCCTGCAGCGCATGGTCGCGCGCCGGCGCCAGGGCGGCGGCTAAAAAAATGGGGTACGTCCCCATTTTTGTTAAGTCAGTGCCCACTCTCGCGCCATCTGGCGCAGATACGAGGGCGGCGCCGCTTCGTTGGTGTCGAACGAGACGATTTCGTATGCTTCCGGATGCTTGAGCAACTCCAGCAACAGCTGGTTGTTGAGCGCGTGGCCGGACTTGTGCGCCTCGTAGCTGGCCAGCAAGGGATGGCCTACCAGGTACAAATCGCCGATGGCGTCCAAAATCTTGTGGCGCACGAATTCGTCGTCGTAGCGCAGCCCGTCCGAGTTGAGGATGCGATATTCATCCATCACGATGGCGTTTTCCAGCGAGCCGCCACGGGCCAGGCCTATGCCGCGCAGCATTTCCACGTCCTGCATGAAGCCGAAGGTGCGGGCCCGCGCCACGTCGTGCACGTAGGACACGTCGCCGAAATCGACCTGGGCCCGCTGGCTGGTGCCATCGACGGCCGGATGGTTAAATTCGATGAAAAAGTCTAATTTGAAGCCGTTGTATGGCGACAACCTGGCCCATTTTTCCTTGTCGCCCACGCCGTCGCGGATTTCGACCGGTGCCAGCACGCGGATGAATTTCTTGGCCGCCGGCTGTTCCTCTACGCCCGCCTGCTGCAAAAGAAATACGAACGACGAGGCCGAGCCATCCATGATGGGGATTTCCTCGGCGCTCACGTCGATGTACAGGTTGTCGATGCCCAGGCCGGCGCAGGCCGACATCAGGTGCTCGACCGTGGAGACGCGGGCGCCGTCCTTGACCAGCACGGAGGCCATGCGGGTGTCGCCCACGGCCATGGCGCTGGCCGGGAAGTCGACGATGGGATTGAGGTCCACCCGGCGGAACACGATGCCCGTCTCGGGCGCGGCCGGCCGCAAGGTCAGTTCGACCTTGGTGCCGGAATGCAGGCCCACTCCCGTGGTGCGGACCAGTTGTTTGATGGTGCGTTGTTTAAGCATGCCCCGATTATAGCGAAGTTAGCCCAGCCACGTTTCCGCACCGTTGCTTGCAGTTCAAGGATGTTCCGCCTCGGCATGCACGGCCTCGTGCCGCACCAGGTAGATGCCGCTGGCCACGATGATGGCCGCACCCAGCACCGTGTAGCCGTCCGGCAGCGTGTGCCACAGCAGCCAGTCGATGGCCACGCCCCAGGCCAGGGCCGAGTACTCGAACGAGGCCACAGTCGACGCCTTGCCCTTGCTGAACGCTTCCGTGATGGCCAGCTGGCCGAAAAAGCCGCTCAGCGCCAGGCCCACCAGCACCATCCAGTCCTCGCGCCGCACGGGCACCCAGCCGCTGGCGGACATGGCCAGGCCGCCGCCGGCCATCATCAAGAGGTACCAGAACATCATCGATTCGCTGTTGTCGGTGCGGCTCAGGATGCGGCTGGCGATGGCCGACACGGCGTAGGCGCCGGCCGCGCCCAGGATGGCCAGGCCGCCGATGGACAAAAAGCCCGTCCCTTCCGGGCGCAGCACGACCAGCACGCCCACCATGCCCGCGACGATGGCGGCCCACTGGGCCCGGCCCACTTTTTCCTTCAGCACGAATACGGACAGGGCGGCGATCAGCGAGGGCGCGATGAAGAAGATGGAATACGCTTCCGCCAGCGACAGGTCGCGCAGGCCGAAGGCGAACATGGTCAGCATGGCGATGCCGAGCGCGCCGCGGAAGATGTGCATGGGCCAGCGCACCTTGAGGATGCGCGCGAACGCGCCCCGGTAGGCCATGTAGGCGCACAGCAGCGGCAACGAGCACAGCGCGCGCAGGGCCGTCACCTGCATGGCGGGATAGTGGGCCGACAGGACTTTCATGGCCGTGTCCATCAGCGAGAACATGGCAACGGCGATCAGCATGGCGTAGATGCTGTGCAGGTTTTCCCTGCGGGAGATGATGATGGCAGACAGAGCGTACCCCTGGGATAACGGTGGCCGCCAAGGTGGTAGGACGCGGCCGCATGGAACGTCATCATGGCGACGTCCAGAGCCAGCAGCGCCGGCGGCTGGCCGGTGCTCGGGGAAATTATAGCAAGATGGAAATATTTATGCTGGGCAGGCCAGCGCCTCGCCTGGCCCAGCCCGATATTACGCCACCGGCAACAACATCACCAGCTTCAAGTCCGGCCGCTTGGCCAGTTGCAAGGTGACCTGGCTGAAGGTGCGCTCGCCGCCAGCGGCATCGCGGAAGCGGCGCGCGCCCCCTTCCCGGCCAACCACGTCCTGCAGGGTCCACAGCTGACGGAATGGCTCGCTGGCGGCCACCAGTTCCGCGATCAGGCCGGCCAGCGGTTCCTGGCCCGCGTGCCGGCCGATGTCGGCCCGGAACTCGGCCACCAGGCGGCGCGCCCGTTCCGGCCAGTCCACCGTCAGGCTGCGCGCTTCCGGCCGCAGGAACATGAAGCGCAGCAGATTGGGCGCGTCCACGCCTGGCCCATCGAGCCAGCCCCGCAGCAGGGCCGCCGCATCGTCGTTCCAGGCCAGCGCATCCCACTGGCGATCGAGGATGTAGGCCGGGGCGTTGATGGCGCGCACCAGCGCGTCGAGTCCCTGCTCGTCCGATCCCGCATCGAGGTCGTGCTGGGGATCGAGCCGGCCGGCCAGGCTGAACAGATAGGCCCGCTCCGCCACGGACAGGCGCAGCACGTCGGCCAGCCGGGCCAGCAGGCGGGCCGAGGCCGCCACGGGGCGGCCCTGCTCCAGCCACGTCAGCCAGGTGGGACTGACGTCGCACAGCTGGGCCAGCTCCTCGCGCCGCAGGCCGGGCGTGCGGCGCCGTCCACCGCCGGGCAGGCCAGCGCTGGCGGGCGTGACGCGCTCGCGGTGGGCGCGGATGTAGTCGCCAAGAGTCGTTTGCATGGTAGTAGTTATACCAGGATAAGTGCTTGTCTTGTTACAGGATAGAAAATTGCCTATTCTGACGCATCCCCACCACAAGAGGAAGCCATCATGAAACAGCAAGCCGTCGTCGTCGAACAATTCGGCAATACCGCCCAGGCCTACCTGAGCAGCGCCGTCCACGCCCAGGGCGCGGACCTCGCCGCCATGCAGGACGTCGCCCGCCGCATGGCCCTGCCCCGCGTGCTGGACCTGGGCTGCGGCGCCGGCCACGCCAGCTTCGCCGTGGCGCCGGTGGCGCAGTCGGTGGTGGCCTACGACCTGTCGGACGCCATGCTGGACGTGGTGACGCAGGCGGCCGCCGCGCGGGGCCTGGACAACATCCGCACCCAGCAGGGCGACGTGGGCCAGCTGCCCTTCCCCGGCGCCGTCTTCGACCTGGTGGTAACGCGCTTTTCGGCCCACCACTGGCTGGACGTGCCAGCCGCCCTGCAGGAAGCGTGGCGCGTGCTGCGTCCGGGCGGCAAGCTGGTGATCGTGGACATCGTGGCGCCCGCACAGGCCCTGTTCGACACCACGCTGCAGGCGGTGGAATTGCTGCGCGACGGCTCGCACGTGCGCGACTACCGGCTGTGCGAATGGGCCAACAAGCTGAACATGGCCGGCTTTAGCCATCGCCTGGAGAGTCAGTGGAAACTGGAGATGCGCTTTGCCGAATGGGTGGCGCGCATGCGCACGCCGGCCCTGCGCGAGCAGGCCATCCGCAGCCTGTTCGATTCGGCCCCGCGCGAGGCGCGCGACTATTTCGCCGTGCAGGACGACTATTCGTTCTCGATCGATGCGGCCATGTTCGTGGCCTGCAAGCAGGAGGAAGAGATCTATTGAGTGGTCACAGGTGGCAGGCAGGCGCCGGCATGGCCGTCAGAGAAAATGGGAAGCGCAACACCCTGAATAAATGTGTTACGTCCCCATTTTTTTCGTCCCCATTTTTTTTGCAACACCCTGAATAAATGTGTTACGTCCCCATTTTTCGTCCCCATTTTTTCGTCCCCGTTTTTTCCCGCCCAAACAAAACGGCGCCGCGGCGCCGTTTTGTCTTGCTGCACAGCCAGAACGATTACAGCTGGCCCAGCAGCGTTTCCGCGTTCGACACTTCGAACTTGCCGCCCTGCTCCACGTTGAGCTGGGTGACCACGCCGTTGTCGACCAGCATGGAGTAACGCTGCGAGCGGGTGCCCATGCCGAACTTGCTGAAGTCGGCGTCCAGGCCCAGCG
>JAZJZQ010000610.1:3933-5098 GCA_040389625.1 Pseudomonadota bacterium | reverse complement strand
AGAACGTCAACGACACGCTGGGCCACCACATCGGCGACGAGCTGCTCAAGCAGGTGGCCAAGGCGCTGCAGGAAAAGCTGCGCGAAGGCGACACCCTGGCGCGCCTGGGCGGCGACGAATTCATCGTGCTGCTGGAGGATGTGGGCGGCCAGTACAGCGCCAGCCTGGTGGCCGAGAAGCTGGTGGCCATGTTCGAGCAGCCCTTCATGGTGGCCGGACACGAACTGTTCGTCACCTGCAGCGTGGGCATCAGCCTGTTCCCGACCGACGCCACCGACCTCAATATGCTGATCCGCAATGCCGACGTGGCCATGTACCAGGCCAAGGCGCGCGGGCGCAACGGCTACAGCTTCTACGCGCCGTCCATGACGGGCGAGGGCGTCGAGCGGCTGCGGCTGGAAACCTTCCTGCGCCGCTCGATCGAGAAGGAGGAGGTGTTCCTCAATTACCAGCCGCAGGTGGAGATCGACACCGGCCGCCTGGTGGGCGTCGAGGCGCTGGTGCGCTGGAACCATCCGGAACTGGGCTTGGTGCCGCCGGTGCGCTTCATCCCGCTGGCCGAGGACACGGGCTTCATCAACCAGTTGGGCAAGTGGGTGTTGTACGAAGCCTGCCGCCAGATGGTGCGCTGGCAGGAGGCCGGGCTGCACGTGCCCAAGATCGCCGTCAACCTGTCGGTCAAGCAGTTCGAGCGGGGCAGCATCGTCAACATGGTGGCCGACATCCTGCACGAGACGGGGCTGGAGCCGGAGCGGCTGCAGCTGGAGGTGACGGAGTCCGTCATCATGAACACGGGCGACGCGCTCAACTTCATCAACGACCTGCACTCGATCGGGGTGGGGCTGGCGATCGACGATTTCGGCACCGGCTATTCCTCGCTGGCCTACCTCAAGCAGCTGCCGGTACAGACGCTCAAGATCGACCGCTCCTTCATCAAGGACATTTCGACCGACGTCAACGACGAAGCCATCGCCATCGCCATCATCCAGCTGGGCAAGAGCATGAACCTGTCGGTAATCGCGGAAGGGGTGGAGACGGAGGAACAGGCCGCCTTCCTGCTGCGCCACGGCTGCCACCTGGCGCAAGGGTATTTCTACAGCAAGCCGATGCTGGCCGAGGAAATGCTGATCCGCTGGCACGTGCCTGCCGAAGGGACGGTTCCAGG
>JAZJZQ010000610.1:0-3833 GCA_040389625.1 Pseudomonadota bacterium | reverse complement strand
GCCAGGGCGGCCGCCGCTTCGGCGCGATTTTCGGTACTGAGGGTCAGACTGTGCATGGCATGTCACTGCAGAAACGGGGCGCCGGGCGCCGATCGCGCATATTCTACATGCCCCGGCGCGGCCGCGCATGGGAAACGGCCGCCGCGCCGCGCACAAAAGGCAGGTTGGCTAGACCGCACCCGGGGGACGCGGGTTAAAATACGGGATGCTTACCATACTTGCCATTGAAACCTCGTCCGAACTGGCCTCCTGCGCATTGCTGCGCGGCGGCGTCGTGACCGAGCGCGCCTCGTCGGGCGTGCGCACCCATTCCCAGTCCATCCTGCCCATGATCCAGGAGCTGCTGGCAGAAACCGGCATCGCCCTCAAGGATTGCGACGCCATCGCCTTCGGTTCCGGCCCCGGTTCGTTTACCGGTGTGCGCACCGCCTGCGGCATCGCCCAGGGCCTGGCGTTTGGCGCCGGCCTGCCCGTGGTGCCGGTGGTGACGCTGGACGCCATGGCGCTGGCCTGCCGCCAGCAGTTCGGTGCCGCCGATGTGCTGGCCGTGCTCGATGCGCGCATGGGGGAGGTCTATTGGGCTCAATACCATTTCGACGACAACGCCGTGGCGCCGGCCGTGGTGTTGGCGCCGGCGCTGGCCGCGCCGGAACTGGTGCAGCCGCAGGGCCAGCCCGTTGCCTGCGGCAACGGCTTTGCCGCCTATGGCGAGGCGCTGGCGCCGCTGCCTTGCGCCGCCGGCGCGCACCAGCAGGTGATGCCGCACGCGGCCCAGATCGCGCAGCTGGCCGCCGTGGCCTTTGGGGCTGGGCACGCGGTCCCGGCGGCCGAAGCGCAGCCGCTGTACCTGCGTAACAAGATCGCTTTCACCAGCGCCGAACGGCGCGACATGCAGGCGGCCAAGCTGGCCAAGGTGGACGGAGGGGGCGCATGAAGCCAGTGTGGGACCTGGCCCGGCTCCACTACGAGCCGATGCAGCTTGCCGACCTGGATGACGTGGTGGCGCTCGAGCAGACTGTGTACCCGCATCCGTGGAGCCGCGCCAATTTCGACGATTCGCTGGCCAGCGGCTACCAGGCCTGGGTGCTGCGCGACACGGGCGGCGAACTGCTGGGCTATTTCCTGCTGATGGCCATCGTCGATGAAGCCCACCTGCTCAACGTGGCCGTGTCGGCCGAGCGCCAGGGACAGGGGCTGGGGCGCTTCCTGCTGAACCAGGCCGTGGCCTGCGCGCGCGGGCTGGGCATGGAGTCGGTGCTGCTGGAAGTGCGGCCATCGAACACGCGGGCGCTGGAAATCTACCAGCGCTATGGATTCCAACAGATCGGCCGGCGCAAGGCTTACTACCCGGCCGCCAATCAGCAACGCGAGGACGCAATCGTCATGCGGTTCGGATTATGAGTCAGCAGTCAGCCCGCAGTACCGTATTCCTCGACGAGATGGGCATCGGGGCCCAGTGGAAGCTGCGCCATCCGGCAGCGCCGCCGGCCGACGCCAACCCCGTCGAGGCGATGGATGTGCCGCCGGCGCAGGCGATGCCGGCCGGTTTCGCCACGCCGGCAGCAACTGTGCCCGTGCCTGCACCCGAGGATGCCTATGCGCGTGCGGTGACGCCCGCACCCGAGGCCGCACCAGCGCATGCATATGCCGAGCCGGCACCCGCATCGGCAGCGGCACCCGCACTCGCGTCGGCACCCGTAGCCGTACCCGCGGCCGCACCCGCACCCGCGCCAGCATCCGCATCCGCACCTGCCCCTGCGTCCGCACCTGCACCCGCACCCGCGCGCGAGGTCGCCGCAGCGGCGCTCGAGGCGCCGCCTGGCGCCGCGCCGCTGGACGCTGCCGCTGCCGTTGCCAGCGAGATCGGCGATGCCGCCGCCGCGATCGACGCGACCAACGCCTCGCTTGCCGACAGCGCTGACGACGACGCGGCCAACGCATCGGCCGCCGACCTCGATGACGAAAATTCCACGGCCTGGTTCGACGAGGCCCCGGCGCCGGCCCGTCCGGCGCCTGTCAGCGAGGAAGCCATCGCCGCCATGGACTGGCCGGCGTTGAAGACCGCCATCGCCGGCTGCACCCGCTGCGAGCTGTGCGCCACGCGCCGCGCCACCGTGCAGGGCCGCGGCCACACGGGCGCGCAATGGATGGCGATCACCGCCGCGCCGACCCGCCTCGACGAAAAGGAAGGCCGCGCCGTGGCCGGCGAAGCGGGCCAGCTGCTCGACAACATGCTGAAGGCGATCGGCCTGACGACGGACAAGGAGGTCTACCTGACTGGCCTCGTCAAATGCCGTCCGGCCGGCGCCGACGGCGCCGAACGGGCCCCCACGCCGGACGAAGTGGCAGCCTGCCGCCCCTTCCTGGAACGGGAACTGGCACTGACAGGCGCCGGCATGGTGCTCACCTTCGGCCAGGCCGCCGCCAAGGGCCTGCTGGGCGTGGCCTCGCGCGGCAAGGTGCACCGCTACGGCGAATTGCCGGTGGTGGCCACCTACCATCCGGCCGACCTGCTGCGCCGGCCGGAAGACAAGGCCAAGGCATGGGCCGACCTGTGCCTGGCCAGGGCCACGCGTGACCACGCCACCTGACGCCAGCGCCGCCGACACCTTCCAGGCGCAATTTGAGCGCCGCTGGGGGCGGCTGACCCGCCCCCACGTGCGCGCCCTGGCCTGGCTGCTGGACGCGCCCGACCTGCTGGATCCGGCCTCGCCGCACTGGCAGGGCCGCATCGCCACACTGGGCCCGGTGACGCCGGCCGTGGCCGATTGGCTGGCCGCGCTGGAAGCCGATCCAGCGCCGCTCGATGCGGCGCTGGGACAGCGTTTCTATTCCCGTCTGGGCCTGTATGCGGAAAAGCTGATGGCCTTCTATTTCCAGCAGCACGGCATGCTGGCCGCACACGGCCTGCAGGTGCGCGCCAACCGCAACGACACGGTGGGGGAGTTCGACTTCCTGCTGCGCGCCGGCAGCCGCCTGCTGCACTGGGAGTTCGCCACCAAGTTCTACCTGCTCGACTGTGAGCCGCCACGGGAGGCCGATGACGGCAGCTTCAATTGCCTGATCGGCCCCAATCTGGCCGACACGCTGGGCGCCAAGATGCGCAAGATCCTCGACAAGCAGCTGGCGCTGGCCGGCCATCCGGCCGCGCAGGCGCTGCTGCCGCAGCCGGTCGATAACGCCCAGGCGCTGGTCAAGGGCTGGCTGTTCTATCCGGGTGGCGCGTGGCGTGCGCTGGACGGCATCTCGCAACCGCATTGCCACGGCTTCTGGCTGACGTCAGCCGAGTCGGCGGCGCTGGAAGGGGAGTACTTCATGCTGATGCCGCGCCTGGAATGGCTGGCGCCCATGAAGGCGCCGCTGGCGACGGCGCCGGTGCTGGACCGGCAGGAATTGCAGGCGGCCTTGCAGCGCCACATGGCAACCGTGGCCGCGCCGCAGATGGTGGCGGTGGTGACGCCGCGGGATGGCTGGTGGGTGGAATGCCGGCGCGGCTTCGTGGTGCCGGACGACTGGCGCGGCCAGGCGGCGGCGCGCCGGCTGGCCGGCACGCTGCCGTCCTGACGGCCTGGCGAGGCCCAGGCGCTTGGTGCTTAGTGCTTGGCCTCGCCGATCAGGGCCAGCGAATCGTGCTCGCGCTGGTTGGCCGCATGCTTGCGCATGATGAGGAACATGACGCCGGCCACGAACAGGCCAAACAGGATGATGATGGCGTCCAGCTCCAGGTGCACGCGCAGCATCAGCGAGTAGACGGCCAGCATGGTGAGGATGGACAGGTTTTCATTGAAGTTCTGCACCGCGATCGAGTGGCCCGCGCTCATCAGCACGTGGCC
>JAZJZQ010000609.1:0-6500 GCA_040389625.1 Pseudomonadota bacterium | reverse complement strand
CCCACCATCGCCGCGCCGTAGCGGTGCGGCACAATGGCCACGTAGTCGGTCTGCGAGACGATGTGCGCCACGCCCAGGAAGCTGGGCATGTGCAGCACCACGTTGCGCCGTATGCCCTCGCGCGCCAGTACCTTGTCCACGATGGAGTGACCGGTGCCGGAACTGCGTATCACCAGATGCCCCTCGCGTTCCAGGTCCTCCCGCGTCAGCGTATCGCCGATGCGCGGATGTTCCGCAGCCACCAGGCAGACGAAATCCTGCTCGAACAGCTTTTGCTGGTAAAAGCCCGCCTCCAGGTGCGGCATGAAGCCCACCGCCAGGTCGACCGCACCCTGCTCCAGGTCGGACGGGCTGTCCGGTGAGATGCTCGACACATCGAGCTTGATGCCCGGCCCCACCTCGCGCAGATAATTGAGCAGCGTAGGCAGCAGCACCACCACGCTGATATCCGTCATACAGATGCGGAATTCGCGGTCGCTGCCGGCCGGGTCGAATTGCGCCCGCTCGGCCAGCGCCGACTCCAGCGACGCGATCGACTGCCGCACGTGCGCCAGCGCGTTCTGCGCGCGCGGCGTGGGCTCCATGCCCTTGGCCGTGCGCACGAACAGCTGGTCGTCGAACGCCGCGCGCAGCTTGCCCAGGCCGATGCTGACCGTCGATTGCGGCAGCGCCAGGTTGTCGGCCGCCCGCGTCACGTTGCGGGTCTTGTAGATCTCGTCAAAGATCAGCAGCAACTCAAGGTCGAAGCGGGCCATGTTGTTTCCACCATTATTTCAAAACACGATTATATCAATCAAGTTTGATCCATTTCCTAAATAGCGCATCCCGCGCACACTGTGTTCACCAATTCAACACAGTGGAGACCAGCATGAACACCCAGACTCAATCTCGTCCTTCGGCACTGATCGCAGGCGGCGGCATCGGCGGCATGGCAGCGGCACTGGCGCTGGCGCGCCTCGGCATGCCGGTGACGGTGCTGGAACAGGCCGCCCAGCTGGGCGAGATCGGCGCCGGCATCCAGCTCGGCCCCAACGCCTTCGCCGCGCTCGACGCGCTCGGCGCCGGCGCCAACGCCCGTGCCCGCGCCGTCTTCACGGAACGCCTGGTCATGATGGACGCCGTGGACGCCACCGAAGTGGGCACCTTCGAGGTGGGCGACGCCTTCCGCCAGCGCTTCGGCAACCCCTACGCCGTGATCCACCGCGCCGACATCCACACCGCCATCCTGGAACAGGTGCACAGCACGCCCGGCATCACGCTGGTGACGTCCTGCCACGTCGCATCGGTGGAACAGGACGACAACGGCGTCACCGTCACCGACCAGCAGGGCCGCAGCTTCCACGCCGACGTGCTGGTGGGCTGCGACGGCGTGCGCTCCGTGGTGCGCAACAAGGTGGTGGGCGACGACGTGCGCGTCTCGGGCCACGTCGTCTACCGCGCCGTGATCCCGGCCGAACGCATGCCCGCCGCGCTGCGCATGAACGCGCCGGTGGTATGGGCCGGCCCCAACTGCCACCTGGTGCACTACCCGCTGCGCAACGGCGAACAGTACAACCTGGTGGTGACCTTCCACAGCCGCGAGCAGGAAGTGTGGAATGTGCGCGACGGCAGCAAGGAAGAGGTGCTGAGCTATTTCACCGGCATCGATGCCCTGCCGCGCCAGCTGCTGGAGCTGCCCGACAGCTGGAAGCGCTGGAGCACGGCCGACCGCAACCCCGTGCAGAACTGGAGCGAAGGCCGCATCACCCTGCTGGGCGACGCCGCCCACCCCATGCTGCAGTACTTGGCCCAGGGCGCCTGCATGGCGCTGGAAGATGCGGTGACGCTGGGCGAAGCCATCCGCCACTGCCGCTTCGACATGGCCGCCGCCTTCGCCCTGTACCAGAAATCGCGCATCGCCCGTACCGCCCGCGTGGTGCTGTCGGCGCGCGAAATGGGCCGGCTGTACCACGCCTCAGGCGTCGAGCGGCTGGTGCGCAACGACCTGTGGAAAGGCCGCAGCGCCAGTGGCTTCTACGATGCCCTGGCCTGGCTGTACGGCTGGACCGCCGACAACTGCCTGGCGCTGGAACAGCCCGCGGCAGTGCTGGCCCAAGCCGCGTGACTGCACCACCGAAATCATCACTGAGACCATCAAGGAGACGACCATGAAAGACGACCTGCGCGCTGCGCGCAAATCTTTGTACGACGACATGCGCCAGCTGCACCTGGCCCCGCTGTGGGAATCGCTGCACGCGCTGGTGCCGGCCCACCCGGCCGCCCAATACGTGCCCGCCATCTGGCGCTACGCCGACATCGTGCCGCACCTGCAGCGCGCCGGCGAAGTAATCAGCGCCGAGGAAGCCGTGCGCCGCGTGCTGGTGCTGGAAAATCCCGCCCTGCCGGGCAGCGCTTCCGTGACCAGGACGCTGTACGCCGGCCTGCAGCTGATCCTGCCCGGCGAAGTGGCGCCCGCCCACCGCCACACCCAGTCGGCGCTGCGCTTCGTCGTCAGCGGCCTGGGTGCTTACACGACGGTCGACGGCGAGCGCACGGCCATGCATCCGGGCGACTTCATCATCACCCCATCGTGGACCTGGCACGACCACGGCAACACGGGCGTGGACGGCGTCTGCGAACCGGTGGTCTGGCTCGACGGTCTCGACATTCCCATGCTGAGCTTCTTCGACGCCGGCTTCGCCGAGAACGCCGACCACGCCACGCAGACGGTCACCCGCCTCGAAGGCAGCAGTTTCGCCCGCTACGGCTGCAACATGGCGCCGGTACGCCAACTGCACCAGGGCCGCCATTCGCCCGTGTTCAGCTATCCGTATGCCCGCTCCCGCGAGGCGCTGGAAACGCTGCGCCGCACCCAGGCCATCGACACCTGGCACGGCGTAAAGCTGCGCTATGTGAATCCACAGACGGGCGGTTATCCAATGCCGACCATGGCCACTTTCATGCAGCTGCTGCCGCGCGGCTTCAGCGGCCAGCGCCACCGCAGCACGGACGGCACGGTCTACAGCGTGGTCGAAGGCAGCGGCAGCGTGACCATCGCCGGCCAGCGCTACGCCTTCGCCCCGCGCGACACCTTCGTGGTGCCGTCCTGGGCCACCGTGGCCTTCGAAGCACCCGATCAGGACGTGGTGCTGTTCAGCTATTCGGACCGCCCGGTGCAGGACGCCATGGGCGTGCTGCGCGAAGAATTCCTGCCGGACTGACCGGCCCCCACCATCGATACGACAGAAGACACCATCATGAATACCTCCTTCATCTTCCCGCCGCAAGCCATCGTCGGCCTGCCCGTCACCGGCTCCGAAGCCGCCTTCCCCGTGCGCCGCATCTACTGCGTGGGCCGCAACTACGCCGCCCATGCGCGCGAAATGGGTTTCGACCCCGAGCGCGAACCGCCGTTCTTCTTCTGCAAACCGAACGACGCCCAGTCCGTGGTGCCGGTGCGCGCCGGCGCCACGGCGGAAGTGCCTTACCCGTCGCAGACCAATAACTACCACCACGAGATCGAACTGGTGGTCGCCATCGGCAAGGGCGGCAGCAATATCGACACGGCCGACGCGGCCAATCACATCTACGGCTACGCGGTCGGCCTGGACATGACGCGCCGTGACCTGCAGATGCGCATGCGCGAACAGGGCCGGCCTTGGGAAATCGGCAAGGCCTTTGACTACTCGGCGCCCATCGGCCCCATTACGCCGTTCGCCGCCAGCGGCGAAATCGGCGCCGGCGCCATCACGCTGGAAGTGGACGGCAAGGTGCTCCAGCACAGCGACCTGACGCACCTGATCTGGAACGTGAACGAGACCATCGCCCAGCTGTCGGCGCTGTTCGAGCTGCACCCGGGCGACTTGATCATGACCGGCACGCCGGAAGGCGTAGGCCCCGTCGTGGCCGGCCAGACCATGGTGGCCAGCATCGCCGGCCTGGAATCGATCCGGGTCAGCGTGTACTGATACGGCTGGCGCGCGGGGACGCAGAAGCCCCGGCGCCGCATGCAGCCTGCGCCGCGAACGTGGCGCCCAACCCACAATAATCCGGAGATACCATGACTGACACCACACTCGATGTGCAAACGTTCATCGACCGCCAGCCCTTCGCACGCTTCCAGAAGATCATCCTGGTGCTGTGCTTCCTGATCGTCGCCATCGACGGCTTCGACACCGCATCGATAGGCTTCATCGCGCCAGCGCTGCGGGGCGAATGGCACCTGAGCGCCGCCGCCCTCGCGCCCCTGTTCGGCGCCGGCCTGTTCGGCCTGATGGCGGGCGCCCTGCTGCTCGGCCCCCTGGCCGACCGTATCGGCCGCAAGCCCGTGCTGCTGGTGTCGGTCGGCTTCTTCGGCCTGACCTGCCTGCTGTCCGCGTTCGCCACCGACATGCAGTCGCTGCTGGTGCTGCGCTTCCTGACCGGCATAGGCCTGGGCGGCGCCATGCCCAGCGCCATCACGCTCACCTCCGAATACTGCCCGCAGGCGCGCCGTTCCACGCTGGTGACGACCATGTTCTGCGGTTTTACCATCGGTTCCGCGTTCGGCGGCCTGGTGGCGGCGCAGATGCTGTCGACCATCGGCTGGCGCGGCGTCCTGGTCATCGGCGGCGCGCTGCCATTGCTCCTGCTGCCGGTGCTGATGCTGGTGCTGCCCGAATCGCTGCGCTGGCTGGTGCTGAAAGGCCGCAAGACGGGCGCCATCCATACGATCGCGGCGCGCATTGCACCGGCACTCAAGGACTTGCCACGGCTGGTGGTGAATGACCGCAAGGTGACCGGTTCGCCGGTGGCGGAACTGTTCCGCAACGGCCTGCTGGGCGGCACTCTGCTGCTGTGGTTGACCTTCTTTATGAGCCTGTTGATCGTCTACCTGCTTTCCAGCTGGCTGCCCACGCTGCTGACCAAGGCCGGCCATGGCCTTTCGCAAGCATCCTTCATCAGCTCCGCGATGCAGATCGGCGGCACCGTCGGCGCCATCGTCCTGGGCCGCATGATGGACCGCTTCCGTCCCCACAACGTGCTAAGCGCCGCCTACCTGGCCGCCGCCGGCTGCATCGTGCTGGTGGCCATGGCGGCCGGCAGCGTGACACTGCTGGTGGCCGCCGTATTCGCCGTGGGCTTCTGTGTCAGCGGCTCGCAGGTGGGCGCCAATGCGCTGGCCGCAGCGTTCTACCCTACCGCCAGCCGCGCCACGGGCGTGAGCTGGGCCAGTGCCGTGGGCCGCAGCGGCTCCGTGCTCGGCTCCATGGTGGGCGGGCTGCTGCTGTCGCTCCAGCTCAGCAACGAGACCATCTTCTATTTGCTGGCCATACCGGCGCTGATCGCCTCGGCCGCGCTGGCCACCATGGGCGTCATGGCGCGCAGTAGGGACAGCGCCGCCGTACGCCATACCCATCCCTTGTCTGAAAGCGCAGCATGAAACTTCACACCTATTACCGCAGCTCGGCTTCGTACCGGGTCCGCATCGCCATGAACCTGAAACAGATCGCGGCGGAACACGGCCATGTCCACCTGTCGCGCAACGGCGGCGAACAGTTCGGCGCCGCCTTCGATGCGCTCAATCCCCAGCACCTGTTGCCCGTGCTGGAAGACGACGGCATGCTGCTGACGCAGTCGCTGGCCATCATCGAATACCTGGACGAGACCCAGCCGGGACCTCGCCTGCTGCCGGCGGATGCGGCCGGCCGCGCGCGCGTGCGGGCGCTGTCGCAGTTGATCGCCTGCGATATCCACCCGCTCAACAACCTGCGCGTTCTCAAATACCTGAGCGAAGAATTGAAGGTGGCACCGGATGACAGGAACGCCTGGTATCGCCACTGGACCGGGCTGGGACTGGCCGCGCTGGAACAGCAGCTGGCACGCGACGGCGCCACCGGCAGCTACTGCCACGGCGATACACCGACCATGGCCGACTGCTGCCTGGTGCCGCAGCTGTACAACGCCAGGCGCTTCGAATGCGACCTGGCGCCCTACCCCACGCTGCTGCGCATCGCCGCTCGGTGCGAAGCCTTGCCTGCCTTCGAGCAGGCGCGCCCGGAAGCGCAGCCGGACGCGGAATAGCGGGAACACCTCGCAACAGAGCGCGACATAAAAACCACGCGCATCATTTTTACACATTACGGAGACAATCGAATGAACAAGACATGCAACAGCGCGTTGGCGCTGCTGGCAGGCCTGTGCGCCTGCGCGGCATCGGCCCAGAGCCAGGTCACGATCTACGGCGTGATCGACACGGGCCTGGCCCACACCACCAACGTCAACGCAGCCGGCGACGGCATGACCAAGATGCCGTCCCTGACTGGCAGCCTGCCTTCGCGCATCGGCTTTCGCGGCACGGAAGACCTGGGCGGCGGCCTGAAGGCGCTGTTCGTGCTGGAGAACGGCTTTGCCGTCGATACCGGCAGCATGGGACAGGGCGGCCGCCTGTTCGGGCGCCAGTCCTACGTCGGCTTGCAGAATAGCTGGGGCACGCTGATGCTGGGCCGCCAGACCAACATGACCTTCCGCGCCACCCAGCA
>JAZJZQ010000608.1:0-5129 GCA_040389625.1 Pseudomonadota bacterium | reverse complement strand
AAGGTGGTCTTGCCGGCGCCGTTGGGGCCGATCAGGCCGTAGATCTGGCCCTTCAGGATCTTGATGCTGACGTCCGTCAGCGCCTGCAAGCCGCCGAAGCGCTTGTTGACGCCGGCGATATTGAGTATGACTTGTTCGCTCATGGATTCCCTCAGGCTGGCAGCACGCCGGACGCCGGCTCTGGTTTGTCGGTGTCGTTGTCGGGCCGGTCTTCATGCTTGGGCGCGGGCCACAGGCCGGCCGGGCGGTTCAGCATGATGAGCACCATGGCCAGGCCGTACAGCAGCTGGCGCAGCACTTCCGCTTCGATGATGACGTGGCCGAACAGCTTTTCCTGCAGCGGCTCGACCACGTGGCGCAGCACTTCCGGCAGCGCCGCCAGCAAGGCGCCGCCCATGATCACGCCGGGCACGTGGCCTATGCCGCCCAGCACCACCATGGCCAGCACGGCGATCGATTCCGTCAGCGAGAACGATTCGGGCGACACGAAGCCCTGGAACGAGGCAAACATGGCGCCGGCCACGCCGCCGAACGAGGCGCCCATCGAGAACGCCAGCAGCTTGACGTTGCGGGTGTTGATGCCCATGGCCTTGGCCGCGATTTCATCCTCGCGGATGGCGACCCAGGCCCGGCCCAGGCGCGAGTGCTGCAGCCGCGTGGTGACGAACACGACGGCGATGCACAGGAACAGGAACAGGAAGTAATAGGCGTTCACGGACGGCATGGAGAAGCCGCCGATCACCACATTGGCGCGCGAGCCGGCCTCGCCCGACAGGTTGACCCCGAACACCCGGATCGGGTCGATCAGGTTGATGCCCTGCGGCCCGTTGGTAAAGTTGATCGGCTCGTTGAGGTTGTTCATGAAGATGCGGATGATCTCGCCGAAGCCCAGCGTGACGATGGCCAGGTAGTCGCCCCGCAGCTTGAGCGTGGGCGCGCCCAGGATGGCGCCGAACAGGCCGGCCAGCGCGGCCGCCATGGGCACGATCAGCCACACGGACAGGTGGATGCCGTGTTCGCGGATGTCCGCTCCCAGCAGGGCCACCAGCGTGTCGCCCAGGACCGGATACTGGTTGATGATCGATTCGAGCAGCGTGGCGAACTGGGGCGAGGCCAGCAGGCCCGTCATGTAGGCGCCCACGGCGTAGAACGCGATGTAGCCGAGGTCCAGCAGGCCGGCGAAGCCGACCACGATGTTCAGGCCCAGGGCCAGCATGATGTAGAGCAGCGCCATGTCGATGATGCGCACCCACGAGTTGCCGAACTGGGCGGCCACGAACGGGAAGATCAGCAGGCCGATCAGCACCGCCGCCATGCTGGCGTAGGCCTTGGCGGGGTTGCGGACCGTGTCGAAATTGAGGAGAGCCATGGTATTCCTTTCTCGTTATCAGGCGCGGTCGGCCACGCGCTCGCCCATGATGCCGGACGGACGCACCGTCAGCACGAGGATGAGGACGACGAAGGCGAAGATATCCTGGTAGTTACTGCCCAGGAAGCCGCCCGTGAAGTCGCCGATGTAACCGGCGCCCAGGCTTTCGATAATGCCCAGCAGGATGCCGCCTATCATGGCGCCGTAGATGTTGCCGATGCCGCCCAGCACGGCGGCCGAGAACGCCTTGAGGCCGGGCACGAAGCCCATCGCGAACTGGATGGAGGCGTAATTGGCGCCCCACATGACGCCGGCCACGGCCGCCAGCGCGGCGCCGATGGCGAAGGTGGCCACGATGACCTTGTTCGAGTCCACGCCCATCAGGCCGGCCACCCGGGGGTTTTCCGCCGTGGCGCGCATGGCGCGGCCCATGCGGGTCTTTTCCACCAGCATCACGAGGCCGAACATGGACGCGGCCGCCAGCACCAGCAGCAGCACCTGGGTTTGCGAAATGACGGCGCCGCCCACCAGGATGGGATCGGACGACAGCAACTGCGGGAAGGCCAGCGGATTGCGGCCCCAGATCATCATGGCGAAGGTTTGCAGCAGGATGGACACACCGATGGCCGTGATCAGCGGCGCCAGCCGGGGTGCATTGCGCAGGCGGCGGTAGGCCACGCGCTCGATGATGATGTTGACCAGCACGCAAACGGGGATGGCGCCGACGATGGCGATGCCCAGCTGCACAAAGCCGGGCAAGCCCGGCGCCACCGTCTGCAGCAGCTTGAGGATGGTCAGGCCGGCCATGGCGCCTATCATCAGCACGTCGCCGTGGGCGAAGTTAATCAGATTCAAGACGCCATACACCATCGTGTAGCCGAGGGCGACCAGCGCATACATACTGCCCAGCACCAGGCCGTTGATAATTTGTTGGATAAAGGTATCCATGGGTTCGATTGCCTCTTCTTCTGTGTGTGACCGGGATGCGCGTGGCCGGGTCCGCCTAACAAAAACGGCACCCGGGGAAGTCCCCGCAGTGCCGCCGTTGATGTGAGGCCGCCGTCCAATGTAGGCCGCCGATGGGATAACACCACGCAACCACGCATCGCTCTACTGCGCATTCAATTAAGCAAACCTTATGCCAGAGCCCTGGCCTGCCGCCGGGTCTGCATCGGCCCGAAACAAGTACATTCGACAACTTTTTTCGGGCGAGGCAATGATAGCGGCTATCAGGGAAAACTAATGGCGAAAAATGCGAGAATGGGCCAAATAAAATTCGACGCGCCACGCGCGCGGTGCCGGCGCGTGGCCGTCAGGCCGGCGCCGTCCTGGCGCCGTCCAGTCCCTTGGGCAAGGGGAAGGTGACCGCTTCCTGCACCCCGTCCAGGGTGCGCACGCTGCGCGCGCCGCACTCTTTCAGGCGGTCGATGACGGCTTGCACCAGCACTTCCGGCGCCGACGCACCAGCCGTGACACCCACGCGCAGCTTGCCTTCCAGCCATTGCGGGTCGATTTGCGAGGCATTGTCGACCATGTAGGCCGGCGTGCCCTTCTTTTCGGCCACTTCGCGCAGGCGGTTGGAATTGGAGCTGTTGGGGCTGCCCACCACGATCACCACATCGACCTGGGGTGCCATGAATTTCACGGCTTCCTGGCGGTTGGTGGTGGCGTAGCAGATGTCGCCCTTCTTTGGTTCGATAATGCTGGGGAACTTGGCCTTGAGGGCGGCGATGATGTCGGCAGTGTCGTCTACCGACAACGTTGTCTGCGATACATAGGCCAGCATGTCGGGCTTGGCGACCACCAGCTGATCCACATCGGCCACCGTCTCGACCAGGTACATGCCCTCTTCGGTCTGGCCCATGGTGCCCTCCACTTCCGGGTGGCCGTCGTGGCCGATCATGACGATCTCGCAGCCCTGGCGGCGCATCTTGGCCACTTCCACGTGGACCTTGGTCACCAATGGGCAAGTGGCGTCGTAGATGGTCAGGCCGCGCGCTTCCGCTTCCGCCCGCACCGCCTTTGAGACGCCGTGGGCCGAGAACACCAGCGTGTTACCGGCCGGCACATCGTCCAGTTCCTCGATGAAGATGGCGCCCTTGTTGCGCAAGTCTTCCACCACGTAGGCGTTGTGCACGATTTCGTGACGCACATAGATGGGCGCACCAAACTGCTGCAGGGCGCGTTCCACGATCTCGATCGCACGGTCCACGCCGGCGCAAAAACCGCGCGGCTGGGCCAACAGAATTTCTTTATCCATCAGTTCCTCGTAATGCGGGGGACGCTTACAGCACCGAAATCAGGTTCACTTCAAAGCGCAGCGGCTGGCCGGCCAGCGGGTGGTTGAAGTCGAACAGGGCCGACTCGTCGCCGATTTCGCGCAGGATGCCGGCGAACCGGCCGCCGCCGGGAGCGGCGAAGTCGATCAGGTCGCCAATCTTGTATTCAGCTTCCGGGTCGGAGTTCTCGTCCAGGGTGGCGCGCGAGACGGAGCGTATCAGTTCCGGATTGCGTTCGCCAAAGCCCTGGGCCGGCGACAGCTCGAACGTCTTGTGGGTGCCTTCCGGCAGGCCCAGCAGGCAATCTTCCAGGAACGGGGCCAGCTGGCCCTGGCCCAGCATCAGCGTGGCCGGGTTTCCGTTGAAGGTTGTGACTATATCAGTACCGTCCAGGGTGGCCAGACGATAATGCAGGGTGAGATAAGCCGACTTGGTGACGACGTTAGGTTGCGCGTTAGACATGACTTGGAATTCGGTAAGCTTGCAGGAACCGATATTGTAAGCCACCTTGCCCGCCGCGCCCGCCGTTCGGGAAGAAATCGCGCGCCGTTTGCGCTGTTTTCGGGAGGAATTATGGCAATCAGCGACTGGCCGGCCCACCGCCGTCCGCGCGAACGCTTGATACTGGAAGGGGCGCCGGCCCTGTCGGACGAGGAATTGCTGGCCGTCTTCCTGCGCGTGGGCGTGGCCGGCAAGGATGCGGTGACGCTGGGGCGGGAGCTGGTGCACCGTTTCGGCTCGCTGCATGCCCTGTTCAGCGCCAGCCTGGACGAATTCTGCGCCATCCACGGCATGGGCGCGGCCAAGTTCGCCCAGCTGCAGGCCGTGATGGAGCTGGCCCGCCGCGCCATCGAGGAAGAACTGAAGACGGGCCTGACCTTGAGCTCGCCCAAGGCCGTCAAGGAATACCTGCGCGTGATCCTGGGCGGCAAGACCCACGAATCGTTCCATGTCCTGTTCCTGGATGTGAAGAACCGTTTGATCGACGCCAAGGAATTGTTTCGCGGCACCCTCACCCATACCAGCGTCTACCCGCGCGAAGTGGTCAAGGAAGCGCTGGCCCGCAACGCCGCCAGCGTGATGCTGGCCCACAATCACCCGTCCGGCACGCCGGAGCCGAGCGAATCGGACCTGCTGCTCACGCGCGCCCTGATGCAGGCGCTGGCCCTGGTGGACGTGCGCATCCTCGACCATTTTGTGGTGGCCGGGCATCAGGTGCACTCGTTTGCCGAGCACGGCCAGCTGTAAACGGCAAGCGGCCCATCGTCCGTTTACCCTTGTTTACCAAGGGAAAATTGCCATTTCATGCAGGATTTTACAATTGTGAAATTTTTTTGAAAATCCATGACACAATTGTTTTTCACAAGTCATTGAAAAAGCTGGGTTTTTTGGATATACTCTCGTTTTTCCAATTGTGGAATGTCTTTAAGGAGTGCGCCATGGCACGTGTTTGCCAAGTCACTGGGAAGAAGCCGATGGTC
>JAZJZQ010000607.1:0-5545 GCA_040389625.1 Pseudomonadota bacterium | reverse complement strand
CGACATGAAGCGCGACAGGCGGCGGTAGGAATTGACGTGCGGCGCCAGCAGCAGCGTGGCCGGCGCCGTGTATTTTTCCAGCCCGGCGATATAGTTGAAGAACAGCCCGCTGGCGCTGCCGTCGTCGTTGCTGAAGATGTTCTTGCCCGTCTCCGTGTCGACGATGCTCTGGTGGATGTGCATGGCGCTGCCCGGCTCCGTCTCCATCGGCTTGGCCATGAAGGTGGCGAAGATGCCGTGCCGCAGCGCCGTCTCGCGCACGGCGCGCTTGAACAGGAACACGCGGTCGGCCAGTTCCAGCGCGTCGCCATGGGTGAAGTTGATCTCCATCTGGCCCGCGCCCGCCTCGTGGATCAGCGTTTCCACGCCCAGCTCGTGCAGCTTGCAGAAGGTTGATAACTCAAGGAAAAAGGGATCGAAGTCGTTGACGGCGTCGATCGAATAGGACTGGCGGCCGGACTCGGTCTTGCCGCTGCGCCCCAGCGGCGGCACCAGCGGTTCGTGCGGGTTGCTGCTGCGCGCCACCAGGTAGAACTCCATCTCGGGCGCCACCACCGGCTTCCAGCCGCGCGCCGCGTACAGCTGCAGCACCTTGCGCAGCACGGCGCGCGGCGACAGGCCGACAGGCGTGCCGTCGAAGTCCTGGCAGTCGTGGATCACCAGCGCCACGTTCTCGGCGGCCCACGGCACCTGGCGCAGCGTGGCCAGGTCCGGCACGCAGATCATGTCCGGGTCGGTGGCGCCCGTGTAGGGCATGTTGTTGGGCTGCTCGCCGTTGACCGTGTTGAGCAAGACGCTCTTGGGCAAACGCATCTCGCCCTCGCTCAGGAACAGGTCCTTGGGCAGGATCTTGCCGCGGGCGATGCCGGTCATGTCGGCGATCACGCATTCCACCTCATGGATGTTGCGCTCACGCAGAAAGTCACGCATGGCTTGGGTCATCTCATTCTCCTGTCGTTGGATGGATTACAGCAGGTCGCGCAGACGATGGTACAACGTCCCCAGGATCAGCGCCGGCGTGCGCATGGCCGGCCCGCCGGGGAAGTTGCGGTGCCTCAGCTGCGACAGCACGTCGAAGCGGCCGGCCTGGCCCGCGATCGCCTCGGCCGCCAGCAGCCCCGCCATGCCCGTCAGCGCCAGGCCGTGGCCGGAAAAGCCCTGCAGGTAGTACAGGTTGCCGTCCACCCGGCCGAAGTCGGGCCCCCGGTTCATGGTGATGTCGACGAAGCCGCCCCACGCGTGCGGCACGTCCAGGTCGGCCAGCTGCGGGAACACGGCCAGCATGCGGCGCCGCATGGCCTGCTTCAGGTTGGCCGGGGTGGCGCCGCTGTAGCTCACGCCGCCGCCGAACAGCATGCGGTTGTCGGCCGTGAGGCGGAAGTAGTCGAGCACGAAATTGGTGTCGCACACGGCGGCCCGCCGGCGGATCAGCGCCTCGGCGCGCGCCGCCTCCATCGGTTCGGTGGCGATGATGTAAGTCCCCACCGGCATGATGCGCGCGCCCACGTCGGGCGCCACGGCCTTGCCGTACTCGTTCAGGTAGACGTTGCCGGCCATGACGACGAAGTCGCACGCCACTTCGCCGCCGGCCGTGCGCACCAGCGGTTTGGCGCCGCGCTGCACCTGCACCACGGCCGAACGTTCGTGGATGCGCGCGCCCGCGTCACGCACGGCCCGGGCCAGGCCCAGGCAGTACTTGAGCGGGTGCAGGTGGCCGGACTGCGGGTCGTACGCGCCGGAATGGAAACGCCCGCTGGCGATCCAGGACCCCACCTCCTCCGGCGCGATGGGCTGCATGGCGTAGCCGTAGGCCCGTTCCAGCTGCTCCGTGTAGGCGCGCAGCGCGGCCGCCTTGCGGGCGTTGACGGCCAGGCTCAGGTAGCCGTCCACGAAATCGCATTCGATGTTGTGGGTGGCGATGCGCCGGCGCAGCAGGGCCAGCGCATCCACCGTCACCTGCCAGGCCAGTCGCGCCTGGTCCGGCGCCAGCTGCTGCTCGACCGCCTCGTCGCTGGCGTAACCGACCAGGGCCTGGCCGCCGTTGCGCCCGGAAGCGCCCCAGCCCACCGTCTGCGCTTCCAGCACCACCACCGACAGGCCGCGCGCGCGCAGCTCGAGCGCCGCCGACAGGCCGGCCAGGCCGGCGCCGATCACGCACACGTCGGCCGTGGTACGCCCGGCCAGCGGCGCTTCCGGCACCGGCCGCCGGACGCTGGCCTCGTAGTAGGAGGCGCGCGTCAATTCCTCCTCGCGCCGCAGCAGCGGGCCTGGATGGCCGGTATGGAGCACGCCGTTCTCCATGCGCTCAGCCAATCTGGATCCAGGTGGTCTTGAGCTCCGTGTACTTGTCGAAGGCGTGCAGCGACTTGTCGCGCCCGTTGCCGGACTGCTTGTAGCCGCCGAACGGCACGGTGATGTCGTCGCCGTCGTACTGGTTCACGTGCACGGTGCCGGCCCGCAGCGCGCGCGCGGTCTGGATCGCCTTGCTCATGTTGGCCGTCCACACGGCCGCCTGCAGGCCGTACGGTGTGGCGTTGGCCTGACGCACGGCGTCGTGGATGTCGGTGAAGCTGAGCACCGATAGCACGGGGCCGAAGATCTCCTCGCGCGCGATCTTCATGCCGCTGTCCACCTGGTCGAACAGGGTGGGCTGCACGTAGTAGCCGCCGCTGGCCGTGCGGGCCTGCTCGCCGCCCGACAGCAGTTTGGCGCCGTCCGCCTTGCCGGCGTCGATGTAGCCGAGCACCGTCTTGAGCTGGGTGGCGTCGACGATGGCGCCCATCACGGTGGACTCGTCCAGCGGGTCGCCCGGCTGGAACTCGGGCATCATGGCCAGGGCCTTTTCCAGGAAGCGCTCGCGGATAGACGCTTCCACGAACAGACGCGAAGGCGCGTTGCAGCTCTCGCCCTGGTTGAAGTAGATGGAGCCGATGGCCGAGGCCACGGCCGCGTCCAGGTCCGGACAGTCGGCGCACACGATGTTGGCCGACTTGCCGCCCAGCTCAGTCCAGGCCCGCTTCAGGTTGGACTGGCCGGCCATCTGCAGGATCTGCTTGCCGATCCTGGTGGAGCCGGTGAAGCCGATGCAGTCCACGTCCATGTGCAGCGCCAGCGCGGCGCCGGCCTCGTGGCCGTAGCCGGGCAGCACGTTGAACACGCCGGCCGGAATGCCCGCCTCCAGCGCCAGTTCGGCCAGGCGCAGGGCCGTCAATGGCGACTTCTCCGACGGCTTGAGCACCACGCTGTTGCCGGCCGCCAGGGCCGGCGCGATCTTCCACGCCGCCATGATCATCGGATAATTCCACGGCACGATGGCGGCCACCACGCCCACCGCCTCGCGCGTGATCAGCGCCAGGCTGGAGTCGGCCGTGGGGGCGATCTCGTCGTAGATCTTGTCGATCGCCTCGCCGTACCAGCGCAGGGTGTTGGCGGCGGCGCCCACGTCCACGCTCTGGCTGTACTTGATCGGCTTGCCCATGTCCAGCGTTTCGAGCAGGGCCAGTTCGGCCCCGTTCTGCTGCACCAGGTCGGCGAACCGTATCAGCACCCGCTTGCGCTGGGCCGGCGACTTGCCGGCCCAGCGGCGGTCCTCGAACGCGGCGCGGGCCGCGGCCACGGCCAGGTCCACGTCGGCGCCGTCGCAGCGCGCCACCTGGCCCAGGTTGCGCCCGTCGACGGGCGACAGGTTGTCGAAGCGCTGCTCCGATTTCGCCCAGACGCGCTGGCCGCCGATGAAGGCGCGGCCGTCAATCGCGAGCGCGGCTGCGCGCTCGTGCCAAAGTGTGCTAGTCATCTCTGCCTCTCCTGTCTTAGAAGCTGATCAGTGTCGACACGCCGAACACATGGTTGTCGCGGCGATACTGGTCATCCGCGGTCTTGAACACGTTGCCGGTCGAACGGTCGTAGCGGTATTCGCCCTTCAGGTTCACGCCCGGCATCAGGGCATAGTTTAACCCCAGCGACAGCGCCGAGCGATTGGTGCCCTGGGTGGGATCTGCCACCACCCAGTTGCTGCCGTCGAAGCTCATGCTGGAACCGAAGCCGTTGCGGCCATCCGGGCAGTTGGCGTCGGCGCCGGTGGTGTCCTGGCAGGTGCCGCCGTAGGTCGAGCCGAACACGCCGCCACCGTTGCTCTTGTTGCTGATGAAGTCAAAGCGGGCGATCGCTTCCAGGCGCGGCGTGATCTTGTACGAAGCCAGCGTGGACAGGCCCCACCAGTGCATGCGGTCGTCCGTGTAGCCGTTGTAGGCGGTGGCCTTCTGGCGGCCGTAGCCCAGCTGGCCCTGGACGTTCCAGTCGCCGCGGGTGAAGTAGCCGTCGACTTCCATCAGGTCCAGGCGGCCGAACTGGGTGTGGTCGTCGAAGCCGGCGTGGATGCCGGAGAAGCCGAAGCCGTTGAACTCACCCTTGGCGTAGTCGACACGGTAGAACAGGCCGGGGGTGGTCTGGCGCGCCGTGTCGATCTTGGCGCTGTTGAGGTTACCGACGATGAACTTGGCGTCCCACTGGCCGCGCACGAACTCCATGCCGGCGCCCGTGTAGAAATTACCGGCCGAGAAGTCGAACAGCAGGTTGTGGGTGATCAGCTTGTTCTGGTTGGACGGGATGAATTCATAGCCGGTCCAGTCGGGAATCTGGCCGCCGATGAAGCGCGTGTTCAAGTCGCCCAGCGGCACCAGGAACGACGCTTCGTGCACCAGGCTGCCGAAGTTGTAGCCGGCGCCGGCGCTCTTGCTGGGCATCATGGTCATCTTGAGCTTGGTGCCGCCCTCCAGTTCCTTCTCGAACGTCAGCATGGCGCTGCCGAAGAAGGTGTTGTCGTAGCCGAAGCTCTCGCCGGAGCCGTTGATCGAGCTGTTATTGTTGAAGAACATGAAGCTCGACGTCTTGGCGTTGCGGTTGTACAGATAGGTCGGATCGACGTAGCCGGAAATCTTGACGCCCTTGAAGCCGTTCGCCTCCTGGGCGTCCTCGATGGCTTCGGTCTTGATGCGGATGCGGTTGAATTCGGCCGGATCGACCGTGTTCGCCGCGGCCTTGTCGGCGCTGGCGGCGGCGGCCACGGCCTGAGTGTTGGCCTGCGCCGCCTGGGCGCTCGCTTCCCTGGCCTGGGTGTTGGCCTGGACGGTCTGCGTGCTCACCTTCTCGATCATGGCTTCCAGCTGCTTCACGTGGGCCTTGAGCGCCTCCAGCTCCGCCTTCAGGTCCTTGGTGCTCTCGGCCATGGCGATGGCCGGATATGCGATGGCGATGGCGACTACGATTTTTTTCATCAAGTGCATGGCTACTCCCTTTATTATCGGTTGTTGTAGGCGTTACTCGGTATCTGCCTTGAAGGCAGCGGAAATCTGTTTCTGGCGCAGGCGCTCGGCCCTTGCCATCATCAAGCTGGAACATATGACGGCCACGGACACCGCCAGGATCGTCAATGCGGCGACGGCGTTGACGCGCGGATCAAGCCCCAGCCGGGCACGCGAGAAGATCACGATCGGCATGGTCGAGGAGCCGGGGCCGGACAGGAAGGCCGACAGCACCACGTCGTCCA
>JAZJZQ010000606.1:11156-15196 GCA_040389625.1 Pseudomonadota bacterium | reverse complement strand
GCGCGCCCTTACTTGGCGCCGCCGGTCTGGGCCGCGAACGTCAGCTTGTCGTAGCCGGCAATGCGGGCCGCCTCCATCACGTTGACCACCATCTGGTGCATGGCGAACTGGTCGGCGTTGATGATGACCACCGGCGTCTTGCCGGCCTGCGCGCCCTGCCCTTCGGCCGCGGCCGACTTCATGGCGGCGGCAAAGCCGGCCACGTCGTGGAAGGACACGGGCTGCTTGTTGATCGTGTAGTTGCCCTTGGCGTCGACCGTGATGTTGAGCTCGAACGGCCGCTCGAGCTGCTTCTCCGCGTCCGCCGTGGGCAGCGTGATCTGCAGTTCCGTGAACTTGCTGTAGGTGGTGGTCACCATCAGGAAGATCAGGATCACCAGCAGCACGTCGATGAACGGGATCAGGTTGATTTCGGGGTCGTCGCGGCCGCGCCCTTTGCGAAAATTCATGCCGGGCTCCGCTTACTTGCGCTTGCTGTGCACGACATCGACGAACTTGACGGCCTGCTGCTCCATCTCGATGACGAAGCTGTCGACCAGGGCCCGGAAGTGGCGGTAGAACACCAGCGTGGGCATGGCGATGGCCAGGCCGAAGCCGGTGTTATACAGGGCCACGGAAATGCCGTGCGCCAGCTGGGCCGGATTGGCGCCGCTGCTCGTCTGCGAACCGAAAATCTCGATCATGCCGACCACGGTGCCAAACAGGCCCATCAGCGGCGCCAGGCTGGCGATGGTGCCCAGCGTGGTCAGGAAGCGTTCCAGCGTGTGGGCCACGCCGCTGCCGGCCTCCTCGATCGACTCCTTCATCACGTCGCGCGGCGCCTCGATGTTGCGCAGCGCGGCCGACAGCACCACGCCCAATGGCGAATTCTTTTCCAGCTTGTCGATGATGTCGGACGTGATGTTGCCGCCGCGATAGACCCGCACCACCTCGTCGAGCAGCTGGCGCGGCAGGATGCGGGCCCGGCGCAGGTACAGCAAGCGCTCGATGATCAGGGCCGTCGCCACGATGGAAGCAACCAACAACAGCCAGATAGGCCAACCTGCAGCTTGTAGAAGGGCGAGCAAAACGGACTCCTGTAATAAAAACCTGTGAACTTGCCATGCGCGCCGCGCACGGCCGGGCGGGTGCCTCCGTGGCCACCCGAAGGCGCAATGTATCTTGTTGGGCCGCACTCGGCAAGTGGCGCGTGGCGGGCGCACCGTCCCGGCGCCTGCCCTGGCTGTGGGTTTTGCACATAATCTGTGGATAAGATTGTTGGCAAGCCAATTGGCAATTGGAAACAGCGTTGATTTATAAGGACTTTTTCTTCCTGTACAAAAACACGGCAGCGAGGCCGGAACACGGCCGGCGGCCCGCCACATGCGTCACCAGGCCACGCAACGGCAGCCGCTCCCCATGCGGGCTGGTTCACGCCAGCCGCTGCCGCCGGTGGACAGCCAGGAAAGTTCTGCACAAATTCTGTGGACAAAAGTGTGTGCAATGGCCAGCCTCACCATGCAAGTACTTGATTTAAAAGACCTTAGTTATCAAGCGCAAAAATGTTGCAGATTTTGACTACTGCACGCCGATATATCCAGCAAAAGTTGTGCCTACTTCTGCACATATTCTGTTGATAAGATTGTGTGCAAGGCCGGCCATGCCATGCAAAGTCATTGATTTGAAAGAACAAATTTTCCCTGCGCAAAAAACAAGCATCTTGCCGGCAATGGCTGATTATCTGTTTATTCACATGGTATTTAGGAAAGTTTTGGCACCGAAAGTGGCCGCGCCGGCAGTTCTGCACATAAAGTGTGGATAACATTGTTAGCAAGGGATATGCCAATACTCCAAGTAACTGATATTTAACGATATTTTTATCATGCGCAAAAAAAACGCAGGATGCGGCCGGTGCATAAGCGGTCGCGCCTGCCCTGTCGCGGCATCGATAGCCTGTGCAGTTCTGCACATTTAATGTGGATAAGATTGTGAGCAAGGATGGTGATTGCAGGAAATGTCCTTGATTTGTAAGGAAATTCTTACCATGCGTAAAAAACTGGCATGGCTAGCAATTTGATTGTTTCGGCCACCGGATCGGGGCTTATTCACCGTCGCCGTCCTGGACGAGGGCGATATTGGCACGCTATCGGCGTCAGCCCGCACTTCTGCACATTTTGTGTGGATAAGATTGTGCGCAAGGCCGTGGACGCTATGCAAAGTCATTGATTTATATAGCATTTATTTCTGTGCGCAAAAATAAGGCAGGCATTCCGGCCGGTGCAAAACCAGGCACGGCCCGGGCTGCCAGTTATTCAGGCAGTGGGCGGCAACGGCCGGCGCGGACAAGTTCTGCACATCTTCTGTGGATAAAAGTGTGCGCAAAGACCAGGATTCCATACTAAGTCATTGATTTGTCACAATATACTTTCCCTGCGCAAATTTTAGGCATTATAAAATCACTAATTCGAAAATAACTATCGCTCACACAAAGTTCCGCACATCTTCTGTGGATAACTTTGTGCGTAACCGCCGGTGGCAAACGCAAAGTACTTGATCTGTAAGGGTTTTTCCTGCCTGCCTGCAAATGGGGCAGCATTCTTTCCCGTTTAAAATCATATACTTGGATAAAACACTTGCCGTTTACCGTGATATATGACATAAGCATGACCTCCGCGCAGCAATGTGGACAGCTTCCTTTTTCGCCCGCTCATGAACTACCAAGACAGTAACGACACCGCTCCGCCCCAGCCGCCCGTGATGACGGTGACCGCCCTCAACCAGGCCGTCGCGCGCCTGCTGGAACGCTCGTTCCCGCTCACCTGGATCGCCGGCGAAGTATCGAATTTCACGCGTGCCAGTTCCGGCCACTGGTACTTCACGCTCAAGGACGATGCGGCCCAGGTGCGGGCCGTGATGTTCCGCGGCCGGGCCCAATATGCCGGCTTCATCCCGCGCGAAGGCGACAAGGTCGAAGTGCGCGCGCTCGTCACGCTGTATGGCGCCCGGGGCGACTACCAGATCAATGTGGAGGCGATACGGCGCGCCGGCGTGGGCTCGCTGTTCGAAGCCTTCCAGCGGCTCAAGGAGAAGCTGGCCTCGGCCGGCCTGTTCGAGCAGGACCGCAAGCGCGCCGTGCCCATGTTCGCGCGCACCATCGGCATCGTCACCAGCCCGCAGGCGGCGGCCTTGCGCGACGTACTCACCGCGCTGCGGCGGCGCGCACCCCATGTACGGGTGGTGATCTACCCCACGCCGGTGCAGGGCCAGGGTGCCGGCGACCGGATCGCGGACGCCATAGCCACCGCTTCGCGCCGGGCCGAGTGCGACGTGCTGATCGTGTGCCGGGGCGGCGGCAGCATCGAAGACCTGTGGTCGTTCAACGAGGAAGCGGTGGCCTACGCGGTGGCCAACTGCGCCATGCCGGTGATATCGGGCGTGGGCCACGAAACCGACTTCACCATCTGCGATTTCGCCGCCGACGTCCGCGCGGCCACGCCGACAGCGGCGGCCGAACTGGCGGCCACGCCGCGCGCGGACTGGCTCGCCTCGCTGCGGGCCGACGCCATCGACCTGCGGCGCGCCATGCGCCGCGTGCAGGGCGACGCGGCCCAGACCCTGGACGGCCACGCGCGCCGTCTGCTCAGTCCCGCCGCCCAGATCCGCCAGCAGCGCCTGAAACTGCTGGCGTTGTCGACGGCCATGATGCATGCCACCCGCGCCCCGCTGACGCAAGCGCGCTTTGGCCTGGACCGCCTGGGCGGCCGGCTGGCGGCCCGCAAGCCGGACGTATCGGCCGCCCGGGCGCAGCTGGCCGGGCTGCGGCACCGGGCCGCGACGGGCATGGTCACCCAGCTGGGCCAGCGGCGCGACGCGCTGGGCGCGCTGGCGGCGCAGCTGGAACTGCTCAATCCCCAGCGTACGCTCGAACGCGGCTACGCCATCGTCACGGACGCCAGGGGCAGCGTACTGCGCTCGCCGTCCCAGCTCCAGCCGCGCGCCACGGTCACGGTGCGGCTGGCCGAAGGCAGCGCCGAAGTGGGCATCGCATCGGTGCAGCCAGC
>JAZJZQ010000606.1:0-11056 GCA_040389625.1 Pseudomonadota bacterium | reverse complement strand
CGGTGCGGCTGGCCGAAGGCAGCGCCGAAGTGGGCATCGCATCGGTGCAGCCAGCGCTGGAATAACAACGGGGGGCACTGCCCCGGTGTCTGCTTAGTTTGAGCAAGAACAAGCCGAGACAATCTCAAAATGAGATAAAATGTCTTATGCGAGTAATCTCCAATAAAGCCTTGACCGATTTCGCCGCACTCCATCGTTCCGCCGGCGACGCACTTCAAGCCTGGAGGAAGATCGTCGAATCTCGGCCGTACGCAAATTTTGCCGAGATCAAGGCCACTTTCAACGCTGTCGACAAAGTGGGGCCGTACTACGTATTTGACATCGGTGGCAACAAGTACCGGATTGTGTCCGCGATTCATTTCGCTCAGCAAAGACTATTTGTCCGGCATGTTTTTTCGCACAAGGAATATGACAAATGGAAGCCGTAATGGACCGCAAGACCATCGATGAAATCACTGCCCGCTTTCAAGCATTGGCGGCCCTGGTTCCGCTGCGCACCATCCGCACACCATCGGAGTATGACGAGGCGATTACGATGCTGAATCAATTGCTCGATGCGGGTGCCGCCGACGAGCGCTCTGCGCTGGCCGACCTGGCAAATACGCTAGGCTCATTGATCGGAGACTTTGAAGACGCAAAATATCCGCCGCAAGAGCTAGCACCTGCAGCCACCTTGCGCTTCCTGATGGAGCAGCACCAACTCACACAGTCTGACCTGCCGGAGGTCGGTAGCCAGGGCGTGGTGTCGGAGATCCTGCGTGGCAAACGTGAACTCAACGTCCGACAAATCAAAGGACTAGCCCAGCGCTTTCAGGTGCCTGCAGCCGTTTTTATCTGACCTCGACCACCAATAGCCCCGGTTTCTACACTGCCGACAGCATGGCCGACATGCCGATCAGGGCCGGATATTTTTCCGTCAGGATGAAGGTGGGGATGTGGGCCAGATAGTCGGAGAAGCGGCCCTTGTCTTCGAAACGGGCGCGGAAACCGGAGCGTTCAAAGAAATCGCGCATCTGCGGCACGATGCGCCCGCCTATATAAATGCCGCCTTTCGCGCCCAGCGTCAGCGCCACGTTGCCGGCCACCGTGCCCAGCATGTCGCAGAACGCTTCCAGCGTTTCCACGCACACGGGACAGCTGCCACGCAGGCCGCGCGCCATGATCTCGGCCGTGCCGATGTCGTCGGCCGCCACCCGCGCCCGGTCTGCCAGCGCCCGGTAGGCCAGCGCGATGCCGATGCCCGATACCAGCCGCTCGCTCGAGACGTGCGGATGGTGGCGCCGCGCATAACGCAAAATGTCGATTTCGCGCTCGTTCATGGGAGCAAAAGTGCTGTGCCCGCCTTCGCTGTCGATGGCGATCCAGCGTTCGCCGGCCGGCACCAGGCCCGATACGCCCAGCCCCGCATCGGGCCCCACCAGGCCGATGACGCCGCCGGCCCGCGCCGCGCCGCCGCCGATCTGGCGCTTGTGTTCCGGCGCCAGGTAGGGCAAGGCGCTGGCCAGGGCCGTGAAGTCGTTCACCACCACCAGCGACTTGAGGCCGAACTGGGAACTGACCGCCTCCACCGAGAACGACCAGTGGTGGTTGGTCATGGTGACCCAGTCGCCGTCGATCGGGTTGGCGATGGCGATGCCGGCGTAGCGTGCCTGGTAGCCGCCCGCCGCCACCGTGGCCGGCTGGGCCAGGAAGCTGACGATGGCCGCGCCCAGCGTCGGATAGTCGGCGCACTGGGTTTCCCACACGGCCTCGATCCGCTGGGGTGCCGTCTCCAGCGCGAAACTGGCGCTGGTGCCGCCGATGTCGGCCAGCAGGCGCGGACCGTTGCTAAAATGCGAAAAAACGTCCCCTTGCATATTTATTTCCTCTCGTCTCCCGCCGCGCCGGCCGTCCGGCCGCATCGGCAGTGGCGATTATATGCGCCGGCCGCGTGAAAAATGCAGCCTATGTTGGGCGGCCGCGCCTGTGGCAGCGGGATGAGCCGGGGCGAAATAACCATACACATGGTAATGTTTTTTGTTGAAGCGCAGCAATCGCACGCAGTCCTGCAGCGATGGCGCATCCGCTTTACAATGGTGGCCGTTTCAGCAAAAATCACCTTCCGTCTCAATCCACCAAGGAATAAAAACATGGAACATACCCTGCCACCACTGCCATATGCTATGGACGCCCTGGCGCCCCACATTTCCAAGGAAACGCTGGAATACCACTATGGTAAGCACCATCAAGCGTATGTCACCAACCTGAACAACCTGATCAAGGGCACCGAGTTCGAGAACCTGTCGCTCGAAGAGATCATCAAGAAATCGTCCGGCGGCGTGTTCAACAACGCGGCCCAGGTGTGGAACCACACCTTTTACTGGAATGGCCTGACCCCATCCGGCAAAGGCGCACCAAGCGGCGCGCTGGCCGACGCCATCAACGCCAAGTGGGGTTCGTTCGACAAGTTCAAGGAAGAGTTCACCAAGTCCTGCGTAGGCAACTTCGGTTCGAGCTGGACCTGGCTGGTGAAGAAGGCCGACGGTTCGGTCGACATCGTCAACACCTCCAACGCCGCCACCCCGCTGACCACGGCCGACAAGGCCCTGCTGACCTGCGACCTGTGGGAACACGCCTACTACATCGACTACCGCAACCTGCGCGCCAAGTACGTGGAAACGTTCTTCGCGCTGGCCAACTGGGATTTCGCCAGCGCCAACTTCGCTTAATTGCGACGCTCAGTTGCGACACTAAGTTGCAACACTAAGTTGCGACGATCAGGCCAGCCGCCGCGCGCGGCTGGCCACAAGCGAGGGCTGCGTTCTCCGGAACGCGGCCCTCGCCGTTTTTCCGCTCACGATTGCAGCTGCAGGGTTTTGATCACCCTGCTCTCTTCGCGCTCGCCGGCACCGGAGGCGCGGTTGTAGCTCTCCCTGCGCACGCTGACCAGGCGCTCGCCCACCAGCGCGTACACCTGCTGCTCCTCGTTGCGCGCCTCGAAGCGGATCACGATGAAGGCGCGGCCCGACATCGTCTGGACCATGCGGCTGGCCAGCGGCGTGCCGTCGTCCCCGATCCACACGTACAGATGGCCGTCGAATTCCTTCACGTACTTGCGGTCGCGGTCGCTCAGCGTATCGATCGCCACGTCGAACGTCAGCAGGCGCGCCGGCTTGCCCTGGCAGGTGTCGGCCTTCTCGCCCTTCCAGCTGGCCTTTTCCAGTACGCGCGCCAGGCTGGCGGCGGCCGAAATCATGGGCCGCAGGTCGGTCGGGCTGAATTCGCGCGCGGCATTGAGCGTCGGCGTACGGGCGTTGGGGTTGCGCGCCAGCGCCAGCGATTCGGCGTCCATGCGCGCCAGGATGTCCTTGCCGTACGACAGATGCATGCCATGCGTGCCGTCCTCAATGCCGACGTTGGCCTGGCCCTGTATTTCCTCCGCCTCCTTGCCCTCGCCCATCCGGCGCCAAGTCTTCGTGTCGAGTGTGGCCCTCAGCGGCGCCTGCTCCTGCAGCCGCGTCAAGGCCGATTTCAGGTCGGCCAGGCCGTCCGCTCGCGCCGCCTGGCAGCACAGGCCCAGCGCCGCAGCCAGCAAAGTCAGCGTCAATCGCATGCCAGATCCTTTCATGATAGGCCTGCGCCGGCCAGGCGGCCAGCGCGCATGTGCAGGGTGCGGCCGCAGCGGGCCGCCATCGACAGGTCGTGCGTGACCAGCACCAGCGTGGAACCGTGCTCGCGATTCAGTTCGAACATCAGCCCGATTACCGCTTCGCCGCTGGCCGCATCGAGGCTGCCGGTCGGTTCGTCGGCCAGCAGCAGCGGCGGCTCGCACACGAACGCGCGCGCCAGCGCCACGCGCTGCTGCTCGCCGCCCGACAGGTAGCGCGGATAGTGGCGCAAGCGTGCCGCCAGCCCTACCCGCTCCAGCATATGTTCGGCCCTGGCGCGTGCCTGGCGGTCGCCGCGCAGTTCCAGCGGCAGCATCACGTTTTCCAGCGCCGTCAGATGGGGCAGCAGCTGGAAGGACTGGAACACAAAGCCCACGTGCTGCTGGCGGAACAGGGCGCGGCCGTCCTCGTCCAGCGCGAAGATGTCGGTGTGCTGCAGTTCGACCGTGCCGGCCGTGGGCAGGTCCAGGCCCGCCAGCAGTCCAAGCAGGGTTGACTTGCCGGAACCGGAGGCGCCCACGATGGCCACCGTTTCACCGGGCAGCACGGTGAAGTCGACGGCATGCAGGATGGTCAGCGCGCCTCCCGCATCCGTCACGGTCTTGGTCAGTCCGCGCACGGCGATGGCCGGATGCAGCGCCTGCGCGGCGGCGCCGCGGGCAAATTCCATGGTGGTCAAATTTATTCTCCCGATTGAACTAGGTGGATCGAAGACTGTGCAACGGCGGCTGGTTCAGCACATTGCGCAGGCCCAGCCAGCCGCCGGCCAGGGCGCATGCGGCGCCGGCCAGCATGCCGGCCGCCGGCAACAGCGGCGACCAGTTCCAGTCCAGGTGGAAGCTGTAGCGCGCCAGCGCCCAGCTGGCCAGCGTGGCGCCGGCCGCGGCCAGCAGGCCGGCCAGCGCGCCCGTCAGCGCATGCTCTATCCATTGCGCCTGCGCCAGCCGGCTGCGGGTGGCACCCAGCGCGCGCAACAGCGCCGCCTGGCGCAGGCGCGCGTCCTGCGATCCGGCCAGGGCGGCGTACAGCACCAACACACCCGACGCCAGCGTGAACGCGAACAGGAACTGCACCGCCGCCACCGCCTGCGCCAGCATCCGCTGCAGCTGGCCGATGATGGCGCGCAGGTCGAACACGGTCAGGTTGGGGAAGTCGCGCGCCAGGCCGGTGCCGAACATCAGGTCGCCGGCGGGGACATGGACCGCCACGGCAAAGGTGGCGGGCAGGCCGCGCATGGCCGCCGGATGCATCAGCAACAGGCTCGTCACCTGATGCGCGCGCCAGTCCACCTTGCGCAGGTTGGCCACGCGCGCTTCCAGCGCCTGCCCGGCCACGTCGAACTGCAGGGTGTCGCCCGGTTTGAGCTTGAGATCGGCCGCCAGTTTTTCTTCAACCGAAATGCCCGGCGGGCCGGCCTGGTCTCCGCTTGCACCATACCAGCGGCCGGCGGTCAGCTGTTCGCTCGCCGGCAGCGCAGCCGCGTGGCCGATGTCGATTTCACGTTCCAGCATTTCCCGCACCCCGCGCGATGGAGCGCTCTTGTCGTCATCGCTGCCGCCGGCCTGTTGGCCGCCGCCGACCGCTTGCAGCGCCTCGCGGCCGTTGATTCGCAGCAGGCGCGCGCGGGTGAGCGCCTGCTGTTCCGGTGCGCCATAGCCGCGCAGGCGGGCATCGATGGCGGCCCGCTGTTCGGGCTGGATGTTGATGACGAACTGATTCGGCGCGCCGGCCGGCGTCGCCCGCAGCCACGCCGCCAGCAGGTCGGCGCGCACCACCGTCAACAACAGCAAGGCGGTCAGGCCCAGCGCCAGCGCGCCGACCTGCAGCACGGTGGCGCCAGGCTGGCGCAGCATGTCCGTCACGGCCAGGCGCCAGCCGGCATGGTTGAAACCAGCGCGCAGGCGCTTGAGCAGCATCAGTCCCAGCCTGGCCAGCAAGGCGAACAGCGCGCCGCCGGCCACGAAGGCGCCGCCGACGACCAGGGCCAGCATCGCGTCGCCCGTCTGCCATGCCAGCAGCGCGCCGAACATGGCCAGCCCCAGCGCATATGCGCCCAAGGCGCGGGCCTGGGGCGGCGCCGCTTCCCGCCGCAGCAGGCGCAGTTGCGGCACCTTGCGTAGCTGGAGCACGGGTGGCAGCGCGAAGCCCAGCAGCAGTATCAGGCTGGCCGCCATGCCTTGCAGCGCAGGCGCCCAGCCAGGCGGCGGCAAGCCGGCCGGCGCCAGCTGGCCCAGCCGGCCCACCAGTGCGAAATGGCAGCCGTAGCCCAGCGCCACGCCGGCCGCGCCGCCGGCCAGGCCCACCAGCAGGAATTCCAGCAGAAACAGTTGCGTCAGCCGGGCCTGGGTCAGGCCCAGGCAACGCAGCATGGCGCAGGCATCCAGGTGGCGCTGCACGAAACGGCGCGCGGCCAGCGCCACGGCCAGCGCAGCCAGCAATGCCGACAGCAGGCCCGCCAGCGACAGAAACTGCCGGGTTTGATCGAGCATCTCGCCGGCGTCGCCGCGCTTCGAGGCAAAGGTATTCAGGGTGACGCTGCTGGCCGGGGCCGCCGCCATGCGCTGCCTGGCCCAGCGCTCGTAAGCGCCCACCTGCTGCGGCGATCCCGCCAGCAGCAATCGGTAGTTGGCGATGGCGTGCGCCTGCAGCAGGCCGGTGGCGGCCAGGTCGGCGCTGGCCATCATCACGCGTGGCGCCATCGTCAGGAAGGCGACGCCCGCATCCGGTTCGCCCGTGAGGACCTGGGCCACCGTCAGGGTGCGCTCGCCGATGCGCAGCGCCGAGCCGACCTGCAGCCGCAGGCTGGCCAGCAAGGTGGGGTCGACCCACACCGTGCCGGGCGCCGGCGGCGTTTCGCTGACGGCGTCGCCGTCCTGCAGCCGCACGCGCAGGCGCCCGCGCAAGGGATAGGCGTCGCTCACGCTTTTCAGCGCCACCAGCGCCGACATGGCCTGCTCGCCCTGCCCCGCCACGGCCATGGTGAACATGGCCACCGTGCCGGCGCTGCGCAGGCCGCGCCGCTGCGCCTCGGCCAACCAGGCGCCGTCGAGCGGCTGGTCCGATTCCAGTTCCAGGTCGGCGGCCAGCATCTGGTGCGCGTCCCGTTCCAGGCCGGTGCGCATGCGGTCCACGAAAAAATTCACGGTCGACAGCGCCGCCACCGACAGCGTCAACGCCAGCAGCAGGAAACGCAACTCGCCGGCGCGCCAGTCGCGCACGGTCATGGAAAATGTCAGTCTGAACATGGCATGAGTGCTATTAACAGGAACGCAATCATGGCAAAGGCTTGCACGACGCGCGCCCGGATTGCGACAAAACGGCGATCGGCGCGACAGTTTGCACATTTGGAGGAGTGAGCGGCCCCGCGCACGATGGCGCACGACAGCGTACGCCACCGCTGTCTATAATCGAGCTCACGACCAATCACCGGAACCGACGCCATGACTTATCACGCATCCCGCCACCGCTACGAGACCATGCAATACCGCAGTTGCGGCCGCAGCGGCCTGAAACTGCCGCTGATGTCGCTCGGCCTGTGGCACAACTTTGGCGACACCACGCCGCTGGCCACCCAGCGCGACATGCTGCGCACGGCCTTCGACCTGGGCATCACCCACTTCGACCTGGCCAACAACTACGGCCCGCCCTACGGCACGGCCGAGACCAATTTCGGCCACCACTTCCGCGAGGATTTCCGCCCCTACCGCGATGAGCTGATCATCTCCACCAAGGCCGGCTGGGACATGTGGCCCGGTCCCTACGGCCAGGGTGGCGGCTCGCGCAAATACGTGCTGGCAAGCCTGGACCAGAGCCTCAAGCGCATGGGCCTGGAGTATGTGGACATCTTCTATTCGCACCGCTTCGATCCGGATACGCCGCTGGAAGAAACCATGGGCGCGCTGGCCACCGCCGTCCACCAGGGCAAGGCGCTGTACGTGGGTGTGTCGTCCTACTCGGCCGAAAAGACGGCCGAAGCGGCGCGCCTGCTGGCCGACTGGAAGGTGCCGTGCCTGATCCACCAGCCTTCCTACAATATGCTCAATCGCTGGATCGAGACGGAAGGCTTGCTCGAGACGCTGGGCCGCGAAGGCATAGGCTGCATCACCTTCACGGCCCTGGCCCAGGGCGTGCTGAGCGACAAATACCTGAACGGCGTGCCGGCCGATGCCCGCATCAACCGTCCCGGCGGCGACTCGCTGCAAGCGGGCCACCTGAGCCCGGAAAACCTGGCCCGGGTGCGCGCCCTGAACGACATCGCTGCCGCCCGCGGCCAGACGCTGGCCCAGATGGCGCTGGCCTGGGTGCTGCGCGACGCCCGCATCACCTCCACCCTGATCGGCGCCAGCAACAGCGCGCAAATCCGCGAGAACGTGGCGGCGCTGCAGAACCTGCAGTTCAGCGCCGGCGAACTGGCCGCCATCGACGCCTGCGCCCAGGAAGGCGGCATCAACCTGTGGGCCGGCTCGTCCAGCCACCGCTAACGCCACGCCGCCACGCCACCTCCCCGCCGCGCCGTTCCAGGCGCGGCGCTTCCCCCGCACTCCTGCACTCCCGCCGCCGGCCGCCCGCGCCGGCCTGACCCGCCGTTCGACCTCATCAACAAATCCTATCGGCCCGATAGAAACATTTAATTTACAAATGTAATATTCACGAATATAATTTACCTCAATGAATCAACAACGGGCAGCGATGCCCGTCAAGACGACCGGTAAGTGGCAGTCCGGCCATCATGTCAGTACCGCCACATTTCGCAAGCACGCCGGCGCCGCCGACGCTTGCCTCACTCAGGAGAACTACCATGAACGCCAAACAACGCATTACCGCCGCCCTCGCCTTTGCCGCCACCGTGGCCACCGCCGGCGCCCACGCCCAGGCCGAGTCGTCGACCGTACAGCAGGCCACCGCCACCGCCACTACGGCCACCGCCGCCGCCCAGTCCACGCAAGCTGCCGCCGCCGCTGCCGCCGTACGTCCGGCCGCCACCGGCCTGACCCGCGCCCAGGTCATCGCCGAACTGCTGGAAGCCCGCAAGAACGGCACCATCCCGGAAACGGAAGCGGACTTCGACGTGGCCCAGACCAAGAAGCACTACGCCAAGTAAGCGCGGCCCGACCTGACGCCACCACCACGCCGCCGCCATGACACCAACCCGTATCGCTGCCGCCGCCACGCTGGCGCTGACCCTTGTGGCCTGCGCCGACATGGGCGGCATCGCGCCCCAGGCCCGCAAGCTCGACACCGCCAGCCTCAAGGCCGGCGCGGCGATCAACGGCGCCATGACGGATGCGGCCTGGCCGCGCGAGCAGTGGTGGGAAGCGCTGCAGGACCCGCAACTGAACCAGCTGATGGCCAGCGCGCTGGCCGACAACCCCAACCTGCATGCGGCCCAGGCCCGCGTGCGCCAGGCGCGCGCCCTGGCCGGCATGGCCGAGGCGGCGACCCTGCCCCGGGTGGACGCCAACGCCAGCGCCGACCGCGAGCTCTATTCGGCGCACAGCATGGTGCCGCCGCCGTTGGCCGGCAACTACGCCTGGAAGAACACGGCCACCTTGTCCGGCTCCTACGACCTGGACCTGTGGGGCCGCCAGCGCAGCGCGCTGGCCGCCGCGCTGGGCGAGGCGCAACTGGCGTCGGCCGAAGCGCAGATGGCGCGGCTGGCGCTGGAATCGGCCATCGTGCGCAGCTACATCCAGCTCGCGCTCGACTACACGCTGGAGGACAACGTGGCGGCCACCCTGGCGCAGCGCCAGCGCCTGCTCGACATCACGCGGCGGCGCCAGGCGGCCGGACTGGCCAGCGCCATCGACGTGACCAGCATCGAAACGACGCTGCCGGCCGGACGGCGCGAGCAGGAGCAGATCGGCACCGCCATCGCCCTGCTGCGCAACCAGCTGGCGGCACTGATCGGCAAGGGACCGGGCGACGGCGAGTCGATCGCCCGGCCCAGGCTGACCCTGGCCCCGGACCAGAAGACGGCCCTGCCGGCGGCGCTGCCGGCCGAATTGCTGGGCCGCCGGCCCGACATCGCCGCCCAGCGCTGGCGGGTGGAGGCGGCGGACCGGCGCATCGACGTGGCCAAGGCCGAGTTCTACCCGAACCTCAACCTGGCCGCCTTTGTCGGGGTGCAGTCGCTGGGCTTCGGCCATTTACTGGAGGCCGGATCGGCCATGCGCGGCATCACGCCGGCCATCAGCCTGCCCGTGTTCGAGGGCGGCCGGCTGCGCAGCCAGCTGGCCGGCCAGAGCGCGGCCTACGACGGCGCCGTGGAACAGTACAACGCCACCGTGCTGCGGGCGCTGGAAGAAGTGGCCGACGCCGTCACCCGCGCCCGCGCCGTGCAGGAGCAGGCGCGCCTGGCCGGACAGGCGCTGGCCACGGCCCGCCAGGCCCACGGGCTGGCCGAACAGGCCTGGCGCGCCGGCCTGACCGACGGCGTGGGCGTGATCGGCGCCCGCATCGCGCTCTTGAACGAGGAACAGCAGCAGGCGCAGGTGGCCAGCCGCCAGCTGGACAACTTTGCCGAACTGATGGCCGCCCTGGGCGGCGGCGTGAAACTGGATTTGCCGTGACGCTTCGATAGTACAATCAAGCCTTTCGATTTTGCAGAGGAGTAGGCAATGAGCAGTTTTGAAGCGACTAAAAAGCGCCTGAAAAACATCCATGCCCGCGTGCCGGACTTCCCGGAAGACTTGATGCGCCTGATGCGTATGACTTACCACATCCAGAAACGGATGAAGGACCTGACCAACGCCGCGCTGCGCAAGTACGACCTGGTCGACGCCAGCTACATGGTGCTGGCCGTGCTGTACGGCTCCGACGACGAAATGTCGACCGCCTCCACGCTGGGCGAGGCCTGCATGGAAAAGCCGGCCAACCTGACGCGCGTGTGCAACGACCTGGAAGCCCAGGGCCTGATCACGCGCGGCAACCGTCCCGGCGACCGGCGCTGCGTGATGATCGCGCTGACCGACGCCGGCCGCGAGCTGGCAGCGAAGGTGCTGCCCGAAGTGTGGCAATCGACCACCCGCGCCTACGACGGCTACAGCCCGGAAGAAGTATCGCAGCTTGAAAGCCTGTTCAGCCGACAGCTGAACAATTTAGAAAAACACACTTAGCCCACCGCCACCGCCATGAACCCCGCTCCCGCCACCGACCTTCCCTCCCCGGCCAGCAGAGCGCGGAAGTTCCTGGATACGTGGCAAACGGCGTGGCAAGCCAGCTGGCTGGCGCCGCAGCTGCAGCAGTGGCGGGCCGGCGAGGGCGAGCGCTGGATCTTCGTCGCCAAGGCCATGCTGGCCGCCTTCGGCGCGCTGTGGCTGGCCTTCCGCCTCGGCCTCGATTCGCCCAACACGGCGATGACCACCACCTTCATCCTGGCCCTGCCCAGCAGCGGCATGGTGCTGGAAAAA